>NZ_JAWOTP010000011.1:73249-155891 GCF_033338935.1 Vibrio sp. Vb0598 | reverse complement strand
GTGCCGACTACCGGAATCGAACTGGTGACCTACTGATTACAAGTCAGTTGCTCTACCTACTGAGCTAAGTCGGCACACTTTATTCTTTGTGCTTTTATCCGTGTTATAACATTTCGTTAAGACACCAACAAATCAAATTGTGGTGCCCGGAGGCGGAATCGAACCACCGACACGAGGATTTTCAATCCTCTGCTCTACCGACTGAGCTATCCGGGCAACGGAGCGCTATTAAACGGATTTTCCCGCGTTGCGTCAACCACTTTTTTTAAATAATTTCAAAAAAGTGGTTGTTCGAACGCTTTTTATTCAACTGTCACTACAAAGTTTGCTTCGAGTTAAATTCCTTTTTGAAATTTGTAACTTTTTCTAGGTAGCGACGCGCTTCTGCGTTCGGGTGTTTCTTGGTTAACGCCCAATAAACTTGGTTGGGTTGCAATGAATTAAGATCTTGCATTGCGCGTTTGCGATCACTGCGATGAAATGTGTTTAAAACTCCTCCAGTACCGCCATTGTAAGCTGAAATCATGCTGTACTCGAGAGAGGTAGGGTGGCGGACTTCTCTTAAATAACGATTTTTTAAGATATAGAAATACGCAGTACCAGTATCTATGTTGTTTTCTGGATTAAACAAATATTCAGGGCTTGGTTGGCCCGAGCGCTTTTTCACGAGTTTGAACACATCTCGTCCCGCTGTTTTAGGTACAACTTGCATTAGGCCATATGCATTTGCCCAACTTACCGCGTATGGGTTGAAACTGCTCTCGGTTTTAATAATGGCGTATATCAAGTCTTCTGGAATGTCGTATTTCTTGGAAGCTCGACGAACGATATCGGCGTATTGGTAGCTGCGTGTTGAAAAGTGGTCTTCAACCATGGGAATTTCGACATAATACGCTTTCTTGAAATCTACATTTTTGGTTTTTATTTTATTTGCGATGAGGTATTCCGCAAAACGGTTTGCCCGCCAAGACCATTGAATTGGCTTATTGTCTTGGTCGACAACTTGTTTATACAGGAATGGTTGCCCCTCTAACCTGATACCTTTAGAGGAGAATAAGTCGACATGAGCGGGATCGTCTGGTGTTAATAAGGTGGTGACAATCGCGTCTTTTAGGTGTTTTTGGGGCTCGGTCGGTGATACGGTCTCTATCGTGATCACGCCTTTGCGAAAGTCGACCTCGGCGCGGCTAAGGTAGTTATCGATGTACTTAACGTAATTACTCTTGCCAGCGTACTTGATTTCTTTTTTACCCCAGCGCTTTTGAATATTGCCTGAAAAGCTATTGATTAAGGCATCTAGCGCCGCAGTATCTTTTTCAAATTGTCCTGGTAGCTCAGCTAAGTTATTGGCAAAACGGTTTGTTGGCTCGTAGTTGACGTCATAAATCTTTTCGACGAATTCACGGCTACAGCCTGCCATTAAAAGTGCGGCAGCAATAAAGACAATTTTTTTCATAAGTATCAGAGTTATTGAAGGTAATAGAAAAATGACACCACAAATGGTTGTGATGTCATTGTTTAACTCAAGCGACTTTATTCGCTCGGAGGTGTGTAACCTTCGATATGAACGTCTTTTCCTTCAAAGAGGAAATTTACCATTTCTGTTTCGATCAGTTTGCGGTGTTCTGGATCCATCATGTTGAGTTTCTTCTCGTTGATCAACATGGTTTGTTTGTGTTGCCACTGAGCCCACGCTTCTTTCGAGATGTTGTCGAAAATGCGTTTACCTAGTTCACCAGGGTAAAGTTGAAAGTCTAGACCTTCGCCTTCTTTCTTTAGTCGAGCACAAAATACAGTGCGGCTCATAATGACTCCTTGTATTCAATTAACGAAGTTCGTGGGGTAGCGTTTCCAGCAATAGTTTTACTGGCGCGGCTAAACCGACTTCTTCAGGTTTAGATAAGTTATACCAAAGACCTTTGTTGCCTTCCATTATCACGTCCGGTTGCTTTGATAAATCAATCAAAATTGGCGTGATATCTAGGTGGTAATGGCTGAATGTATGACGAAAGGTAATCAGTGTTTGCTTCTGTTTGATATTGCTGGCTTGAATGCCGCGTTGATCCAGTAGCAATTCAATGTCGCTTTCTGCATCCACATGTTCGGTTTGTGGGAAGCAGAATAAGCCACCCCAAATGCCTGTTTGTGGTCTTTGCTCCAACCACACCTTATGACCATTTTCGGTGTTGTGGTGAAGCATCACGAAACGAGTTTGCTTGATTGGTTTATCTTTCTTCGGTTTTTTGCCCGGGTAGTCGAGCACATTACCTTGTTGTTTTGCCACACACAGGTCAGCAACAGGGCAGAGGCTACATTTGGGTTTGCTGCGAGTGCAGACCATTGCGCCCATGTCCATCATTGCCTGGTTATACTTATCTACATCCGTTTGTGGGGTATGCGTTTCGGCAATTTCCCACAGCTGGTTTTCAACCTTTTTTTGTCCTGGCCATCCTTCGACTGCGAAACAGCGGGATAGGGTGCGCTTCACGTTACCATCAAGAATCGCGTGTGGTTGTTTATACACAGACGATAAAATGGCGGCAGCAGTAGAGCGACCAATCCCCGGTAGGGCGTTCATTTTCTCTATATCAAGAGGAAACTCACCATTGTATGTAGAGGCGACCTCTTGTGCTGCTTTGTGAAGGTTACGGGCTCGGGCGTAATACCCTAAGCCAGTCCAAAGGTGTAGGACTTCATCTTGCTCAGCATTGGCAAGATCGATCACGGTTGGAAAGCGTTCCAAGAAACGTTGGTAATACGGAATAACCGTAGTGACCTGAGTTTGCTGAAGCATAATTTCAGACAACCAGACACTGTATGCGGTCTTATTTTGTTGCCACGGAAGATCTTTTCTTCCATATGCGTCATACCATTCTAGGATGGCACTGGCGAAAGGTGTCACGACTTGCTCTGTATTCTATTATTGGTTAGGTGCAAAATTGCACCACATAATGGGCAAGAAGTACAACGGATAAACAGTAGGGATATAAAGAGGTGTGTCGTTGCTTTTGGGTTGCCATAGACCAAGAGCTCAACAAATACTTGCACCTAAGTAAATTCTTTGGATAATCCCCGCTTTGATTAATCAATGTGCAGGCAAAATCAATGAGTGAAGTAACCACTAACGAATACAACGAAGACGGAAAGCTGATCCGCAAAATCCGCAGTTTTGTACGCCGTGAAGGGCGTTTGACTAAAGGTCAAGAGAGCGCGATGAATGAATGCTGGCCTACGATGGGTATTGACTTCAAAGCTGAACTTCTCGATTGGAAAGAAGTGTTTGGCAACGATAACCCAGTAGTGCTTGAGATCGGTTTTGGTATGGGTGCTTCATTGGTTGAAATGGCAAAGAACGCGCCAGAGAAAAACTTCATCGGTATCGAAGTTCATAGCCCAGGCGTTGGTGCTTGTCTTGCCGATGCTCGCGAAGCGGGAATTACTAACCTGCGTGTAATGTGTCACGATGCGGTAGAAGTATTCGAACACATGATCCCAAATGGCAGCTTATCGACACTGCAATTGTTCTTCCCAGACCCTTGGCATAAGAAGCGTCACCACAAGCGTCGTATTGTTCAATTGGGTTTTGCGGAAATGGTGCGTGAGAAGCTTATCCCTAATGAAGGTATTTTCCACATGGCGACCGACTGGGAAAACTACGCAGAGCACATGATTGAAGTGATGAACCAAGCGCCAGGTTTCGAAAACATTGCTAAAGATGGTGATTTCGTTCCTCGTCCAGACGATCGCCCGCTAACGAAGTTTGAAGCTCGTGGTCACCGTCTTGGTCACGGTGTTTGGGATATCAAATATAAGCGTATTGCGTAACCAGAGGAGTTCATGGGATGTACCATTACGCGATATTAGCGAATCCGGGTCATAACCGAATTTACTTTGATAGCGCAATGACCATTGCCTGTTCTGAGCTAAAAGCAATTTTAGCTTCACAAGGCGTGGATGTGACAGAAATTGGTAGTAAAGACGTTGGCTTACCTGCTGCGTTGGTGTTTTCTTGTCAGGAAGCGCTAACCGATGAGCAGTCGCGAAGAATCGCAGCCTCTTCGATTTACTATGCGCTATTTGAAGTGCGCGAAGATGGTTTACTTCGACCAGTTCAAGCGCCCGTATTTAACACTTTCCCGGAAAGTATGAGCCAGATTTTGCGCTACACCGGGAAAACAAACGAGCAGTTTACCCGTTTGATGGTGAATATCGGCATTAGTGCGTCCAATACGGGAAGTGAACAACTGACCTTAATGGATCCAATGTGTGGTAAAGGTACAACCTTATTTGAAGGCTTGATCCACGGTTTGAACGTGGTAGGGGTTGAGATCAACGCCAAGTGGGTGCAAGAGATCCAGACCTTTATTGTTAAGTTCATGAAGAATGGCCGCTTTAAGCACAAAGTGAGCAAAGAAAAGCGCACTGCGGGTGGCAAGAAAGTGGCGGATGGTTTCGTGGTTGAAGCTGCAGCAAATAAAGAAGATTACAACCAAGGCAATCTTCAGTTTATGAAGCTGTATTCGGCTGATACTCGTATCGCTGATCAAGTCGTGAAAAAGAACTCAGTTGATGTGATGGTGTCTGATCTGCCTTATGGCGTGCAGCACGGCAGCAAAAATGCCAAGGACAGCAAACTGAACCGCAGCCCACTAGAGCTTTTAAAAGAGGCTCTGCCTGCATGGAAAGTGGTATTGAAAAAGCAAGGTTCAGTGGTGTTGTCTTTCAATGAATTCACATTGAAATGGAAAGATGTCGCGGCATTATTTGAAGAGCAAGGTTGGAAGGTACTTTCAGAAGAGCCTTACATCGGTTATCTTCACCGTGTTGATCAATCTATCAACCGCAATATTATTGTGGCAGTAAAACCATAATCGACTTGAGTCGAACGAACCCTATGGAAAAGCCAACGACACGTTGGCTTTTTTTACCTCTGAGCTCAACGAGTTCTCTTGTAAATAGAAGGTAGAGAATGAAACCGACAGTGGAAATTTTGACAGATATTTTGGCGGAAGTACGCCCTTTAATCGGCCAAGGTAAAGTGGCTGATTACATTCCTGCTCTGGCAAAAGTACCCAGCAACAAGTTAGGTATTGCGGTATACACCAACGAAGGTGAGGTTATTAAGGCGGGTGATGCCGATGAACCTTTCTCTATCCAATCTATTTCAAAAGCATTGAGCTTGACGTTAGCGATGTGCTTGTACAAGCAAGAAGAAATTTGGTCTCGAGTGGGAAAAGAGCCTTCGGGGCAGGCATTTAATTCGCTAATCCAGCTAGAAATGGAGCAAGGTATTCCTCGTAATCCATTTATAAATGCTGGAGCGATAGTAGTGGCGGATTTGTTACAAACTCGCTTATCTGCGCCTCGTCAGCGCCTGTTGGAGTTTGTGCGTCAGCTTTCTGGTGATACCCATATTGTGTATGACAAAGTCGTTGCGGCATCCGAAATGATGCATGGTGACCGTAATGCGGCGATTGCATATCTCATGCGTTCGTTTGGCAACTTCGAAAATGAAGTGATTCCAGTACTACAAAACTACTTCCACGCTTGTGCGCTGAAGATGAGTTGCGTCGATTTGGCTAAAACGTTTAGCTATTTAGCAAACAAGGGCACATCGGTACAAACGGGTAAGCCTGTAGTTTCTCCTGTGCAAACCAAACAACTTAATGCACTGTTAGCAACGTGTGGCTTGTATGATGGCGCGGGCGAGTTTGCTTATCGCGTTGGTATGCCTGGTAAGTCTGGTGTTGGTGGTGGCATTATCGCGGTAGTACCTGGTGAAATGACCATTTCAGTATGGTCTCCAGAGCTTGATCCTTCAGGTAACTCGCTTGCGGGTACTAAGGCGCTTGAGCTGCTCTCAGAGCGAATTGGCCGTTCAATTTTCTAATGTTGGAAATGTGTCAACCTTATTTAGGACGGCACAGTTTCTAAATAAAAAGCCTCTCAATTGAGAGGCTTTTTTTGTTTTGGGGTTGCGTTACTCTTCGCTTTCTTCGGCCATAAAGGCTTCGAGCAAATCATTAAGGAAGAGCTTCCCTTTTTCAGTAATTTGCCAATGGGTAGCCGTTTCACTCAGGTAGCCCATTTCTATCGCCCAGTCGATGGTTTCTTGAATCGTACTAAGCGGTAAGCCCGTGGTGTCCACATAATCTTGCTTCGGACAGGCTTCGATTAAGCGGAATCGGTTCATAAAAAACTCGAATGGACGATCTTCATCCGCGACGACATGTTCTGTATGCAGATAAGGTTTGACCATATTTTGATAAGCCGCTAAATAGCCTCGCGGGTGTTTTACCTTTGTCGTTCGAATAATACGTCCGTCGGTAAAACTGAGTTTGCCATGAGAGCCACAACCGATACCAAGGTAATCACCAAAGCGCCAGTAGTTGAGGTTGTGCTGACACTGATAGCCCGGCTTGCTGTAACCGGAGATTTCATATTGCACATAACCCGCGGCTGCAAGTTTTTGGTGTCCGAGCTCGAAAATATCCCACAAGTCATCATCGTCAGGTAGCGTTGGTGGCTTGTAGTAAAACATGGTGTTTGGTTCGATGGTCAGCTGATACCAAGACAAGTGCGGCGGTGCCAACTCAATCGCTTTGTCCAAATCTGCCAAGGCTTGTTCGATGCTTTGATCAGGTAAGCCGTGCATGAGATCGAGGTTAAAGCTGTTCAAACCGATTTGGTGCGCCAGCTTAGCAGCATTGACGGCTTCGTCTTGGCCGTGAATGCGCCCCAAACGCTCAAGCTTCTGCTGCTCAAAGCTTTGTACGCCGATAGAGATACGCGTTACACCAGCTTTGCGGTAGCCAACAAAACGCTCTGCTTCGATGGTGCCTGGATTCGCTTCCATGGTGATTTCGATTTCAGGCTTGAACGGAATACGCGCTTCAATGCCCTTAAGTAGACGCTCGATGCCTTCTGCCGAAATCAAACTCGGCGTACCACCACCAATGAAGATTGAATGCAGTGGGCGTGGCGCTTCGTTAAGGCGGTATTTCTCAATGTCGGTATCCAAATCTTCTAAAAGGGCACTGATGTACTCTTCTTCTGGAATCTCGGTTTTGAGCGCGTGAGAGTTAAAGTCGCAATACGGGCACTTTTGCACACACCACGGGATGTGTACATACAAGCTGAGTGCTGGGGGCGTTAACATGGTCTAATTCGCTCGTGATTACTGAGACACTTGCTCAGACAGTTGAGCAAACAACGACTTGAGCGCTTTACCGCGGTGAGACAGTTGTTTCTTACGTGCAGGTTCAAGTTCGGCTGACGCACAGTTATCTTCAGGAACAAAGAAGATTGGGTCGTAGCCAAAGCCATTTTCACCGTGTGCTTCAGTTAGAATTCGGCCTTCCCATTTACCGTGACAGACGATAGGCGTTGGGTCGTTCTCGTGACGCATGAGGACTAATACGCAGTGGAAACGTGCTGTACGCTCTGCTTCTGGTACGCCTTCCATTGCCGCTAGCAATTTTTCTAGATTCTCTTGATCAGATGCGCTCTCGCCTGCGTAACGTGCAGAGTAAATGCCCGGAGCGCCTTTTAAGAAATCGACTTCTAATCCAGAGTCGTCTGCAATGGCAGGAAGCCCTGTTTCTTGTGCGGCATGGCGAGCTTTAATGATTGCGTTTTCAATGAAAGTTGTACCCGTTTCAGCTACTTCCGATACATTGAATTCACTTTGCGCTAATACTTCAAAGCCGAAGTCAGACAATAAATCTGCCATTTCACGAACTTTGCCTTGGTTACCAGTTGCTAGCACAATTTTTTTCATGGGAATCTCTTTTAATAGTGATAGAGGAGAACAAATCGTTCTCCTCTAGATATTCTTTAACTAATAAATGGTTTTTAGCCTGCTTAGATCCAAAAGCTTTTGGAACATCACAACCCAATTACTCTTCAACATAAAACTTCTGGGTGAATTTAAGCTTACCTGAGCCTTTGTTTCCAGCTTTTACGTCAATATCGAAAGTAAAAGTTTCTTCGTGGGTAATTGACAGTTCGGCTAAGTAGTATATCGCATTGCCTTCTTTGACTTCACGAAAGGTCAAGGTCTGAGTTTGGCCGATAAGGTTCTTCGCGCGTCCAGCAATTTTTGCTTCTAATGCTGGCTTACCCAATGAAGCTCTATCTAACACGCTAATATTAACCACAGCGAGGTATCCATTACGTTTGATATCGTAGCTACGTGCGACTTTGGGTGTTAGGAATGTTGAGTTAAACGCGACATAGTGTACTTCGATATCTTTCATATTTTTAAACTGATCGGCGAAGCTTGGTAACGACAACAGGCTAATCAGTAATGCGGTAATCCATTTGCTCATTGTTACTTCCTCAAAGCACTTGTTATAAAACAACCATAGCTGCAATTTTACCTTGGTCAGGGGGTAAAAAATGCGTACTCAGTCGTTGGTATTAGTAAGTGTGGTACAAAATCGTAAATAAAAAGCCATCATAAGATGGCTTTAATTTCTGTCGGTATCTGGGTAGGCGATTCTATCCGAACTTGTTTGTGCCGTCCTAATTCACCTTTTTCTATGTGAACCAAGCCCTTAGCGATTTTAAACTGCTTGGCTAAGAACTTAGTTAGGTGTGCATTAGCTTTGCCATCGACAGGTGGAGCAGTAATGGCGATTTTTAGCTCTTCACCATGCAAGCCAACGATTTTATCGCGGCTAGCTTTAGGTTGAATATAGAGCTTCAGGATGATGTCCTCACCATCTTGCCAAACTGCAGCTGACATTATAGCTGGAACCAAATTGGACCAATGATATCGCCCATTAAGAAGTTCGCGAACTGCAAGCCGATAAATAACACTAGTACGCTTAAATCAAGACCACCAATAGCCGGAAGAATACGACGGATTGGAGCGCACATTGGCTCGGTCAGTTGATGGAATACGTACTCGATAGGGCTGCGGCCTTGGCTTACCCAGCTCAAAATTGCACGGATCAATAGTACCCAGAACAATAGGCCACCTGCGGCTTTGATTAATGATAATAAGCCCAAGAATAAGAAGTCAGCGCTGAAAGAGACGGAACCGTTCGAAGCTATTAGGATAAGCACGACAAATTTAAGCACACACAACACGTAGGCAAACAACACGGTTGCTAGGTCAATATTCCCCACGGAAGGGATAACGCGGCGCAATGGACCAATGACCGGCTGAGTCGCTTTTACTATAAATTGCGAGAATGGGTTGTAGAAGTCTGCGCGCGCAGCTTGCAACCAAATTCGCAAAATTACGACCATGATGTACAGGTCAAATAGGGTTGAGATGAGAAAACTCATTGAATTCATAAGGTACCCTTAACAAGTGATGGATGATACTAAACGGAGTTCATCCAAATAATTAAAACAGTTTTTCCATTTCTTCCGCGCGAGCCACAGCAGCTTGCATGGCTTTAGCGACAATATCTGAAAGTTGATGTTCGTTGAATGTACGCAGTGCTTCTGCCGTTGTCCCACCTTTCGATGTTACGTTCTCACGCAGGGTTGATAGCTCAGTTTCTGGGTTGCTAACCACCATACTGGCCGCGCCCAGTGCAGCTTGCTGAACCAATAGTCGAGCGATCTCTTTATCAAAGCCTTGCGCAATCGCTTCTGCTTGCATCGCTTCCATAAACAGGAAGAAGTATGCTGGAGCACTGCCCGCTGCGGCAATCACATTATTGATGCCAGACTCTTGCTCAACCCAACATACTTTACCGACCGCTTCCATTAACTCTGCGGCAAAAGCTTTGTCGTGTTCGGTTACATGAGTTGGTGCGAATAACCCACTCATACCCAACCCAAGTTGTGATGGCGTATTTGGCATAACACGAACCAAGTTCAATTTGGTGGCTAGCATATCATCCAATCGTGAACAGTTGATGCCTGCGGCAATAGAAATCACCAGTTTATTAGTGAAATCGATCGATTGCAGTGGTTTACAGACATCAGCCATCATTTGCGGTTTTACAGACAATACCACCACATCCGCCTCGGTCGCAGCTTGGATGTTATCGCTGGTGGTGCGGATGCCAAAATCTTGTTCTAGCAGAAGGCGGCGAGCCTCTGAAGGAGCTGTCGCGGTAATGTTTTGCGCTGGGTATCCGTTAGCAACCAAGCCGGAAACAATGGCTCTCACCATGTTGCCAGCACCAATGAAGGCGATTTTTTTATGTTCCATTTGTCTGATTTCCATCATGATATTTAGAATTTGTTGTGCGCTCAGGTGTATAATGGCGCCGCTGTTACTTACTGCTCCTATTGGCGAGTAAGATGATTGCGCATTTACGCTCTAACGATTGACGACATAACTTATGTCGCGAGTGAGCGTTTTGTTGATTTAGCTGTAGTCTCGTGCGCCGAAAATAGCGGTTCCAATACGAACCATTGTACTACCAGCTTCGATTGCAGCGGTCATATCACCACTCATTCCCATTGATAATGTATCGATTTCTGGGAACTGTACTTCGAGTGTTTGCTTCAACGTAGCCAACTTCTGAAATTCATGGAGTTGTGATTCGTAGTCAGACACGTTGGCAGGAATCGACATCAACCCTCTTAAAGTGAGGTTGGGTAGGCGAGAAATCAACTCCGCCAGCTCGAATACTTCCGCTTCAGTGACACCAGATTTAGATACCTCACCACTGGTGTTAACCTGAATCAGAACTTGTAGCGGTTTAAGTTCGCTTGGCCGCTGATCATTCAGGCGTTGAGCAATCTTGGTTCGATCGATGGTGTGAACCCAATCGAAATGTTCAGCAACAAGTCGCGATTTATTCGATTGAATCGGGCCAATGAAGTGCCATTCGATTCGATTATCTGGATAATGCTCGGCAAAGTGCTGAACTTTACTGACGCCCTCTTGAACGTAGTTTTCACCAAAGGCGGTTTGTCCCGCTTGGTAGGCTTCGAGAATTGCCTCGACAGGTTTAGTTTTGCTTACCGCTAGAAGTTGCACTGACTCTGGAGTTCGACCACATTTTTGCTCGTCATATCGAATTTGAGAGGTGATATGTTCAATATTTTGTTGAATACTACTCATAGCTGTACTTTAGACTTAAGGATTTTAAATGGATATCACTGAGTTACTGGATTTTAGTGTAAAACATAATGCCTCGGATCTACATCTTTCTGCAGGTGTCCCACCAATGGTTCGTATTGATGGGGATGTAAGAAAACTAGGCATTCCAGCGTTTACACACCAAGAAGTGCATCGTTTGGTTTTCGAAATCATGAACGATGCCCAGCGCAGTGAGTTCGAAGAAAAACTCGAAGTCGATTTCTCTTTTGAGTTGCATAACGTTGGCCGTTTCCGTGTCAACGCTTTCAACCAATCTCGCGGTTGTGCGGCAGTATTCCGTACCATTCCAAGTAGCATTCCAACTCTGGAAGAGCTAGAAGCGCCAGAGATCTTCAAAAAAATTGCGAACGCTGAAAAAGGCTTAGTTCTGGTCACTGGCCCAACAGGTTCAGGTAAATCGACGACCTTAGCAGCCATTGTTGACTACATTAACCGTAATCACAACAAGCACGTACTCACAATTGAAGATCCGATTGAATTTGTTCACAACAACAATAAATGTTTGATCAACCAGCGTGAAGTTCACCGTGACACCCATAGTTTCCAAAATGCTTTGCGTAGTGCATTGCGCGAAGACCCGGATGTGATTCTAGTCGGTGAGATGCGTGATAAAGAAACCATCAGCCTTGCCTTAACGGCGGCAGAAACGGGTCACTTAGTTTTCGGGACGTTGCATACCAGCTCGGCGGCAAAAACTATTGACCGTATTATCGATGTTTTTCCTGGTAGTGATAAAGATATGGTCCGCTCGATGCTATCTGAGTCTCTTCGTTCGGTTATCGCGCAAAAGCTTCTGAAGCGTAATGGTGGTGGCCGTATTGCATGCCATGAAATTATGATGGCAACGCCTGCGATTCGTAACTTGATCCGCGAAGACAAAGTCGCGCAGATGTATTCGATCATTCAAACAGGTGCGGCTCACGGCATGCAAACCATGGAGCAAAATGCTCGTCAGTTAATGGCGCAAGGCATGGTTGCTCGTGAAGAGGTCGATAGTAAGATCGGATTAGAAGTGCAGCAATTCTCGTAACGTTCATACAGATAATGGTGAATACGGAAGATGGATCTAGATAAATTTCTCGAAGGCATGCTGGCGCTGAAAGCGTCGGATCTTTACATCACGGTTGGAGCGCCAATTCTATTTCGTGTGGATGGCGAATTGCGTCCGCAAGGGGAAAAACTTACCGAGAGCGATGTGGCTGCATTACTCGACAGCGCTATGGAACCAGATCGGCGTCAGGAATTTCGTAAAAGTCGCGAGTCGAATTTTGCCATTGTGAGAGATTGTGGTCGCTTCCGTGTGAGTGCCTTTTTTCAACGCGAGTTACCAGGCGCAGTGATTCGTCGTATTGAAACTAATATTCCTACTTTTGAGCAGTTAAAGTTACCGTTAGTGTTGCAAGATTTGGCGATAGCTAAGCGTGGTTTGGTGCTGGTGGTCGGTGCTACTGGTTCGGGTAAATCGACCACTATGGCGGCGATGACAGGCTATCGAAACAGCAATAAAACCGGGCACATTTTGACGGTCGAAGATCCGATCGAGTTCGTGCATGAACACAAGCGCTGTATCGTGACTCAACGTGAAGTTGGGTTAGATACGGAAAGCTATGAAGTTGCGCTTAAAAACTCGCTGCGCCAAGCACCAGATATGATTTTGATTGGTGAGATCCGTAGCCGTGAAACAATGGAATACGCGATGACCTTCGCCGAAACGGGTCACCTGTGTATGGCAACGTTGCACGCCAACAATGCAAACCAAGCTTTAGAGCGCATTCTTCACTTGGTACCGAAAGATCAAAAAGAACAATTCTTGTTCGACTTGTCGATGAATCTGAAAGGCGTGGTTGGTCAGCAGTTGATCCGAGATAAAAATGGGCAGGGACGTCATGGTGTATTTGAGATCTTGCTAAATAGCCCACGTGTGTCGGATTTGATTCGTCGCGGAGATTTACATGAGTTGAAGTCAACCATGGCTCGCTCAAATGAGTTTGGTATGCTGACGTTCGATCAATCTCTTTATAAGTTAGTGATGCAAGGTAAGATCAGCGAAGAGGATGCACTACATAGTGCCGACTCGGCAAATGATCTGCGCTTGATGTTGAAAACGCAGCGTGGTGAAGCATTCTCTACGGGCAGTTTGGCGAACGTTAAGATCGATATGGATTAATCCAATCCAGAAACAAAAAAGGTTGGCAGGAGCCAACCTTTTTTCATTGTGCTTGAAGTGTTTACTCACCCCAAAGGGCTTCAAACCAGCTTTCTAGAATCACCACTGCTGACTGGCAGTCAACATTACCTTTCGATAGGGCTTTGTAGCCGCCCATGCTGAACAACTCCGCACGAGCTTCTGCTGTAGATAAACGCTCATCATGCAGTTCAACTGGCAATCCGTATCGGCCTTGCAGACGCTTAGCAAATTTTCGTGCACGAGGGGTTATGGTCTCAAGGTCTTTACCATGCAGATCGGTCGGTAAACCGACCACTAGCAAATCTGGTTGCCACTCTTTGATTTGCTTTTCGATATCGTCCCAGTTTGGAATACCGTCATTGGCTTTAAAGGCTTTTAATGGGGAAGCTGTACCAGTAATTTCTTGGCCAATAGCGCTACCAATGCTTTTGGTTCCAAAGTCAAAAGCCATAATTGTGCGTGACATAAGGTGTCTCTATCTAATGTAACTGTATATTTGGACTAAGCATGTCCAGAGTCTGCTGAAAGGTGACTTGGGTCGATGCCCAGCTTTTCGACCGCTTTCTTCCAACGCTCGTTGATTGGTGTATTAAAGATAATTTCAGGCGTCGCTTCAATGGTGAGCCAAGAGTTTTCGACCAGCTCACTTTCTAATTGGCCTGCACTCCAACCGGAGTAGCCAAGTGCCACTAAGTAATCACTTGGTTCTGCTTCTGTTCCTAACACCGACAGAATATCACGCGAAGTGGTTACCGCGAGGTCATCGGTCATTTGGACGCTGGACTCGTAGTAATCTTTGGGTTTATGCAAAATAAAACCACGATCTTCCGAGATTGGGCCGCCATTGTAGACTGGTCTATCTAGACTGGCTTCAAATAGGCGCGGGTGTACTGGCTGAACTTCCACCTGCTTGAGCATGTTGCCGACGGTGATATCAACAGGAGCATTGATCATCAGCCCCATAGCGCCGTCTTCGTTGTGCTCACAAACGTAGATCACGCTGTTTTGAAAGTACGGATCTTTCATCCCAGGCATGGCAACCAAAAAGTGATTTGTGAGATTCATACTCATACTGACCCTTAACTCTCGTAAATGCCCTTAAGCAAACATCATACAATTTACATCTAGGTATGTGCATGAGTTTGCTTAAGTTAATGTACTACGCTCTCTATTAACTGTAATACAGTTTGAGTTATTCGCCTTTTACTCGACGCTCAATCGCATCCATCAGCTTGCCTGTGATTGAGATATCAAAAGCTGCTTCAATTTCGCGAATACAGGTTGGGCTGGTGACGTTGATTTCTGTTAGCTTGTCGCCAATTACGTCAAGGCCAACAAAGATAAGGCCTTTTTCTTTCAGTGTCGGGGCAACGGTTTGCGCAATTTTGAGGTCGGTTTCGCTTAGCGGACGAGCTTCACCAGTACCACCAGCGGCTAGGTTGCCGCGCGTTTCGCCTTTAGCAGGAATGCGTGCTAGACAGTAAGGCATAGGTTCGCCATCTACCACTAGGATACGTTTGTCACCGTTGCTGATGTCTGGCACGAAGGTTTGTGCCATTGCGTAGTTTTGACCGTGGTTAGTCAATGTCTCGATGATTACAGAGACGTTTGGATCGTTTTCTTTTACACGGAAGATGGACGCGCCACCCATACCATCAAGCGGTTTCAGGATGACATCACCATGTTTTTCACGAAATTCTTTAATTTTCTCTGCTTTTCGCGTCACGATCGTTGTAGGTGTCAGCTCTGGGAACCATGCTGTAAACAGCTTTTCGTTACAATCACGTAAGCTTTGAGGCTTGTTAACGATCAGTGCACCTTGTTCTTCTGCACGCTCAAGGATGTAAGTCGCGTAGATGTATTCAGTATCAAACGGAGGATCTTTACGCATTAGCACCGCGTCTAGCTCAGACAGTTCGATAGTTTGCTCTGATTTGAACTCGTACCAATCGTTTGGATCTTCTTTTAGTTCTACCACTTTAGTATCTGCAATGGCAACGCCTTGATCGAGATGCAGATCATTCATTTCCATGTAGTGGATTTCATAGCCGCGTCGTTGCGCTTCAAGCATCATGGCAAAGCTAGAGTCTTTTTTGATGTTAATGGACGAGATTGGGTCCATTACGATACCGAGTTTGATCATTATTTTTCTCCGTTTAACCAAGATCGCCGAAACGAACTTGTAAGGCTGTAATTGCTGTCAGAGCCGCTGTTTCGGTACGCAGAACGCGAGGGCCGAGTAGCGTTTCTTCAAATTGGTATTCTCGAGTCATCTCGATTTCTTCAGACGATAAACCGCCTTCAGGACCGATCAGTAGGCGCACTTTTTCAACCGGGGTTGGCAAAGTGTTGATTGAGTATTTAGCACGAGGGTGAAGGTTAAGCTTTAAACCATCGTACTCTTCTTTACACCACTCTTCCAAGCTCATAATTGGACGAATTTCGGGCACGACATTACGCCCACATTGCTCACAGGCACTGATGGCGATTTTCTGCCATTGCGCGAGTTTTTTCTCAAAACGCTTTTGGTCAAGCTTGACACCACAACGTTCAGAAATCAGAGGAGTGATGGTATTGACGCCAAGTTCAACAGACTTTTGGATGGTGAACTCCATCTTATCGCCACGTGAAATGACTTGACCAAGGTGCAGATCTAAAGGGGATTCAATACTGTTTTCTACGCGCTCGGTGATGTTAACCAAAACTGATTTCTTGCTGACTTCACTGATAACCGCTGGGAACTCTGCGCCACTGCCGTCAAAAAGGAGAACGTCTTGGCCTTCTTTCATGCGCAAAACACGACCGATATGGCCTGCTGCGTCGTCACTTAAAGCAAGTGAGCCAAGTTGATGAATGGTTTCTGGATGATAAATTCGAGGGGTACGCATGAGATTTCCAGCAAGAGAATAAACTTAAACCCTAACATGGATGCTTTGCACCGAAAAAACAAGGGGCAAGAAGCGTTTCAATATCAGTAATTGAAACGCTTCGAGGTCGGAGGTTACAGTGCGCGGCAGGCTTCTTGAACAAATGGGTTGTGATTGCCCTGTACTTTTGCAATGCGCTCGTCACGCTCACATTCCCATTTATCGACAGGATAGGTTTTGTTCCAAGCACTCATTAATTGCGTTTGCTGCTTCGACAGTTTGAAACCGTACTCTTTGCTCATGTATAGATAGGTACGAGCAATTGAGCCACGCGCACGGTCTGGTGGCATGACTTTACGCTGCTTAAAGTTCACTTGCATCTCACAGCGACCATAACTCACGCCATCCATACCGTTCCATTGGCTGAAGTTGTAGTTCGAACGGTCACCGTTTACTTCACCAATAGCAGGAGTTAGGTTGTGCAAGTCCGCTTCCATCAAACGAAAAGTTTTGTCTTTTTTCTTACAGTTTTTACGTCCGCCATCTTGCCAGCATTGACGCTGGTGGCCAAATTGCCACGCAGGAACAACGTGCTCCCATTCGATTCGTGCAGCCCGTTTTTCTTGTTTACGGACTTGGTAACCGCAAGAGGCTAAATCGGGTAAGCCTTTCTTGCCTTGCCATTGAATGTTACAGCCACAGTAGAAGCTTGTTGGGTGGTCTTGATAAATTTTGACCGCCTCACGTTTGGCAGCAGAGAATGAGCTCGGTGGCGCGGCAATCGCAGTGCTAGAAAGCGCGATAAGCAACAGAGAGAGTAAGTATTTCATGATAAAAGTCTTTATAAAGTATGACTTTATTCATGATAACACGCATAAAATAGCTTTAGTGATGAGTAAGTTAACAATAAGTGGCGAAGGGAAGGTTTTGACCAACTCGATCTTTATTTTGGGAACGCAAGTAACACTATGAGGTAAGGGCTACGATAATTGAATGCCGGTGAAGTTAAGTGGTTGGCGACATTTTTGACAAGAGTACGTCGCCTCTTTGCGCAGCACTTTATTATGACGGCGAATCGATAGAGGGTAGGTCATACAACCACAACGATACTCAAAGGTTTTACCTTGAACGGATTTTACTTCAAAGCTGTGAGTGGTTTTGGCTGGTACGTTAAATACGGCTTCCATGACGCCTTTCCATTCTTTACCGTGAGGCCTAACTCGCCCGTAAACCTGATAAGTAATCAGGTGTGCTACTTCATGAGGAATGACTTCATCTAAGAATGCTTGGGTGTTTTCGCGAAATAAAACAGGGTTTAGGCGTACTTGATTTAATTGAAGGTAGGCTTTTCCTGCCGCTTTCCCACGGACGTCGAAGGTGATTGTTGGAATCGGGAAAGAACGTTTGAAAGCTTGTTCCGCCATCGCGATACAGCCCGCCATCACTTGCTTGGCTTTATAGCTGAGTTCTATATCCACAATTCACCTCGATAAATCAAATAAAAAAGCCCCCGCATTTGCGAGGGCCAGATCATAGCATCAGTTAATTATGGTGTGTGTTTTTTCTTGATGGTGGCATGGTAAGCGTGCCATGTACCGTAGCCTAGAATTGGCATGGTAAACAACATTCCGATCCCGTAGGTCGCAAAGCCGATAAGAATACCGCCGCAGATGATCGCTGCCCAAACAATCATTGCTGGAATGTTGGATTTCACGGCATTAAAGCTGGTAAATACAGCGGTCATCATGTCTACGCGACGCTCCATCATGAGCGGAATAGAAAAGGCTGAAATGCTAAACACCACACAAGCCAAAACAAAGCCAACTAAAGAGCCGATGACAAGGAAGGGTAGGAACTCACTTAAAGGTGCCCCTTGAACAGAAGGGTAGAGTGCATGAAGTAGAGCGGCAATGCGCATCCAAAATATCATACACACTGCGAGTAACACGGCGAACGCCCATTGAGATGTTGAGTTACGACCGATCGCTTTCATTGAATGGAACAAGCTTGCTTTGTGTCCGCGCTCTCTCTCCCAACTGGCATCATACAAGCCCAGCGCGAGAAACGGACCAATTAACATGTAAACAATCAAACTGGGCATGACGACTAAGTGTGTGCCTTGCCACTGTACGAGCAAAACAATGCCTATCGCAGCTGCCATAAAACAGATGCCATAGAAAGCACTAATAAGTGGCATTCGCACGAAATCATGCAGACCTAATGCGAGCCAATGAAAAGGTGCAGAAAGATTGACCGTATTGCACGGTATGGTTCTGGCGTATTCGTTGTCTGGCACTTCCTTTCGCTTGTTGTGGAAGTCCGATGGATTAACAGTTCGAGGCATAACTCCTCCTTGATTTATTCCCACATTATCCGCTTATACCAACTGACAGCGGTTTTGTTCAGTCAAACTTGAAGCGACTTTTTCAAGTTTACATCTGAGCATTGGCTTAGTTTGGTATCGGCCATAAAGATGCCTGACTCATGTCTTTACTTAAGTGTGCTTCCACAGTCGCCAGCATCCGACGTCTCTATTTAAATTGGAGTTAACAATATTTTAACTATTGGCGGAGATGGGATAATTTACAAATAATTGCTTAAAATTTATTCGGTATAAAAAATGAGGGAGAAACAGGACTGCTTTGTGGGTCAGGGCGGTATGAGCCGAAATGGCTGGATAAAAGTTGCTGAAAATAAAAAGCCCCCGCCATAGGCGAGGGCTTGATTGATTCTTGCTTGGCTTGATTATTTGATGCCAGAGAAATCGCGTAGAAGTGCAGCTTTGTCTGTCGCTTCCCACGGGAATTCTTCACGACCGAAGTGACCGTATGCCGCTGTCTTCTTGTAGATAGGTTGAAGAAGGTTAAGCATTTCTTGTAGACCGTATGGACGTAGGTCGAAGAATTGACGAACCGCTTCAATGATGATGTCGTGAGATACTTTCTCAGTACCGAACGTTTCCACCATGATAGACGTTGGATCAGCAACACCGATTGCGTAAGAAAGTTGGATCTCACAACGGTCAGCCATGCCTGCCGCTACGATGTTTTTCGCTACGTAGCGTGCTGCGTATGCTGCACTACGGTCAACTTTTGATGGATCTTTACCAGAAAACGCACCGCCACCGTGACGAGCTGCGCCGCCGTAGGTATCTACGATGATCTTACGACCAGTTAGACCACAGTCACCCATAGGACCACCGATTACGAAGCGACCGGTTGGGTTAATGAAGAAGTTTGTTTCTTTGTTGATCCACTCAGAAGGTAGCACTGGCTTAATGATCTCTTCCATTACCGCTTCACGCAGGTCTGAAGTTGAGATTGAGTCACAGTGTTGAGTTGAAAGAACAACCGCGTCGATACCAACGATGTTACCTTGATCGTATTGGAATGTTACCTGAGATTTTGCATCAGGACGCAACCAAGGTAGTGTGCCGTTTTTACGAACTTCTGCTTGCTTTTGAACAAGACGGTGAGAGTAAGTAATTGGCGCTGGCATTAGTACTTCAGTTTCGTTACAAGCGTAACCAAACATGATGCCTTGGTCGCCTGCACCTTGTTCTTTAGGGTCAGCTTTATCAACACCTTGGTTGATATCTGGCGACTGTTTACCGATTGTGTTTAGTACCGCACAAGAATCTGCGTCAAAGCCCATATCTGAATGTACGTAGCCGATTTCACGAACGGTTTCACGAGTTAACTCTTCGATGTCTACCCATGCTGAAGTCGTGATTTCACCACCCACCATTACCATACCGGTTTTAACGTAAGTCTCACATGCAACACGAGCCTTTGGATCTTGCTCTAGAATCGCGTCAAGAACCGCATCAGAAATCTGGTCTGCAATTTTATCTGGATGACCTTCTGATACTGACTCAGAAGTAAACAGGTGCTTAGCCATGTTAGCTCCACTATATCTGGTTTAAAACTGGGGAATGATAAACTCTCCAGCGCAAATTAATACTAATTTTTGTAGGTGTATCTACATCTAGACGTCTATTCTAAATTTGATTGCTCGAATTACAAGCTCTTTTTTGGTTTTTGTTATAACCAAACGTTTGCCTGATTTATTGATAATTTTAAGAACTTCGAACGATTTGGCGCGAAAGGTGCAATATTTGTGAGGTTTTGGACTGGAAAACGTTTGCACACCCAACAGGGCTTTGAGAGAATTATGACCTACTTTTCGTTTCGCTTAATGTACTCAGGAGCAGACATGTCGTCTCGTAAACATCTTGCCAATGCAATTCGTGCTCTAAGCATGGATGGTGTTCAACAAGCTAACTCAGGCCACCCAGGCGCACCAATGGGTATGGCTGATATCGCTGAAGTTCTTTGGCGCTCTCACCTAAACCATAACCCTTCAAACCCAGAGTGGGCCGACCGCGATCGCTTTGTGCTGTCAAACGGTCATGGGTCAATGCTTATTTACTCTCTACTGCACTTAAGCGGTTACGAGCTATCTATTGACGATCTGAAAAACTTCCGTCAATTGCACTCAAAAACCCCAGGTCACCCAGAGTACGGCTACGCGCCTGGTATCGAGACAACAACGGGTCCTCTAGGTCAAGGCATCACTAACGCTGTTGGTATGGCGATCGCAGAGAAAGCACTAGCGGCACAGTTCAACAAAGAAGGTCACGATATCGTTGACCACTTTACGTATGTGTTCATGGGTGACGGCTGTCTAATGGAAGGCATCTCGCATGAAGCATGCTCTCTTGCTGGGACGTTAGGTCTAGGCAAACTGATCGCGTTTTGGGATGACAACGGCATTTCTATCGACGGTCACGTTGAAGGCTGGTTCTCTGACGATACACCTAAGCGTTTTGAAGCGTACGGCTGGCATGTAATCCCAGCAGTCGATGGTCACGACTCAGACGCGATCAACGCAGCAATTGAAGCAGCAAAAGCGGACCCACGTCCTACGCTTATCTGTACCAAAACAATTATCGGTTTCGGTTCTCCTAACAAGTCTGGTTCGCACGACTGTCACGGTGCACCACTAGGTCACGATGAAATCCAAGCGGCTCGCGAATACCTAGGTTGGGAGTACGGCCCATTTGAGATCCCGGCAGATGTTTACGCTGAGTGGGATGCAAAAGAAGCGGGCGCCGCGAAAGAAGCAGCTTGGAATGAAAAATTCGAAGCATACGCTGCAGCTTACCCTGCAGAAGCGGCAGAGCTTAAACGTCGTCTAAACGGCGAACTTCCTGCACAGTGGGAAGAAAAAGCGAACCAAATCATTGCCGATCTTCAAGCAAATCCAGCGAACATTGCATCACGTAAAGCGTCGCAAAATGCACTAGAAGCGTTTGGTCAAATGCTTCCTGAGTTTATGGGTGGTTCTGCTGACCTAGCGCCTTCTAACCTGACCATGTGGTCTGGTTCTAAGTCTCTAGAAATGGAGGACTTCTCTGGCAACTACATCCACTACGGTGTGCGTGAATTCGGTATGACCGCTATCATCAACGGTATCGCATTGCACGGTGGTTTCGTTCCTTACGGCGCAACATTCCTAATGTTCATGGAATATGCTCGTAACGCAATGCGTATGGCTGCGCTGATGAAAATTCAGAACATCCAAGTTTACACGCATGATTCGATCGGTCTTGGCGAAGATGGCCCAACTCACCAACCTGTTGAGCAAATGGCGTCTCTACGTGTAACTCCAAACATGAGCACATGGCGCCCATGTGACCAAGTTGAGTCTGCAGTTGCATGGAAACTAGCGATTGAACGTAAAGATGCACCAACTGCACTTATCTTCTCTCGTCAAAACCTAGCGCAACAAGAGCGTACTGCTGAACAAGTCGCAGACATCGCGAAAGGTGCTTACATCCTGAAAGATAGCGAAGGTAAGCCTGAGCTAATCCTTATCGCAACAGGTTCTGAGGTTGAGCTTGCAGTGAAAGCCGCTGAGCAACTAACTTCAGAAGGCAAGAAAGTACGCGTTGTTTCAATGCCATCAACAGACGCATTCGACAAACAAGACGCTGCTTACCGTGAATCTGTACTGCCATCAGACGTAACGGCACGTATCGCTATTGAAGCGGGCATTGCGGATTTCTGGTACAAGTACGTAGGCTTCGACGGTCGCATCATCGGTATGACAACATTCGGTGAATCAGCACCTGCTGGTCAGCTATTCGAGATGTTTGGCTTCACGACTGAAAACGTAGTGAACACAGCTAAAGAATTGCTAGCGTAATTGCAGGACCATCTAAACAGTCGAACGTAAACGACAACTGTTAGATGCTAAAGTTAGAAAGGCCATCATTATGATGGCCTTTTTATTTTTGTCAGGTTTTCCAACCTTGTGGAATGCTTTGGTGAATGCAGTCTAAAAGTACGGATAAGCGCAGTGGTGGTCGTCCTGCTGGTGTATAGCAGTTAATGGAAATAGGCTCAGAAAGCCAACCTTCTAAGCAAGGTGTGATTCGCCCTGGGTGATGTTTCTCATAGCCGCATGCTGTCCAAGTCGGCAGCAGTCCAATACCATGACCATTCGCTATACTGTCTATTTGCATTGCTATGTTGTCGCTGTATAACCGACTAACAAAGGGTTCTAAAAAGAACTCACCGTGTTGAGGGTGTGCTAGCATCAATCCATTTTCTTGCACTGAACCAAAATCGATCCATGGATGTGCTTCAAGTTCTTTGGGGTGCGGTATAGGCCCATGTTGTTTTAGATAATTTGGAGAGGCAAAAGGCGTATAGCGAAATACCCCCAGCACTTCTTTTCGCCAGTCTAGCTCTTTACGTTCACCGAGCCAGATGAACAAATCTGGGTCATGGTGCGCTTCAGAAAAGTCACTGGTAAGTTGAACCCTAACGTCAGGATTATCAGCAAGAAAACGATTGAGTACGCCGCCGAGCCAGCTTCTAACTAAGGCGGTGTGACAAACAATATGCAGTGGCCCTGAAACTTGGTTCGTTAAACCTTGGAGTGCATCATAACTCTCTTCACTTAACTCAAGAATCTGGCGGCTGTAGTGGGCAAAGATTTCTCCAGCTCTTGTCAGAACTAATCGATTACCTTGTCTGGCGGTTAGAGCCTGACCGAAGTCTTCTTCTAATTGTGCCAAGCGACGACTTAGCGTTGATTTTGGCTGATTAAGGGCTTTAGCAGCTGCTGTCAAACTTTTATGCTGATTGAGCGCATCAAAGGCTCTAATTGATGCTAAGTCGTGCATATTTCTTTTACTCCTTACTGCGTTATGTACAAGTTCCATAAATGGAAAGAACCGTTCCATAACTCTCACTATGCATCTCATTCTATTTGTGAATAATTCACTTTCGAAAATAATAATCATTATCAATTATGGAGATGTAGATGTCTACTCTTAGACTGCCAGTTATTACCGCAACTGGTATTTTAGCCTTCGTCAGTGTCCCTCATGTTTTTGCCAATGATGCAGTTTCTAAAATGGAAACAGTGGTTGTAACTGCATCAAGCTACGAGCAATCTCAAGCGGACGCGCCTGCAAGTATTAGTGTTATTTCACGTGAGGAGTTGGACTCCCGTTATTACCGCGATGTGACTGATGCACTAAAAAGTGTGCCAGGTGTTGTCGTGACAGGTGGTGGTGATACTACCGACATTAGTATCCGTGGTATGGGTTCTAAATACACTATGATACTGGTCGATGGTAAACGTCAAAGCACGCGTGAAACTCGTCCAAATAGCGACGGCCCCGGTATCGAACAAGGTTGGTTACCTCCTCTTCAAGCGATTGAGCGAATCGAAGTTATTCGCGGCCCAATGTCGACGCTTTACGGTTCTGATGCGATTGGTGGTGTGATTAACGTCATCACACGAAAAGATGCGTTAGAGTGGACGGGTAATGTTCAACTGGGCACGGTACTACAAGAGAATAGCCGTTCAGGTGGAGAGCAGAGCGCGAACTTTTTCGTTAATGGTCCGTTGGCTGAAAATTTATCTCTCCAAGTATATGGTCAGTACACAACCAGAGAAGAAGATGACATCGAATACGGTTATGAAGATAAAGATATGCAGAGTATCTCTTCAAAACTGACTTACCAGATTAATGATCGCCACTCGGTGCAATTAGAAGGTGGCACGTCGGCACAAAGTCGTCGTGGTAATGTGGGCCTTTCAGTGCCGACCACTGGGTGTCGTGGTGGGTGTGAAGACTCACTGAATGAATATCGTCGTAATTACGTAACGGTAAGCCACAACGGTGATTGGGATTCGATTGGCATTTCAGATACTTACTTACAGCGAGAAGAGAGCGAGAACAAATCTCGTGAGATGACGATCACCAACACCACGTTCAAATCGAGCTTGGTGACTGGTATCGGAAACCATACGTTGACGACGGGTGTGGACGCCACTCATGCAGAGCTTGAGGATTTCACCTCCAACAAAGCGTCATCGAAGACTGAAACATCGAATACGCAGTGGGCTATTTTCATTGAAGATGAATGGAAAATCGCTGATCCGTTTAGCGTTACGCTTGGAGGCCGTCTAGATCATGACGAAAACTATGGCGCGCATTTTAGTCCGCGTGTTTACGGTGTATGGCGAGTTGACCCGTCTTGGACGGTGAAAGGCGGTGTGGCAACAGGTTTCCGTTCTCCACAATTACGTGAAATTACTCCTGGCTGGGCGCAAGTCAGTGGCGGCGGTAACATCTATGGTAACCCAGATCTTGACCCTGAAACGTCGCTAAACAAAGAAATCAGCGTCTTGTATCAAGGTGATTCTGGCTTAGATGTCTCTTTGACAGCGTTCCATAACGAATTCAAAGACAAGATCACACGTGTTGTTTGTCCAGACACTATCTGTACTGATGGTCCAAACCAATGGGGCGCAGATCCAACGTACCGTATTAACGTGGATGAAGCCGTCACACAAGGTATTGAAGCGACCTTAGCATCGCCGTTAACGGAAACCATTTACCTTAGCTCGAGCTACACATTTACCGACTCAGAGCAAAAAACAGGTGAATACAAAGGCATGCCGCTGCAGCAGTTACCAAAGCATCTGTTTAATGTGGATGTGACTTGGCAAACGACAACAGATCTAGAGAGCTGGGCGAAAGTCACGTACCGAGGTAAAGAAATGGATCCGGTTACTGGCCCATCAAGAAACAGTATTGTAGAACCAGCTTATACCTTTGTGGACGCCGGTGTGACATACCAGTTAACCGACAATACTCGTATTAAAGGCGCTATCTATAACTTGCTAGACGAGGAAATCAGTTACGAAGAATACGGATATATTGAAGATGGTCGTCGCTACTGGTTAGGTTTAGACGTCGCATTTTAATTATCTATCGTTGTAATAAGGTCGAGCATAGTCTCGACCTTTTTTAATCCTGCTTTACTGTGATTCAACAGGTGCGTTTGTCAGCCTGATCAGGTAGTATCTGTGACACGAAATTTTTGGTAGGGCGAAGGATAAATGCTAAAGGTTGCGATCAATGGATTTGGACGTATAGGTCGTAATGTTCTGCGAGCGGTGTATGAAAGCGGAAAACACCAGCAGATCAAGGTTGTGGCGGTTAACGAACTAGCACAGCCAGAGGCGATGGCACACCTACTGCAATATGACACCAGTCATGGTCGCTTTGGTAAAAAAATTTCCCATGACCAAGAACATTTGCATGTTCATCATGACAGCGGTGAATATGATTCCATTCGCATTCTCCACCTCTCCGAAATCGAATTACTTCCTTGGCGTGATTTAGAAGTTGATATCGTCTTGGATTGCACTGGCGTATTTGGTTCGCAAGCGGATGGGCAAGCGCATATAGAAGCTGGCGCGAAGAAAGTACTGTTTTCGCACCCGGGCGCAAACGACCTAGATAATACGATTATCTATGGCGTGAACCACGAAACTCTGAAAGACGAGCACCGTGTTGTCTCCAATGGCTCTTGCACCACCAACTGTATCGTTCCCATCATTAAAGTATTAGACGAAGCCTTCGGCATAGAGTCTGGCACCATTACCACAATTCATTCGTCCATGAACGATCAACAAGTAATTGATGCGTATCATAACGACTTACGCCGTACCCGCGCTGCAAGCCAATCTATTATTCCGGTGGACACTAAGTTGCATAAGGGGATTGAAAGAATCTTCCCGAAATTTTCCAACAAATTCGAAGCAATTTCTGTTCGTGTTCCAACGGTTAACGTCACTGCAATGGATTTAAGTGTCACAATTAGTACAAATGTGAAAGTTAATGACGTAAATCAAACCATTGTTAACGCATCTCAGTGTACATTACGTAACATTGTTGACTATACTGAATCGCCACTCGTTTCCATCGACTTTAACCACGACCCCCATAGTGCGATTGTGGATGGAAGCCAGACTAGAGTGAGTAACGGGCAACTCGTAAAAATGCTCGTTTGGTGCGACAACGAATGGGGCTTTGCTAACCGGATGCTGGATACTGCCTTAGCAATGCAAGCTTCTTCGCAAGTGGAACAGTAATGACGAAGAAGTGATGGAGAATTTTTATTTCAAGCCTTGAAATAAATCCATAATATCTCCATATCTATAACCAGTTTGAAGAATTAACAGGCTTGGCAGGGTTGCCGAGTTTTCAAAAACTTTAATTATTAAATATTTGAGAGGACACATCATGTCTGTAATCAAGATGACTGACCTGGATCTTGCAGGTAAACGTGTATTTATCCGTGCTGACCTAAACGTGCCAGTAAAAGACGGTAAAGTAACTTCGGATGCACGTATCATCGCATCTCTTCCAACTATTAAGCACTGCCTAGAAGCAGGCGCTAAAGTAATGGTTACGTCTCACCTAGGTCGCCCAACTGAAGGTGAATACGCTGAAGAGTTCTCTCTACAACCAGTTGTTAACTACCTAAACGACGCACTAGATTGCGAAGTGAAGCTAGCAAAAGACTACCTAGATGGCCTAGAGCTAAATGCGGGTGAACTTGTTGTTCTTGAAAACGTTCGCTTCAACAAAGGCGAAAAGAAAAACGACGAAGAGCTATCTAAGAAATACGCAGCACTATGTGACGTATTCGTAATGGACGCATTCGGTACGGCTCACCGTGCTCAAGCATCTACTCACGGCGTTGGTATGCACGCAGACGTAGCATGTGCTGGTCCTCTACTAGCGAACGAACTAGAAGCGCTAGGCAAAGCAATGGACAAGCCAGCTCGTCCAATGGTTGCTATCGTAGGTGGTTCAAAAGTTTCTACTAAGCTAACGGTTCTTGAGTCTCTATCTAAAATCGCTGACCAACTCGTTGTTGGTGGTGGTATTGCTAACACATTCATCGCAGCTGCTGGCCACAACGTTGGTAAGTCTCTATACGAAGCAGACCTAGTTGAAACAGCTAAGAAGCTAATGGACGAGTGTGCAATTCCAGTAGCAACTGACGTTGCATGTGCGAAAGCATTCGACGAGAACGCAGAAGCTGAAATTAAGCACGTTTCTGAAGTACAAGACGACGACATGATCTTCGACCTTGGTCCAGATTCAACAGCTGAACTAGCTGAAATCCTTAAAAACGCTAAGACTATCCTATGGAATGGTCCAGTAGGCGTATTCGAATTCAAGAACTTCGAAGCAGGTACTAAAGGTATCTCTGAAGCTATCGCAGCTTCTGAAGGCTTCTCTGTTGCAGGCGGTGGTGACACGCTAGCAGCTATCGACAAGTTCGGTATCAAAGCGGATGTATCTTACATCTCTACTGGCGGTGGCGCTTTCCTTGAGTTCGTAGAAGGTAAAGTTCTTCCAGCAGTAGAAATGCTAGAAGCACGCGCTAAGTAATTAAAGCAAAGCGGGGGAGTGATTCTCCCGCTTTCTTGTTTGCTGCAACGTGTGAGGAACTCTGCTAGAATAGCCTCAGTTGTGAGCAAACGTTTGCAAGATTTTCAACTTAACAAGTTTTGTTTAAAAACGACAGATAAATAGGATTACATCCATGTCTAAGATCTTCGACTTCGTAAAACCAGGTGTTATCTCTGGCGATGACGTTCAGAAAGTATTTGAAGTTGCAAAAGAAAACAGCTTTGCACTTCCAGCAGTAAACTGTGTGGGTACTGACTCTGTAAACGCAGTACTTGAAGCAGCTGCAAAAGTTAAAGCTCCAGTTATCGTTCAGTTCTCTAACGGTGGCGCTGCTTTCTTTGCTGGTAAAGGTCTAAAACTTGAAGGTCAAGAAGCTCAAATCCTAGGTGCTGTTGCTGGTGCGAAATACGTTCACGCTGTAGCTGAAGCTTACGGTGTTCCAGTAATCCTACACACTGACCACGCAGCTAAGAAACTACTTCCTTGGATCGACGGTCTACTAGACGCTGGTGAAGAGTACTTCGCGCAAACTGGTAAGCCACTATTCTCTTCTCACATGATCGACCTTTCTGAAGAGTCTCTAGAAGAGAACATCGAAATTTCTGCTAAGTACCTAGAGCGCATGGCTAAAATGAACATGACTCTAGAAATCGAACTAGGTTGTACTGGTGGTGAAGAAGACGGCGTTGACAACTCTGATATGGATGCGTCTGAGCTATACACTTCTCCAGAAGACGTTGCATACGCATACGAGAAACTAAGCGCAATCAGCCACCGTTTCACTATCGCAGCATCTTTCGGTAACGTACACGGCGTATACAAGCCAGGTAACGTTGTACTAACTCCAACTATCCTACGTGATTCTCAAGCGCACGTTTCTGAGAAATTCGGTCTTCCAGCGAACTCTCTAAACTTCGTATTCCACGGCGGTTCAGGTTCTTCTCTAGAAGAAATTCGTGAATCTATCGGCTACGGTGTAATCAAAATGAACATCGATACTGATACACAGTGGGCTACTTGGGATGGTATCCGTAAGTTCGAAGCTGAAAACCACGATTACCTACAAGGCCAGATCGGTAACCCAACTGGTGAAGATGCACCAAACAAGAAGTACTACGATCCACGCGTATGGCTACGTGCAGGCCAAGCTTCAATGGTTACTCGTCTAGAGCAAGCATTTGCTGACCTTAACGCAGTTGACGTACTATAATCGTTACTGATTAAGTTACTTAAAAACCCGCTCTTTGAGCGGGTTTTTTTATGTCTATCATTTTCTTCCCCTCTGCTTTCTCCCGATATTTTTATGCGTTAGGTTGTATTTGCTAGTGAGATATCTCACCTTTAACGTTTTTTTTAAAGAAAACATGGGAATATCAGTCTTAAGAGTGGCGAAATCAGAGTGCATTGCGTAACCTGTAACAAGTCAGTGTCAGAAAGCTCTGATAAAGTCTTGTTTTGCATATCTTTGCGAAACTCTGACTTTGAAAAAAGTCAGAGTTGGGATATTGTGCCAAAAATCTGACACTGTTCAGTGGAGCAATAGGGATGTTGTTTTAGAAAAGAGCCTTTAAAAAACAAGGTTCATAAATTAACGGCAATTGGATTTATATCTCTTTATTTTTGAGGATAAGAATTATGGCAGGTGAATCGGTGGGTATCGATACCACTTTAACGGATGGTCTAACTCAGGCTGAAACTTGGCTGACAAACAATTCAGATCTACTGGTTCAGTACGGTGTGAACATTATCTCTGCGGTGCTTATTCTGTTTATCGGTAATCTTATCGTTAAGGCAGTCGCTGGTAGTGTTTCTAAAGTACTAGAAAAGAAAAACATGGATAAGGCCGTCGTTGAATTTATTCACGGTCTTGTTCGTTACTTGCTATTTGTAATCGTGCTAATCGCGGCTCTTGGTCGATTAGGAGTTCAAACCGCTTCTGTTGTTGCTGTGATTGGTGCGGCAGGTCTTGCTGTTGGTCTTGCACTACAAGGTTCACTATCAAACTTTGCAGCAGGCGTACTTATTGTTGCGTTCCGTCCATTCAAATCAGGCGACTACGTAGAAATCGGTGGTGTAGCGGGTAGTGTTGAAGCAATTCAAATCTTCCAAACCGTTCTAAAAACACCAGACAACAAAATGGTTGTTGTGCCTAACTCTTCAGTTATCGGCGGTGCCATTACTAACTACTCTCGCCATGCGACACGACGTGTCGACCTAGTGATTGGTGTTTCATACAAAGCAGACCTTAAACTAACGAAGAAAGTGATTCGTGAGACGCTAGAGAAAGATCCACGTATCTTGAAAGACCCAGATATCACAATTGGTGTACTTACGTTAGCAGACTCTTCAGTTAACTTTGTGGTTCGTCCATGGGTGAAAACTGCAGATTACTGGGGCGTATACTTTGATGCAATGCAAGGTATTAAAGAAGCATTGGATGAAAATGGTATCGAGATTCCATTCCCACAAATGGATGTTCACCTGAACAAAGTCGACGCTTAATCAAAAGCAGTCGATATTCAAAAGCGAGGCCAATAGGCCTCGCTTTTTTATATTTCGTAAAGGGTGTGATGACCAGCAAGTAAGAGGCGTTTTAGATGTTTACCTGCAAATCCAAATGTGAACTCAGGTAAGCCAGGCGTATAGAGCAACTCTTGATGTTGATAGAGATTGGTATCAACAATGATAGTGATGTATTCCGGTAAGCCTATTGGGCAAACCGCGCCGGGTACGCAACCTAACACTTCGACCATTTCATCATCATTACAAATAGAGGGACGTTTACCTGTAATCGCTTTAATCTGCTTGGCATCGAGGCGCGAGTCCTTATCTGTCAGATAAACCGCGTAACCTTGTCCTTTGAGTGTTAAAAAGAGGCTTTTGGTATGCGTACCCGTCCAACCAAGCTCTCTCGCAATGCGTATATCTGTCTCAAAGTCTAAGATGGCTTCGTGCTGCCATTCCCGAAAAGGAATAGAGAGCGCGTTGAATCGCTCTCTATTGTTGTTATAAATATGTTTTAGTGACTCCATGTCTTTGCTGCCTTACTACCTGGTGATTACCAATACTTATCAATAAGCTCACTCGCTAAGATATACGCTATTGTGAACATCATCATTGCGATTGCAATGTCGATGGTTTTTTTCACTTTTGGTTGAGAGAGTGTTGGACCTAGTTTGGCTGCTCCTATCGATAAAGTGTAGAACCAAACAAAGGAAGCCATAATCGTACCTAGTGCAAAAGCAATGCGATCATGGCCTTCAAATTGTCCACCGATCGAACCTAGAATAACGACTGTATCTAAATATAAGTGCGGATTAAGCACAGTGACAGCTAACGCACCTAGAATAACCGTTCGACGACCTCGAGCTACGATCTCCCCTTTTGATTCCGATTCACTCTCTGGCTTAAAAGCACTTTTTAGCGAGAGCAGTCCATAGAAGCTCAAGAAAGCAATACCACCAAGTGTCACCGACGTCAGTAAGATTTCATTTTGAGACAGAATTGCACCACCACCAAAGATACCTAGAGAGATGAAAATCATATCTAGCACGCTACAAATAGTGGCGGTTGTTAGGTGGTGGTTACGCTTTATGCCTTGATTCAAAACATACGCATTTTGCGCCCCGATCGGAATGATCATTGATGCTCCTAAACCAAAACCTTGCAATAGAACCCACAAGCTCACACTTCACCTCACTTCAAAATAACAAATACATTTACAGAAAGGGGAAAGATAAAGTGTTTATCTAAATAAGTGTAATTAATGATTTTAATCTTACATTAGATAGACTAATTTAACGGGAGGCGTTTGATCTGGAGTGAGAGGGAAGGTATGCGAGGGTTAGATTACAAATGGATTGAGGCATTAGACGCTATAGTTTATCAGGGTAGCTTTGAGCGTGCTGCTGAGCATTTATTTGTTTCTCAATCCGCCATTTCTCAACGTATCAAGCAGTTAGAGAAGTTTCTCGCGCAGCCTGTTTTAATTCGAAGCCAGCCACCTAAGCCAACGCCAATTGGTAAAAAATTGTTGGGTCTTTATCGGCGAGTACGCTTGCTAGAGCATGAAATTCTCCCCGAACTAAAGAATGATACCAGTACGCGACCTGTGCAACTCTCTTTAGCGACTAATGCAGATAGCCTTGCAACATGGCTACTGCCAGCGCTGCAAAATGTTATGAAGCAGCGTCAAGTTGAACTAAAACTGACTATCTATGGTGAATACCGCTCTATTGAAAAACTCAAAAGTGGCGAAGTGACAGGAGCGATCAGCTTGGAGTCCCAGCCAATCCCCGGATGCAGAGCAGACTATTTAGGTCGCATCGATTATGTTTGTGTCGCGAGCCCAGAGTTCTATCAGCGTTATTTTTCTAAAGGCGTAAATAATCAGACATTGGCAAAAGCACCGGCCGTTTCATATGACCAATATGATGATCTACATAAAACATTTCTTACCGAGCATTTTAACGTCAATCCTGACAGCGTTATTCATCACAACATCAGTAGTTCTGAAGCGTTTCTAAAAGTGGCGTTAGCTGGTGTTGCTTATTGCTTGATCCCCCGCTTGCAAATTACCGACGAATTAGACAGAGGTGTGTTGGTTGATGTGACTCCAGGTTTTTTAATGTCCCATCGGATTTATTGGCACCACTGGCAGTTAGAAACTGGGGTATTACAAGAAATCTCACACGCAATAGTGGGGTATGCGCAGCAGCATCTACCTCAATAAGTTTGTCAGAGCTGCATATCGTTAACTTAGTGTGTTTTGTTTAAAAATTACGCCAATGTTACATAGTCAAAGTTGTGTTAGAAGTCACTATGGGTGCTTGGATAATCGGCGGAAGTTTCTATTATGAAACCACACGCTTTCTCAGCCATGATAGTGATGTTGGAATCTGAGATTAAGTACTTAATTTTGTATGGATGGATTTATTGAATGAAATTGTATTCATTTTTGCTGGCTTCAGCACTCAGCCTTACCAGTGCTTCAGTTTTGGCGAATACGCCAGAGTTTGCTCATGTTACGACAACGGGGTATGGCGAAGTGACGGCCACACCTGATATGGCTACGTTTTCTGTAAAAGTAGTCGATACGACAATGACGGCCGAACAAGCGAAATTGTCCGTAGATAAAACCGTTGAAGAGTTTCTAAAAAGCTTGTCGGATGCCGGCTTGTCAAAAGACAATATTACTAGCTCGAATTTATACCTTGCTCCTCAGTACCATTACCCTAAATCAGGAAAAGCAGAACTTGTTGGGTATCGAGCATCTCGCAGTATTGATGTCACGGTGACGGATCTGAAAAACCTTAACCAATACCTAGATATGGCGTTAGAAGCGGGAATTAATCAGGTTGATAATATTCAACTTAAGGTAAGCAACCAAGTCGAGTATCAGCAAAAGGCACGAATGGCTGCGATTAAGGACGCAAGAGAAAAAGCAGGGTCATTAGCGACTGGTTTTGAGAAAAAGTTGGGCGATGTATGGCAGATCAATTACAGACAGATGCACGTTCAGCCTGTGTTAATGCGTTCAATGGCGATGGATAGTAAAGAAGGAGCGAATAGCTACCAAGATTCAACTATGATCATTCGCGATCAAGTCGATGTCATTTATAAGCTAAAGTAAGGCTTAGCAAACAGTAAAAAGCAAAAGGCAGGGAGTCATAACCCCTGCCTTTGTCGTTTCTGTTTCACTGTTTAGTGAAGGATACGAGCACGGATTGTGCCTTCAATGTTTTTGAGCTTTGTTAGAGCTTCTTCTGCTCGTTCAGTTTCAACGTCGATCACTACGTAGCCTATTTCAGCGGCTGTTTGTAGGTACTGCGCGGCAATGTTAATGCCTTCTTCAGCAAAGATGGTGTTGATCTGAGTTAGGATACCAGGACGGTTCTTGTGGATATGAAGCAGACGAGAGCACTCACCACTGTGTTCTGGCAATGACACTTCAGGGAAGTTTACGCTTGAAAGTGTCGATCCGTTATCAGAGTACTTAGCCAGTTTGCCCGCCACTTCTAAGCCGATATTCTCTTGTGCTTCTTGCGTTGAACCACCAACGTGTGGAGTGAGAATGACGTTATCGAATTTTTGTAAAGGAGACTCGAACGGGTCAGCATTTGTTTTTGGTTCAGTTGGGAATACATCAATTGCAGCGCCGGCAAGGTGACCAGCTTCTAAGCTATGGCAAAGTGCAGGAATATCCACAACGGTGCCACGTGCCGCGTTGATAAAGATGGAACCTGGTTTCATTCGAGCAAATTCAGCTTCACCCATCATGTTTTTCGTTTCCGGTGTTTCGGGAACGTGCAAAGAAATCACATCACATTTGTTCAATAGTTCACTCATGGTATGTACTTGCGTCGCATTACCAAGGGACAGTTTGTTCTCAATATCGTAGTAGTAAACGCGCATACCTAAGTTTTCGGCAATAATACCAAGCTGCGTACCAATGTGACCGTATCCGATAATGCCAAGGCACTTACCACGAGCTTCGTAAGAGTTGTCTGCACTTTTCTTCCAAATACCGCGATGTGCAAGTGCATTCTTTTCAGGAATACCACGCACTAGTAAAAGGATTTGCCCAAGTACAAGCTCTGCCACGCTTCGAGTGTTAGAGAATGGTGCATTAAAGACAGGAATACCGCGTTTTGCTGCTGCATCTAGGTTTACTTGGTTAGTACCAATACAAAAACAGCCAATTGCAACCAGCTTGTTCGCCGCATTGATTACCTCTTCGGATAGGTTCGTACGGGAGCGGATACCAATGAAGTGCACGTCTTTTACCGCTTCAATTAGTTCTTCTTCCGGAAGGGAACCTTTATGGTATTCAATGTTGGTATAACCAGCTGCTTGAAGAACTTCAACTGAAGAAGGGTGGAGTCCCTCTAACAAGAGGATCTTAATCTTTTCTTTTTCCAGTGAAACTTTGGCCATTTTTTCTCGTCCTTAAAATGGAAAGGTGGGCTAATGTGGCGCACATTGGGCAAAACTATTAAAAAGGGGATAATTAACAGTTTTGTAGGAAGAAAAACGTTTCCCTGTGCGTCTTCTGTTCAATAAAGTAACAAAAAAAAATTGCTTTGGGTAAGAAAATTACGGAATAAGAGATAATTTTCTTATAGAAAGGAATAAAAAACGGTGCCTTGCAGCACCGTATGTAATGAAATAACAGAAAAGTGAACCAGATAGGTTCATTTTGGGCTGTTACTTATTCTTCAATTTTTGCACCTTCTGGTGTGCCAGTGATCACTACGTCTGCACCACGATGAGCGAAAAGACCCACAGTCACCACACCAGCGATGCCGTTTATTTTGTCTTCCATTTCTTTCGGGTTGGTAATTTGCATATTGTGCACATCCAGAATCACGTTGCCGTTGTCAGTCACAACGCCTTCACGGTAAGCTGGATCACCACCTAGTTTTACCAATTCACGAGCCACGTAAGAGCGTGCCATTGGGATTACTTCAACAGGCAATGGGAACTGGCCAAGTACGTCAACTGCTTTAGTGCCGTCAACGATACATACGAACTTATCAGAGATTGCTGCGACAATTTTCTCACGAGTCAGAGCCGCGCCGCCGCCTTTGATCATTTCACGTGCTGGGTTGATCTCATCTGCGCCATCAACATACACATCCAGCTTCATTACATCGTTGCACTCGTATACTTCAATACCAAGCTCTTTAAGGCGCTCAGTTGAAGCGACAGAGCTAGACACTGCACCTTTAATATCATCTTTGATAGTGCCTAGTGCATCGATGAAGTGATTCACGGTAGAGCCAGTACCAACACCGACAATGCTGCCTTTCTCAACATATTTTAGTGCTGCCCAACCAGCCGCTTTTTTCATTTCATCTTGAGTCATGCCAATCTCCTGAATAGATGTTCGTTAACGTTTGCGGGCGTGATTATAGCGGCTTACTTGTCACTTTCCCATTGCCATATTTGGCTTGGGGTCACGATCTTAGGTAATGGAATATCCCAGCTTTCAATTGGTAAGCGTTCTACATGTTGGCAGTCATGAGCGATACCGACAGGTTTAGCACCCTCTCCAGTTATAAACCAACGTGACAGAGTACGATCGTAGTACCCTCCGCCCATGCCTAAGCGGTGTCCGATACTGTCGAACCCAACTAAAGGCGTGCAGATTAAATCAAGCTGGCGAACGGGTTTGAGGTGTCTGATATCGAGCTTGGGCTCTAAGATGCCGTACTTGTTGTAGACGAGCTGTTCATCACTTATATACTGAAGAAACAGTAACTGACCTTTAGAAAAGGGATGGATGACGGGCAGATAAACCGATTTTCCCTGTTGCCATAACCATTCAATGAGCGGTTTAGTATCAAGCTCACCGTCTGCAGAAAGGTAGATGGCAATATGTTGCGCCTGATCGATTTCAGGAAGTTGGGAAAATTGAGTAATAAGGTCGATTCCCGCTTGGTATTGTGTATCACTGCACAGAGCGTTGCGCTTTTCACGAATCAGTTTGCGGAAGTCTTGTCGAGAGAGGTCTGACATAGAGAGAATACCCCAGGGTGCCGTTGAGGATTGTGGCCCTTGAACCAGCTGGTTCAAGGCGGATCAGCAATGACAACCGTAGGCTTCTCGGTGCATGCCGAGCTTGCTCAATAGTTACCAAATACTAACCCTTAGGTATTGCTTATCGGCTCAGGGACTTAAATCCTGCTGACGCACACCCCAGGGTAAATTTTGTATTTACTGCTGTCCTTGCGTAACTTTGCTTAGTGCGTTCTCTAAAGACGCGGTGAGCTTTTCCATTCGCTCAGTAATTTCTTGCTGTTGACCATTGGATTCGTATGACTTGGTGTGCAACTCATAGCAAATATTCAATGCAGCAAAGGTCAGCAGTTGGATTTCATTGGTTACCTTAGTACGTTCGCTCATTTCTTTCAATCGGCGATCCAGATCTTTTGCCGCTGCAACAAGAGACTCTTCTTGTCCTGTCGGACAATTCACACGTGTAAGTTTGCCTAATATTTCAACGTCGATCGCTTGATTGCTCATGATGAATAAACTCTATATTCGCGCTATCTAAGGTGTTGCTTCATACAACTACCGAGGAGCAAACTATAGGAAAACCGCTATTAAGATTCAAGCATTTCCCATCACAGAAAGAGAAATGATGACGAGATCACACAGGAATTGGGCAAATTGAACAAATGCTGTCCAAAATTGAATTTGATAGCCGTTTCAGACCACTAACCTTGATGGTAGGATATACCAATACATTATTACGCAAGAATGAGCCAAGTTATGAGTGAAATCACCCTTCCTGAATACCAATCTATTGCTGCTGAACTGCAATCGGCAAGCCTGGCTGTGACACCGGCGGAGTTACATGGCTTATTTGTTGGCATGTTAAGTGGTGGATTGGCGATCAATGATCAAACTTGGCAGCCGATTCTTTTTGACTACACCAATGATGGGATGGGGTGGCCCTCGACAGCACTCACTTTTGCTCAGAGCATATTCAACGTTACTGTTAATGAGCTTACTGGCACATCAATGGAGCTGTCTTTACTATTGCCAGATGAGCCGGGCGAAGAAGGCTTATTCGCATTAGCCGACAGTGTGTCCGACTTTGTAAACCACTTTATTTCTGGGCTAGGTCTAGCAGGCGTTGCGCTTAACAAAGCATCTGATGACGCTAAAGAAGCACTGGCTGATCTAGAAGAGATTGCCAAATTAGGCATTGATGAAGATGACGATCTTGGTGAACAAGCGCAATTGCTAGAGCAAGTGATTGAGCACATCAAAGCTTGCGTACTAACGATTCATGCTGAATTTGGTGTTCGTCCTGAAAGCAGCGACAAAAAACCTACTATTCACTAATCGTAGACCGTCCAGAGGTTAGTATGAAGCAATATGATGTAGTCATTGCTGGTGGTGCCATGGCTGGTGCAACGTTAGCATTGGCGATTGACCATTTGTCTCAGGGAAAGCTCCGCATTGCCGTCGTTGAGCCTTTTAAAGCACAATCAGATATGCACCCTGGTTTTGACTCTCGCTCAATCGCATTGTCTTACGGTACTGTCAATCTGTTGCGTCAACTACAGCTCTGGACGTCAGTAGAACCGTTTGTCACCCCCATTGAACATATCCACGTTTCTGACCGTTCTCATGCTGGGATGACGGAGATTACCAAGCAAGAGGTTGGGGTGGGAGCTCTAGGGTATGTTGTAGAATTAGCCGATGTTGGGCGTGTATATCAAGAATTATTAGACAGCAGCGAATCAATTACGCTGTTTTGTCCTGACTCGGTTACTGATATCGAGCGCGAGCAAAACTGTACCCATGTGACGTTGAAAAGTGGTGAGCAACTTGAAGCAAAACTGTTGGTGGCTGCAGATGGTGCTGTTTCGACCTGTTGTCAGAAAATTGGTCTAGAACTTTCTGAGCAAGATTTTGAACAAGTGGCTGTCATTGCCAATATTGTGACTCAAGAATCTCATCAAGGTAGAGCCTTTGAACGTTTTACTGAAAATGGCCCTGTTGCTTTATTGCCAATGAGTGACAATCGAATGTCCTTAGTTTGGTGTTTGCACCCTGAAGAAGCCCAAGCCGTTCTTGAGTTATCTGATCAAGCATTTCTCCAGCGTTTACAGAACGATTTTGGTTGGCGTTTAGGCGCGATGAAAAAAGTGGGGCGCCGTGCAAGTTACCCATTGCTTCTTCGCCATCGAAAGCAAAATATTTCACATCGCTTTGCGATTGTTGGAAATGCGGCGCAAACGCTGCACCCGATAGCTGGACAAGGCTTTAATCTCGGTATTCGCGATGTAGTCTCACTAGCAGAAGAAATTGTGCAGCAAAGTGAGGATGTGGGTCTTTATCAAGGCCTGATGCGCTTTAGTCAACGTAGAGAAACAGATCGAAGCGAAACTATTTGGCTAACCAGTGCCTTGGTGCATGTTTTTTCAAATGATTTACCCGCGATGCGAATTGGCCGAAATACTGCCTTAGCAGCGATGGATAACCTTTCTATTTTTAAGCAGCCGCTACTACGCCATACACTTGGCTTGGTAAAACGATGAACGGCCGCACTGAATTAGGTAATAAAAAGCAATGATGCAAAGTGTAGATATCGCCATCATCGGCGGAGGGATGGTTGGGTTGGCACTTGCTGCCGCGTTCAAAGACAGTGATCTGCGTGTCGCCGTTATTGAAGGTAAAGTGCCAGATGATTCGTTGAAAGAATTGCCCGATGTTCGTGTGTCTGCGCTGAGCCGCTCTAGTGAGACGATTTTGCGTAAACTTGGTGCTTGGCAGGGCATAGAACAGCGCCGAGCTTCGCCTTACCATGGCATGGAAGTATGGGAACAAGATAGCTTTGCCAGCATTGAATTTAATGCACAAAGTATGGCACAACCTGATTTAGGACATATTGTTGAGAATCGTGTGATTCAACTTGCACTGCTTGAACAAGTCCAAAAGCTCGATAACGTCACGATGTTTATGCCTGCACGTTGCGCGACTCTCGCGGTCGGTGAGCAAGAAAGCTGGCTGACGCTCGATAATGGCCAAGCCATGACCGCTAAATTAGTGGTCGGAGCCGATGGGGCGAATTCGTGGCTTCGCCATCAAATGGATATTCCATTAACGCATTGGGACTATGGTCATCATGCTTTGGTCGCGAATGTCAAAACTGCTATGCCACACAACAGCATTGCGCGCCAGATATTTACTCCTCACGGACCGTTGGCATTTTTGCCAATGTCGCAACCAGATATGTGCTCTATTGTTTGGTCCACGGAGCCAAATCGAGCAGAGCAGTTAGTGGCAATGAGTGAACATGATTTCAATAAAGCGTTGACGAGTGAGTTTGATGCTCGACTTGGTCTATGTGAAGTAGTGGGAGAGCGTGCTGCGTTTCCTTTGAAAATGCGCTATGCGCGAGATTTTGTTGTCGAGCGAGTCGCGCTGGTTGGTGATGCGGCCCATACCATTCACCCATTAGCGGGGCAGGGTGTGAATTTAGGTTTATTAGATGCGGCCAGTCTTGCTCAAGAGGTATTAGCACTTTGGAAGCAGGGTCAAGATATCGGCAGTAAACGCAACCTAAGAAGCTACGAGCGTTGGCGAAAAGCGGAAGCGGCAAAGATGATCGCTACTATGCAAGGGTTTCGAGATTTGTTCTCTGGCGAGAACCCTGCTAAGAAGCTCGTTCGTGGCATTGGTTTAAGTTTAGCGGGGCAACTGCCGGGAGCGAAAGATGAGATCATGAAGCGCGCGCTTGGTTTAAAGGGACACTTGCCGGATCTGGCGCGTCAGTAAGTGCAAAGCAAACTTCAAATACACAAAAGGCTGGTTAATCCAGCCTTTGTTTTATCAACATTTTGCTAAGCATATGCGCATCGGAGTTTCATTATTTCTTGATTGATCTCTTTGACCGCTCGGAAATGGCGTTGCTCTGCTTTCTCCGGCAGTATTAACTTACCGTTATCAAACTCGAATCTACCGACCCCGTAAATATAAATTCTTCCTTTAAAAAGACGACTTATATGTTTAGCAATCATACTTGGTGTATAGCGCTTAAACAGTCTCATATTTACTTTCCTTTTATCTAACCTAGCCTAGGTATTCTACGTTCTGGACGCGAAAATTATTGTGACAGCAATAGTATTAAATACAGATGTAGGGTGTTGCGTCAGAGAATTGTGTTGTCTTAGACAATTTGACAGTGTCATCTCTTAAATAGCGTGAGGATTACCCCAAAAATAACCTCTCTAAAGGAACCCTTACGCCAATACACTCCTTTTTACGTGACGCATTAAGCAATAGTTTTGTTACAGAATTAAGAATAGAACGAAAACGGTTGTTTGCTAGTTGTTTCTATTAAGGTCGTGCTTCGCGTAACACACTTTACGTTCTAACGATTAGAGGAAATGAAAGAGAAAAAGTTCCACGTAAAAAAAAGCCCGCTTCAGCGGGCGAATAGTCACAGATGCATTACACAAAAGTGGATAACTAACTGCATGAATGCTGTCACTCAGCTAGCTGACTCACTTTATATTGGTTAAGTGCTTGTTTGAAACTTAACCAACAAATTCAGCATATACGAGTTTTATCTTTGTGACTATTTATGTTTTATATGTGATTAAAAATTCTCATGTCTATTTTTGTAGATATGAGCGAGATCACGCAGTGATAGAAACACTACGTGTCATTACATTGTTTTTAGACGATTAACGACAGATCTCAGCTACGGTAGGCTGGCACAATTGGATAAGATCTTGAATAGAAAGCGCCAGCCCAGCCATTCGATCGCCACTGCTGATCGTGACTTCCTGTTCTTCTAGTAAGCTGGGGTCGAACACGATTGGCATATGACGTTTGAGTAACAGAGGAGTGACAGTACCAACTTTGTAACCAGTGATGGACTCAACGTCGGCTTGATCAACACAAGTCATCCGGCGACATTTCAGTAACGAGCGCACTTTTTTGGGATCAACGCTACGATCACCTGGCGCACAGGCGAGTGCATATTGATCACCCATGTCTCGTAGCAAGATTGCTTTCACCATTTGAGAAGGGCGAATGCCGCGTTGGTGCGCGGCATCCTCAATGGTGGTTGCTGGTCTTTGATGCGGTAACAGACGAAACGGAATGTGTTGGTCTGTGAGAAATTGCATCAAAGGAGTATTGATTGTATTACTCATCATCAAGACTGTAAGGCAGTGATTCGATTGTCCATTCACATTCTGGTTGCGCAACCAAACGAAGACGAGTGTCTTCATCGAGATTATTAGGCAGTACGATCAGGCCAATCGCGTGATTGTCACTGAACTGGTAGTGATTTAACAAAGCACCTACTGAACGCCAGTTTTCACCTACGCTGCGTTCGAGCTCAATTGGTTCGTCACTGAATGGAGCAGAAGTTGCACCTTTTACGATATACATCGCACGTTTATTGGTACCGCGATACTTCGCTCGTGCTACCGTTTCTTGTCCCGTGTAGCAGCCCTTTGTGAAGCTTATGCCTCCTAAAGCTTGCACGTTAAGTGCTTGTGGAATGTGAGCATTCTGCGCGGATGCAGAGACAAATGGTAGACCTGCCTCAATATCGAAACGATTCCAAAGCTCATTTGTCGTAAAGACAGCGTCGGTAGTTTCAACGATTTGCTGTGCTTCTGGCGCACTTAATATCAGTAACCAGCGATCTTGTGCAACTTGCACTGCTGTGCCACCGTCAACTGGGCGAACGCTGCCAGTTGTCTTGCTCATTGTTGAAATGAATTCGTCGGCTTTGACGCCAGCAACACCTAAGATAACGTCATCAGAAGCTTCAATCGTTACTTTAGAGAAAATGGCGTATTTCTTTATTTCATTAAGTTCTACGTCAATCGCCGATTTTGGTTGGATCATGCCGTAGCCATCATGATGATGGAAAAGGCGGAACACGCTCCACACTTTGCCTTTTGCATCACAATGTGCGCCCAGTGTTGATTGGTCTTGTTCTAAAGAAACAACATCGCAGGTAACCTGACCTTGTAAGTATGATTTTTTATCGTCACCGATCATGGTGATCATGCCGAAGTTATCCAGCAGTGAGATAGATAACTCTGGAAGTGCGTCTTGAGTTGAGAGAGGTAATGCTGAAAAACGAGTTTGCCATTCCATAATTACAATGCCTTTTGAAGATATTTTTCCGCTATGTTATACCCAAATAACCTTGAGATACTAGGGGAGCGATTTACGAATCAACATTTGTCTGCTTTCACTATCGTATTGTGACCCGCACACTAGTGACGTAGCACATCCCTTGTTACACTCCGCACTAACAACAAGACATCTATGAAGGAATAGTGAATGTACACTCCGGAAGAAAAAGCGCGTATTAAATGGGCTTGTCGTCGAGGCATGCTTGAGCTTGACGTAGTAATTATGCCGTTTTTTGAAGAGTGCTTTGATACTCTGAGTGAACAAGAGCAGCGTGACTTTGTTTCTTTACTTGAATGCGATGATCCTGATCTGTTTACTTGGGTAATGGGGCATGGCCGTAGCGAAAATTTAGGTCATGCAGCAATGGTTGATAAAATTGTCGCCCATAACCTCAGCAAAGTTCGTTAATTTTACTGCTTCTCCCTCTCTGACTGCCCGAGTCCTCAATGTTGTACTTTTCTTATTGATGACTTGGGCTGTTATCCTCTCTAGCATTCCGCTCGTATTATCGACTTATTTGTTATTACTGATTGTTAAGGCTCTCTCAAGCCAAGGCCTTGTTCAACCTACAAGTCATGGGCATTGGTATGTGCACTGCGATGGCTCGGTTAGGTTTGATGCCCTTGAGTATGGCGAATACTCGGAAGATATTGAGTCCGAAAAGGGTCATTTACAGCGAGTCGATACATCGGCATCACCATTCAAGATAACATTCCAATTGCAATCTGGCCGTAGTGTTACGATTTGGCGTGATAGCTGTGACGATGAGCAGTATCGTCAATTATCTTTGGTATTACGCCAATGGGAAATGAAACAGGGAGCTAATGCTCCCTGCTGATGTAATAGTTGACTCGGTAGAGTTAAAGCTGTTTAGCTGGAACCAAAATCGTTGGTCCGCTGTTTTCCAGTTGGTTCGGATAATCAAGCGTGTAGTGCAAACCTCGACTCTCTTTACGCTGCATCGCACAACGAACCATCAACTCTGCGACTTGTAAAAGGTTACGCAGTTCTAATAAGTTGTTCGACACACGGAAATTGCTGTAGTACTCGTGTGTTTCTTGTTGCAACAGTTGGATACGGCGTAAGGCGCGCTCTAAACGCTTGTCAGTTCGCACAATGCCCATGTAGTCCCACATAAACAGACGAAGCTCGTGCCAGTTGTGCTGAATGATCACTTCTTCATCACTATTGGTTACTTTGCTTTCATCCCAACATGGCACCTGTGAGGGTAGCTCAACGTTAGTGTGATGTTTTAGAATATCTTTTGCCGCAGACCAAGCATAAACCACGCATTCGAGAAGTGAGTTTGATGCCATGCGGTTAGCACCGTGCAGCCCGGTGTAGCTAACTTCACCAATCGCATACAAATTTTTCAGATCGGTGCAGCCATTTCTATCCACCATGACACCGCCACAAGTGTAGTGTGCAGCAGGTACGATTGGGATTGGCTCTTTAGTCATGTCAATGCCCAAGTCCATCAAACGTGAATAAATGGTTGGGAAGTGTTTCGTAATAAAGTCAGCAGGCTTATGACTGATGTCGAGATACATACAGTCGGCGCCTAAACGCTTCATTTCGAAGTCGATAGCACGAGCCACCACGTCACGCGGAGCAAGCTCTTTACGTTCATCGAAATCTGGCATAAAGCGAGAGCCATCTGGACGACGCAGGTAAGCACCTTCGCCACGCAACGCTTCAGTCAGCAAGAAGTTACGTGCTTCTGGGTGATATAAACACGTCGGATGGAACTGGTTAAATTCCATATTCGCCACACGACACCCTGCACGCCAAGCAATCGCAATACCATCACCAGACGACACATCTGGGTTAGAGGTGTATTGATAAACCTTTGAAGCACCACCTGTAGCGAGAACCACAAATTTGGCTCGCACGGTTTCGACATGCTCTTCGTTGCGGTTCCAAATATAAGCACCGATAACTTTGTTTTTATCACCGCCAATTTTGTCTTCGGTGATTAAGTCCAGAGCATTGTGACGTTCGAGAACATGAATGTTTGGATGGTTATGAGCGTTATCTTGCAGGGAGGTTTGCATCGCCATACCTGTCGCATCTGCCGCGTGAAGAATACGACGACGGCTATGACCACCTTCACGAGTTAAGTGGTAGCGAGGTTCATCGTCAGAGTCATCTTCTTCACGATCAAATGGGACACCACCGTCAATCAACCACTGTACGCACTCTTTTGAATGCTCAGCAATGAACCTTACGGTCTCCTCATCGCAAATACCATCCCCGGCGATTTGCGTGTCTTCAACGTGTGAATCAATGGTGTCTGACTCATCAAATACGGCAGCGATACCGCCTTGAGCATAGTATGTCGCCCCTTCGCTGCGTGGTCCTTTACTCAGCACCATCACCTTACAGTGGTTAGCAACGCGCAAAGCCAACGACAAACCTGCCGCGCCACTCCCTACCACTAATACATCACACTCATGTTCACGATTTGTGTTCATATAACTTTTATAATCCCAAGCTAAGGTAACAAAGTTACCTTGTGTATTATTTGCACACCATGTGCATTCCATTATCGCGACATCTGTCGCTAAGGGCTAAGTTGGGAGACCTATCGACGTCCGTGTTACGGCGGTGACTGAGCCACTCTTCTTTTTCATGCAGAGCATGAGCATGCTTCCTAATTTGTAACGCGGTGTTCAGATAGCCATTAGCCATGCAAATGAAAAGTAATAGTTTGTCAATGCCATTGCTTTTCCATGCTCGACCCAGCACAATCTGGGACAGAGATCATTCATTATACCCATTTCCCTCCAAGATGCTCGCTTGTCAAACTTAGACTAAAGTCAGGCAGCGGTGGTCATTTGGGTACAGACATCACACTGTGAAAAAACAATGACAAAAAACTTGAGAAACCATGGAACTTTCTCATTCACGTTAGGGTCACAATAGTGCTCAAGTAAGCAGTGGTGTCAATACTACGTTTTGCATAATTAGTACCCATATCTGAGAAGAGTAGGGGCATAACAAATAGGAGTATCCGCTCGAATGAACGAGCAGCTGACCGATCAAGTATTGATTGAGCGAGTTCAGAATGGCGATAAGCAAGCATTCAACCTGTTGGTAACAAAGTACCAGAATAAGGTATGTAATCTTATTTCCAGATACGTTAGTAATCCTGGCGATGTACCAGATGTAGCACAAGAAGCGTTTATTAAAGCTTACCGAGCTATCCCTAGCTTTCGTGGGGAAAGTGCGTTTTATACGTGGCTGTATCGCATTGCAGTGAATACTGCGAAAAATCACATTGTTGCTCAAGGGCGTAGACCTCCAGCGACAGATGTCGATGCTGAAGATGCTGAATTTTACGAAACAGGTAGTGCACTTAAAGAAATATCGAACCCTGAGAACTTAACGTTGTCCAAAGAATTGCAACGGGTGGTGTTCAGTGCAATCGAAGCTTTACCTGAAGATTTAAAAACCGCAATGACATTACGAGAGCTCGACGGCTTGAGTTATGAAGAAATTGCAGAAGTGATGGATTGCCCGGTAGGAACGGTACGATCGCGTATCTTCCGTGCTCGTGAGGCGGTGGAAAAGAAAATCAGACCTCTTTTGCAACGCTAGTACAAGTAATAACTATGGTGAAAATAATGGCTGACAAAGAAAAACTTTCAGCTCTCATGGATGGAGAATTGGTCGATAAGGCTTTAATTCAAGAGTTAGAGCAAGACCAAGAGAGCCGTGATGCTTGGCAGAACTATCACCTGATTGGTGATGTGATGCGAGGTGAAGCGCCAGCAAAACCTGAGTGGAATATTGCTGAAAGCGTGGCGTTAGCGTTAGAAGATGAACCTGCATACCGTGCGTTTGATTCGCACAGTGCAAATGTTATCTCAATTGCGGATACGCCAAAAGAGTCGCAACCAGAACCGCAAAAAGCAAAACGTCAGTTGCCAGGTTGGTTGACGCAGTTTGGTCAAGTTGCTGTTGCTGCATGTGTATCGCTTGTTGTTATTTTAGGTGTACAGCAGTACGGTGGTAGCGATTCAATGTCGCCGCAAACAGATCAATTACCTGTATTGCAGACGGTTCCGTTTGCTGGCAGCGCAGAACCAGTGAGTTTGACTCGTGAGTCTGTAGAACGTTCTGTAGGCGAGGCAAATATGCAAGAGCAGCGCAAGCGTGTTCATGCTATGCTGCGAGACTACGAATTGCAGTTACGAATTAACAGTGATGCATCTCAACAAGATGCAAATCTGAATCCGGATATTGAATGAAAAAATTTCTGATCAGCGCTTGCGCTCTGTTCAGTATGATGTCTTCTCAAGCCTTTGCTGGTGATAAGCCAGCGGAGGCTTTATTGCATCAAATGAGCGAGGCGAGTAAGAATTTAAGTTACGAACTCTCTTATATCCTTATCAAAAAGAACAGCATTGAGCCGTTGCTGTATCGTCATGCCACGCATGGTGACGATCAATATGCTCATCTTGTCTACTTAAGTGGCCCTGTGCGTGAAGTGATTCGTCGCGGAACTGAAGTAAGTTATATCGAAACGGGTTTAGAACCATTCACCATCGAGTCAGGTAAAATGGTCGCTCCGACTATGCCTATGCTCAACACCAATATCGATGAGCTAAACTTGTATTACGACTATGTAAAAGTGGGTAGAGCTCGTGAAGCTGGTGTGGCAACACAAGTGCTGCGTATTGTTCCTAAAGACGGTCTGCGCTATTCATACGTACTATGGATCGATGAGAAGAGTAAATTGCCGTTACGTGCCGACCTTGTGGACCGCGATGGTGAGATGCTTGAACAATATCGCACTATTTCTTACACGGTAAACCCAAAAATCGCAGAGTTAATGAGTGGCCTGCAAGATGTTCAATTACCTGCTGTTCTCACCATGCCAAAAGGCGATATTGGGACCAGTAATTGGCAGGTTGGTTGGATCCCTGAGGGTTTCGAGCCGAACGAGCTCAACCGCTATCGAATGGCCGTTACTAATCAAATGGTGGAGAGCCAGCTGTATTCTGATGGTCTGTTTAGCTTCTCTGTTTACGTAGCAAACAAAGATGAGCATTCGTTAAAAGGGCAGTTGGTTCGCCAAGGCAGAAGAACGCTACACAGTTTTGTGAGCGGTCAACATGAAATCTCTGTTGTAGGAGACATTCCACCGACCACAGCACAGCGTATAGCCCAATCTGTCACATTTAATGTAACAAAGAGTAAATAACAATGATGACCGCGTTGGCTACCGTGACAGACGTGCATCGTCGCGGCAAGCAATACGAAATTGATTTAAGTTGCGAACAGCAGACCAGTTGCAGTAGTTGCTCTTCACAGAAAAGCTGTGGAACGGGCGTTGTTACTAAAGCCATTGGTAACAAGAGTTTATCTTGGCACCTGCGCACGGATAAATCGGTGAAAATAGGTCAAGTCGTCGAGATTGGTTTTCCTGAGTCGAGCCTAATAAAATCAGCAATGGCGGTTTATTTACTGCCATTGTTTGGTTTGATTATCGGTGCGATGTTTGGTCACTTCCTATTAGCGCCGCTGACAGCCGGCGGGGAAGGCATCATCATATTGGCATCGGTATTGTTTGCCGCTGGTGGAATGTGGATCGCAAAACGTGTTTCTCGTCCGTTAGAAGATGAATCTAAGCGCCAAGTTACCCTCGTTCGGGTACTTGGAGAGCCAATCCAGTAAGTGCTGTCCCCCTCCACTAAAGGTTATTTGGGTATGTACTTTAAATTACGTGCGCCCGTTAACGAAATTCGGTAGAATCTGCCAACTTGATTGAAATGCCGTCAGTAGATGGCGTTTCTTACTGTCCCTATTTGTAAAGAGTTAGTCACCCTAAATCTATGAAGCACATTCGTAACTTTTCGATTATCGCCCACATCGACCATGGTAAGTCGACCCTATCAGACCGTCTAATCCAAGTTTGTGGCGGGTTAACCGATCGTGAAATGGCCGCACAGGTTCTGGATTCAATGGATCTTGAACGTGAGCGTGGCATCACCATCAAATCTCAGAGTGTGACGCTAAACTACACCGCTAAAGACGGTGAGACGTATCAGCTGAACTTCATCGATACTCCGGGGCACGTTGACTTTGCATATGAAGTATCACGTTCTCTAGCGGCTTGTGAAGGTGCGCTATTGGTTGTGGATGCGGGTCAAGGTGTTGAGGCTCAAACACTGGCTAACTGTTACACCGCGATCGAAATGGATCTAGAGGTTGTGCCAATCTTAAACAAGATTGACCTACCTGCAGCTGATCCTGAGCGTGTAGCGGAAGAAATTGAAGAAATCGTTGGTATCGATGCAATGGAAGCAACCCGCTGTTCTGCGAAGACAGGCATCGGTGTTGATGACGTTCTAGAGAACATTGTGTCAGCGATTCCAGCACCGGAAGGTGATCCAGATGCGCCACTACAAGCGCTGATCATAGACTCATGGTTTGATAACTACCTTGGCGTTGTTTCTCTAGTGCGTATTAAAAACGGCGAACTGAAGAAGAACGATAAGATCAAAGTGATGAGTACGGGCCAAGTTTGGGGTGTAGACCGCCTTGGTATCTTTACGCCAAAACAAGTAGATACCGATACCCTTCGTACAGGTGAAGTAGGTTGGGTTGTTTGTGGTATCAAAGATATTCTTGGCGCCCCTGTTGGTGATACGCTGACTCTAGCGAAGAATGGTTGTGATAAACCGCTACCTGGCTTTAAGAAAGTTAAACCTCAGGTTTACGCAGGTCTGTTCCCTGTATCTTCTGACGATTACGAGAACTTCCGTGACGCACTAGGCAAACTAAGCCTAAACGACGCATCGCTATTCTACGAGCCAGAAAACTCTGCGGCACTTGGCTTTGGTTTCCGTTGTGGTTTCCTTGGCATGTTGCACATGGAAATCATCCAAGAGCGTCTAGAGCGTGAATACGACTTGGATCTTATTACCACAGCACCAACGGTAGTTTACGAAGTTGAGAAGACGGATGGCGATCTGCTGTATGTTGATAGCCCAGCAAAACTACCAGCGATCAATGATATTGAAGAAATTCGTGAACCGATTGCGCGTTGTAATATCCTTGTGCCTTCAGAGTACCTAGGTAACGTAATCACCCTGTGTGTTGAAAAGCGAGGCAGTCAAGTTGATATGGTTTACCACGGTAACCAAGTCGCTGTGACTTACGATATTCCAATGGCCGAAGTGGTACTGGATTTCTTCGACCGTCTGAAATCAACATCACGCGGTTACGCATCTTTGGATTACAACTTCCAGCGTTTTGAAGCTTCGAACATGGTACGTGTAGACGTTCTTCTTAACGGTGATACTGTTGATGCATTGGCGATGATTACACACAAAGATCAGTCTCAGACTCGCGGTCGTCAGTTGGTAGAGAAGATGAAAGAATTCATCCCTCGCCAAATGTTTGATATCGCAATCCAAGCGGCAATTGGTAACCACATTATCGCTCGTTCAACTGTAAAACAGTTGCGTAAGAACGTTATTGCGAAATGTTACGGCGGTGATGTAAGTCGTAAGAAGAAACTTCTGAAGAAACAGAAAGAAGGTAAGAAACGCATGAAGCAGATCGGTAACGTTGAGCTGCCTCAAGAAGCGTTCCTAGCCATCCTTCACGTAGGTAAAGACTAAAGTTGAACTTTGTCTCACACTTGTCGGTCTTAAGACGTTAGATATTAAAATAAGTGAAAGGGTTTCGGCTCTTTCACTTTCGTATTTTTAGATAAGGGAATTTAATGGCGAATACATTCTCACTGATGTTGGTTATTGCGACTTTGGTAACTGGCGTGGTTTGGCTATTGGAAAAGCTGGTTTTCGCGAAAAAGCGTCAGGAAAAACTGGCTGAGATTCAAGCTCAGACGTCTAATGGTTTGGATGCAGTGACCTTGCAAAAAGTTGAGCGTCAGCCTTGGTGGGTTGAAAATAGCGTCTCTATTTTTCCTGTGATCGCGTTCGTTTTAGTATTACGTTCTTTTATCTACGAACCATTTCAAATCCCATCAGGCTCAATGATGCCTACCTTGCTGGTTGGCGATTTCATTTTAGTTGAGAAGTACGCGTACGGTCTAAAAGACCCAGTATGGCGTACTCAGCTAGTGGAAACTGGTAAGCCTGAGCGTGGTGATATCGTGGTCTTCAAATACCCACCACAACCAAGTGTGGACTACATTAAGCGTGTAGTTGGTTTACCTGGTGATATCGTGCGTTATTCAAGTGATAAGCAGCTTTGCGTGCAAAGCCAAGGCGAATCGGCATGTAAGCCAGTTAAACTGAGCAATGTTGAAGAAAGTCAGTTTAGCTCGAACGGTATTCCAATGATCCAACTGGATGAAAAATTGGGTAACGTTGAGCACAATATTTTGGTTAACCCTCTTGTGCGTAACCGCGTGGAGCAATATTTCCCACGCAGCGGCACGACAGAGTGGGTTGTACCACAAGGTCAGTATTTTGTGATGGGTGATAACCGTGACAACAGTGCTGACAGCCGTTACTGGGGCTTTGTTCCAGAAGCAAACTTAGTCGGTAAAGCTGTCGCGATCTGGATCAGCTTCGAGTTTGATCGTGGCGCAGATAGTGTTCTACCTTCATGGATTCCAACTGGTGTGCGTTTTAACCGCATCGGTGGCATTCACTAACCATTCAAATATCGAGAGAGTATGAATTCTCCAATTGATAAACTAGAGAGAAAGCTCGGCTACCAGTTTCAAGATGCCGGGCTTATCAATTTGGCGCTGACGCACCGCAGCGCCAACAGTAAGCACAATGAACGTCTTGAGTTTCTGGGCGATTCAATTTTAAGTTTTGTCATCGCTGATGATCTGTACCATCGTTTCCCAAAAGTGAACGAAGGTGACATGAGCCGCATGCGTGCTACTTTGGTTCGCGGACATACATTGGCGGAACTGGGTCGTGAATTCGATCTAGGAGATTATTTAAAATTAGGTCCAGGTGAATTGAAGAGTGGCGGTTTTCGCCGAGACTCTATTTTAGCCGATGCGGTTGAAGCCATTATTGGCGCAATTTACCTAGACAGTGATCTTGAAGTTGTGCGAGGCATTGTACTGAGTTGGTATCAGTCACGCCTTGAAGCCATTAAACCAGGCGTTTCACAGAAAGATCCGAAAACTCGCCTACAAGAGTTCCTACAAGGCAGAAGAAAACCGCTGCCTGTCTACACAGTGACTAATATTAAAGGTGAAGCGCACAACCAAGAGTTCACGGTTGAGTGCGAAGTAGCAGGTGTGGATAAGCCTGTAATCGGTAAAGGCACCAGCCGCCGCAAGGCAGAACAAGCGGCTGCTGAAACAGCACTTGAGCAATTAACAAATGGCTGATAACGAATTCGATATCGATGCGTTTTTCGCATCACAAGGTGAGCCAAGCTCGCCAGAAAACCAACACTGTGGCTTTATTGCTATTGTTGGTCGTCCAAACGTAGGTAAGTCGACACTTTTGAACAAGATTTTGGGTCAGAAGATTTCGATCACCTCTCGTAAGCCGCAAACGACACGCCACCGTATTATGGGTGTGGATACGGACGGCGATTACCAAGCGATTTACGTTGACACGCCTGGACTTCACATTGAAGAAAAGCGTGCGATTAACCGTTTGATGAACCGTGCAGCTAACTCGTCATTGAGTGATGTAAACCTTGTGTTCTTCTTAGTCGATGGTACGCATTGGACTAAAGACGATGAGATGGTGCTGACCAAACTTCAAAAATCGAACTTCCCAGTTGTGCTTTGTGTAAACAAAGTCGACAACGTACAAGATCGTAACGACGTGATGCTACACATGGCGGATATGTCTAAGAAGATGGACTTCGTGGATGTTGTGCCAATCTCTGCCAAGCAAGGTAAGAACATTGACGTACTGCGTAAGCACGTGCGTAATCACTTACCTAAAGCAACGCATCACTTCCCAGAAGAATACGTGACTGACCGTTCTCAGCGTTTTATGGCGTCTGAGATTGTGCGTGAAAAGCTGATGCGCTTTACTGGTGAAGAGCTGCCATACTCAGTAACGGTTGAGATTGAACGTTTTGATTACAACCCAGAAACCGACGGTTTCCACATCAATGCATTGATTCTTGTTGAGCGTAATGGCCAGAAGAAAATGGTGATTGGCAAAGGCGGCGAGAAGATTAAAACCATTGGTCGCGAAGCGCGTTTAGATATGGAAGAATTGTTCGGTCGTAAGGTTTACCTAGAAACTTGGGTAAAAGTGAAATCTGGTTGGGCAGACGACGAACGAGCGTTGCGATCGTTGGGTTATATAGACGATTTATAATCTTGGCTGCGAAGGTGCTTCGCTCCAACATCGATGAAACATCAGTATCGATTAAAATAAGGAGCCGCTCGGCTCCTTATTTTTTATTTCACACTTTTTAGGCACAATGACTTAGATGAGTAATCTGTCTTCCGAAGGTTTACAGCGCTGTTTTGTATTGCACCGACGCCCTTACAGTGAATCGAGCTTAATCCTTGATGTATTTAGTGAGGAATATGGCCGAATGACTTTAATGGCCAAAGGCGCGCGCAGTAAGCGTTCGAACTTAAAAGGCGCATTGCAACCTTTTACCCCGCTATTACTTAAATGGTCGGGGAAAGGCTCAATGAAAACTTTGCGTCAAGCCGAGCCGATAAGTCTAGGTTTGCCGTTAACGGGCATTAATCTCTACTCAGCCATGTACGTCAATGAACTGATTGGCCGTATTTTGATGGCTGAAGTGCCGATGCCAGCACTATTTCATGATTATTTGCATGCGTTAACCGAGTTGGCGCACAACGAGAACCCTGAGCCTGCACTGCGTCGTTTTGAGTTAGCCTTGCTGTCTGCGATGGGGTATGGCGTGGATTTTTTGCATTGTGCAGGTACCGGCGAGCCCGTCGATCCAGAAATGACCTATCGTTACCGGGAACAGAAAGGGTTTATTGCTTCGGTTAGGCGCGATAACCTCACGTTTTTAGGGAATGAACTGATTGCTATCAGTGAGCGGCGGTTCGTCACTAAAGAGCAGCTAAAAGCGGCAAAACGCTTTACACGTATAGCCTTAAAGCCGTATCTTGGCGGCAAACCTTTAAAAAGTCGTGAATTTTTCATTCAGACCCCCAGAGCACGGAGTAACGGAAAATGAGCTCAATTTATTTAGGCGTCAATATCGACCATATTGCCACTCTACGTAATGCACGTGGTACAAAATACCCAGATCCTGTTCACGCTGCTGAAATTGCAGAGCGTGCAGGCGCGGACGGTATCACTATCCACTTACGTGAAGACCGTCGCCATATTTTGGATCGTGATGTACGTATTCTGCGTGAAACCATTCAAACGCGTATGAATCTAGAGATGGCAGTGACGGACGAAATGGTTGAGATTGCGCTGCAAACTAAACCAGAGTTTGTGTGTCTAGTGCCTGAAAAGCGTGAAGAACTGACGACGGAAGGTGGCTTAGATGTTGTAGGGCAGCTTGAAAAAATTAAAGCTGCGACGAAAAAGCTGACAGATGCCGGCATTAAAGTTTCGCTCTTTATTGATGCTGACCGTCAACAGATTGAAGCTGCGAAAAAGTGTGGCGCTCCGTTTATTGAGCTACATACTGGCCACTATGCAGATGCGACGACAGAAGACGAACAGCAAGCTGAACTGAAGAAGATTGCTGCTGGTGCGAGTTATGCACATGACCTAGGTATTATTGTTAATGCCGGGCATGGCCTGACTTATCACAATGTCGCACCAATTGCTGCATTACCAGAAATTTACGAACTCAACATTGGTCACTCAATCATTGGTCGCGCAGTATTTGATGGTTTAAATAAAGCGGTTGCTGACATGAAAGCACTGATGATTGAGGCTCGCCAGTCATAGGGCTATCTAGATGGCGATTATAGGGTTAGGGACCGACATTGCAGAAATTGAGCGTATTGAAAAAGCGTTAGCTCGTAGTGGTGAACCTTTTGCTCAGCGGATTCTTTCAGAAGAAGAAATGGCCAAATTCTCACAGCTTAAGCTGCAAGGTCGTTATCTTGCTAAGCGCTTTGCAGTTAAAGAAGCGGCCTCAAAAGCATTGGGAACAGGGATCGCAAAAGGGGTCACGTTTCACGACTTTTCCATCTCGAACGATGAGCTTGGAAAACCAGTGCTCGCATTGACGGGCACAGCCAAGCAAATAGCGGATGCGATGGGCGTTAACCACATTCACCTGTCCATTTCCGATGAGCGTCATTACGCTGTGGCGACGGTCATTTTTGAATCCTAGCTTGTAAGTCTTAAACAAAATACTAAAAAGCCAGAGCATTTGCTCTGGCTTTTGTTTCTCTTCAATAGATCACTGTTCAAGGTATAACTTTGCGGTTGTTGTTACTTTAATCATTTCATCTTGCAGCTCGAACATTTCAGGCTCAACTTCCTCAAGACTGACCCCTGAGCGCAGTGCTTGCTCAAGCGTCGCACAGAGTGACTTCAGTCTTGGAACGCCACAATATGAACTACTGCCGTGCAGCTTATGGATGACATGAATTAGGTCATCACGGGAGATATCTTCTTGCTCCAGAGCTTGGTCAACGACTGCTTCTACTTCAGGGATGAACTCAATCAACATGCGCAGCATGTCTTTAGCGAGATCCTCTTTATTCGCGCTCTGTTTTAAGGCTGCTTGCCAATCAATAATCACATCCTGCTGAGGCGAAGAAACGGGTTGTGGTGCGCTTCCTTCAGGTTCATCAACGTATGAAGGGGCGACTTTGCCAATGCTCTCTGTACAAGCATTTGGGTTCCAGTGAACCAAAACCTGTTGCAGCACATGCTCTTCAATAGGTTTGGTCAAGTAGTCATCCATTCCTGCTGAGAGCAAGCGGTCTCGTTCCCCTGCCATGGCATGCGCCGTTACCGCAATCACTGGCGTGTCTTTATTTAACTCCAGCTCTTTAATGTGCTTACAAGCGGTCACCCCATCCATTTGTGGCATTTGGATATCCATAAAGATTAAATCGTACTTTTTCTCTGTCGCCAGGTTCACCGCTTGCTGGCCATTGCTACAGGCGGTGACGGTTTCTACTCGTTCGCGGAGCAGTGCAGAGATCAGCTTCAAGTTTGCAGGGTTGTCATCCACTGCTAGTACAGTCAGAGGTAAACGGTCCCCTTCGCTTGGCGTAATTGGAGCGCTTAATACAGGTGGCGATTCTACATGTTCGCTAATCAGGCTTTGTAGCAACTTACGGCGAGACAATGGCTTCGTCAGGCACTGGACGTGATGCTCTGTCATTATTTGGTCCGCAAGCGCCAATTCGGTACTCGGTGTCCCTAGGAGAACACTCGGAGCCATACGTTTCGCTTGTTCTATCCAAGGTGTAATAACTTCCGCATCGTGAGTCTGGTTGGCCGCTAAATTCAACAATACATAATCATATTGTTCTTCGTTGTTTGGTAGCGAAGAGCGGTAGGTTACTAAAATACCCTCCTGACTCAGAATCTGTTGGGTTACGGATGCGGCTTGCATGTTTGGTTCAATCAGCAGTAACTGCTTCCCAGTCAGAAGTTCCACTTCAATCAGTTCGCTCATTGGCATCTCGGTTGAGTGCAAGCGCACCGTAAACCAGAAGGTTGAACCTTGGTGTAGACGGCTGGTTAAACTGATTTCGCCGCCCATCTGGCTCACCAGTTTCTGAGTGATAACCAGACCAAGACCAGTACCGCCGTAACGACGTGAAATACTTGCATCTGCTTGGCTAAAGGCTTGGAACAACTGCGCTTGCTGACGCTCAGAGATACCAATACCTGTATCACGCACCATGAATTGCAGTTCGACGGAGTCTCCTGATTGAGAGCGCATTTCTACGCTAACATCAATGTTGCCTCGCTCGGTAAACTTGATTGAGTTACCGACTAAGTTCGTCAAAATTTGCTGAATACGTAGTGGATCCCCAACTAAACCCGGTGGAATTTTAGGGTCCACTTTTAGGGTAATTTCTAACCCTTTCTCATGTGCACTTGTGGCTTGTAGGTTAATTACCTCTTCTAAACTTTCTCGGAAATCAAAAGGAATGTTTTCCAGCGCCAGCTTACCCGCTTCAAGTTTCGAGAAGTCGAGAATGTCATTGATGATATTCAGCAGGTTGTTCGCCGACTTCTCAATCGTCTGTAGGTAATCCGTTTGGCTGTTAGAAAGCTGCGTTTTAAGCATTTGACGAGTAAAGCCAATCACCCCATTGAGCGGAGTACGCAGCTCGTGCGACATGTTTGCCAAGAACTCTGACTTAACCCTGGCCGCTTCTTGCGCGCGTTTCTTCGCGATATCCAGCTCAACGTTCTGAATTTCTAGCTGCTCAAGCGTTTCACGTAAGTCGGACGTGGCTTGGTCTATACTGTGCTGCATCTCCACGTGATATTCTGATAACGATACCGCCATGGCGTTGATGCCATTTTTTAGCTGGTCTAACTCCCCGTGCATTTTGCCTTCGATACGCACATCAAGATGACCGCGGCGAATGCGGTCAACGACATTCTTCATGTGGGTGATAGGTTGGGTCACATCGTGCATTAGACGTGAAGCAAACACACTTGCTAAGCCAAGACCGAGAACCAGAACTAAAAACGCAGAGAAGACTTCTTGATACTGTTGCAGCCTCAAGGAGGAGAGATCTAACTCGACGGCGATGTAACCAATCGCTTTTGTGCCTTGGCTTTCGTTCGACAACTCCGCTAAGTAGTGACCTTCTGACAAAATGGGGACACGCAATATCAGTGAGTTTTCGTAGATTTCCGAATTACCCAGTTGCGGGATCGGTTTATCTTTGGGAAACATCAAGGCTTCAAAATTAGGATGAAAGTTAGAGGTCACAAAGAGCTCATGATGTTCATCAAATACCGCGATACTACGAACCAGTTTGGAGTTTTTGCGGTGCGCGTAGCTTATCAAGCGACGTACCGCCTCTCGGCTTTCTGATAGTAGATGAGTTTCACTGGCAATCGCCAGCGGCTCAATAATGCTGTTACCAGTGGTGATAACTTGTTTCTCAAGGTCTTGGTAGCGGTTAAATGAGAAAAAGCCGCTCAGTAATAAACCAATAATGAGAGTGGGAGCGAGAGTTAGTGTAATTACACGTGCTCGTAAGCCATATCTGGTCATGTTATCTAATTACATCGGAGTCTGGATATGGGAAAATAACGCATTATTTCTCAAGCGCACGATAAAGCCTTGAGCAAAGAAGTGACGTCACCGAATAAACGGTAAGCATAATCAAGTCACTCGAATCACACAACGGCTGCAATCAAGAATAGTGAAGCCGAAGAGCAATTACACATAAATCAGGCATAGAGCATGGCACGCATCTTTCAACCGAAAAAGAAAACCCAACTCAATACTCGGCACCAAGCAGTGCAAGTAGAGCGTTTAGATCACCACGGCGCAGGCATTGCTTACCTCAAAAAGAAGCCATTGTTTATCGATGGAGCACTGCCGGGTGAGGAGGTGGTCACTCAATTGGTGGAAGAAAAGAGCAAATACGCTCGCGGTAAGTTGATTAAAATCCTTAAGCCGAGTGAAGCTCGTGTGGAGCCATTTTGCCCACATTATCATGAGTGCGGTGGCTGTGATTTGCAGCATCTAGATTATGACCAACAATTGACGTACAAACAGCAAACGTTGCGTCAGCTAATGCGAAAATTTTCAGGCAGTGACATTGAACTAGATGCCCCGTTATTGGGATATTCGCAGGCCTACCGTCGCCGTGCGAGAGTGAGCTTGTTTGTTGATAAAAAAACACGTCAGCTACATTTTGGTTTCCGTAAAAAGCAGAGTAAGCAAATTGCGCAAGTGACCGATTGCCCAGTGCTGGCACCGGAACTGAATGTTTTGCTGCCAGAGATTTACTCAGCCCTAAAAGCGTTCAAAAAGCCTGAACAATTGGGTCATGTAGAGCTGGTACTTGGTGATAATGGGCCGTGTATTACGCTGCGCCACTTGAGCGCTCTGACAACGAGTGAAACTCAATCTCTAACGGAGTTGGCAAAACGTCATGGCGCATCGTTGTACTTGATGCCATCGACAGAACAATTAGACCTTATCGAAGGCGATATACCTTTTTATCAAGAAGCTGGAGTGAAAATCCCTTTTGCACCAAATAACTTTATTCAAGTAAACCAAGGTGTAAACCAACAAATGGTCAAGCAAGCGGTTGAGTGGTTAGACCCACAAAAGAGTGACCGAGTGTTAGATTTGTTCTGTGGTTTAGGCAACTTTAGTTTACCAGTTGCGAAATTAGCTAAGCACGTGGTTGGAGTAGAGGGTGTTGCAGAGATGGTAGAAAAAGCCACAAACAATGCATCTTTGAACCAAATCAATAACGCGCAATTTTATCACGCTAACCTTGAGCAAGATTTTGAAGGCCAAGCCTGGGCCGCAGAGCGGTTTGATAAAGTATTATTAGACCCGGCACGCGCGGGAGCGAGTGGGATCATCGATCAAGTTTCTGAGCTTGGCGCACAGCGTGTAGTTTATGTTTCTTGTAATCCTGCTACCCTTGCTAGGGATAGTCAAAGCTTGATAGAGCAAGGCTATAAATTAACGAAATTAGGTATGCTGGACATGTTCCCTCATACCAGTCATCTAGAATCGATGGCATTGTTTGAAAAGTCCTAACTTTAGGACTTTGACCCCTTATTTGTGGTGGGTGGTCATAAAGCCAGCGTGTACGCGCGGTAAAAAGAACTAACCTGGACGGTGTTAGTCAAACCACACGAATATAATAATTAGGATGATGAGATGGTTGCGGTAAGAAGCGCGCATTTAAACCAAGATGAACAGTTTGAACTCGAAAACTGGGTGGCTAGCCTAGGACAAGAGAAAAACACAGCCTCACGCTTAATCGAAGTATATCGAGATTGCCAGACGGTATTAGCTGATAACGAGCAAGCGGAGCTGTTGTTGTGGCGTGGACGAGAAATGATCGAAATTTTGATCACCTTGTCTATGGATCAAGCCACTTTAGTGGCTGCTCAACTGTTTCCTTTGGTTTCAAGTGGTGCTTTTAACAGAGAAATTCTGGAAGAGAAATACAGCAAAGAAATCATAAAATTAATCGACGGCGTTGAAGAAATGGCTGCTATTGGCCAACTCAACGTCAACATGGAAGGCAGTGCAGCGTCATCTCAGGTAGATAACGTACGCCGTATGCTGCTTGCCATGGTGGATGACTTCCGCTGCGTAGTTATCAAGCTCGCGGAACGAATTTGTAATCTTATTGAAGTTAAAAAAGCGCCAGATGAAGTTCGACGTGCGGCGGCAAAAGAGTGTGCCAACATCTATGCGCCGCTAGCAAACCGATTAGGCATCGGTCAGCTGAAATGGGAAATTGAAGATTACGCTTTCCGCTACCAACAACCGGAAACTTACAAACAAATTGCCAAACAGCTTTCTGAGCGACGCATTGTTCGTGAACAGTACATCAAAGACTTTGTTGAAGACCTCACGCACGAAATGGAAGTGTCGGGCATCAATGCCGAAGTGAGTGGTCGACCTAAGCACATCTACAGCATTTGGCGAAAAATGCAGAAAAAGAGTTTGGCCTTTGATGAGCTGTTTGATGTGCGAGCAGTGCGTATCATCGCGGACAAACTGCAAGATTGTTACGCGGCTTTAGGCGTAGTTCACACCAAATACAAGCACCTACCGAGCGAGTTTGATGACTACGTTGCTAACCCTAAACCAAACGGTTATCAATCGATCCATACAGTAATTCTAGGGCCAGAAGGCAAAACCATCGAGATCCAGATTCGTACCAAGCAAATGCATGAAGAGTCGGAGCTGGGTGTTGCAGCGCACTGGAAATATAAAGAAGGGGCAAGCAGCCGAAGCGGTTATGATGAGAAGATCACGTGGCTGCGTAAGCTACTGGATTGGCAAGAAGAAATGTCTGACTCTGGCGAAATGCTCGATGAGCTGCGTAGCCAAGTCTTTGATGACCGTGTTTATGCCTTTACACCACGTGGTGATGTTGTCGATTTGCCAATGGGGGCAACGCCGCTAGATTTTGCCTATCACATTCACTCCGAAGTGGGACACCGTTGTATCGGTGCCAAAGTCGGAGGTCGTATTGTGCCGTTCACGCATAAATTACATATGGGTGACCAAGTCGAGATTATCACTCAGAAAGAACCTAACCCATCACGTGACTGGTTAAACCCATCATTAGGCTTCGTTCATTCTGGTCGTGCGCGTGCCAAAATTAACGCCTGGTTCCGAAAACAAAGCCGTGAGAAGAACCTTGAAGCAGGTCGTGAAATCCTTGAGCATGAGTTAGCCAAAATTGGCGCAACGTTAAAAGATGCAGAGCATTACGCCCTCAAGCGGTTTAACGTCAAAACACCAGATGAATTGTATGTTGGGGTAGGTAGCGGTGATTTGCGCATCAACCAAATCATTAACCATATCAACGCGTTAGTTAACAAGCCAACGGCAGAGGAAGAAGACCAGCAAGCACTGGAAAAACTGCAAGAAGCAGAGCACAAATCACCAGCGCAAAGCCGACCGAAAAAAGACGCCGTCGTTGTAGAAGGTGTCGATAATCTAATGACGCACCTAGCGCGTTGCTGTCAGCCGATTCCAGGTGATGATATCTCTGGTTACATAACGCAAGGTCGTGGGATTTCAGTACACCGTAGTGACTGTGAACAGCTAGAAGAACTGCGCCATCATGCGCCAGAGCGCATCATCGATACGGTCTGGGGCAGCGGCTTTGTGGGGTCATACATCCTCACCGTGCGTGTTGAAGCGATGGAGCGAGGTGGTCTACTCAAAGACATTACGACACTGTTCGCCAACGAAAAGATCAAAGTGACCAGTATGAAGAACCGAGTCGACTACAGACGTCAACTTGCCATCATGGACTTTGACCTAGAAGTCACCAATATTGAGGTGCTTTCGCGGGTTTCGAAGCGTGTGGAACAGATTAAGGATGTCATGACGGTGAAACGCCTTGGCTAAAACTCTCGTCATAGTTATCGTTGTAGCGTTGTTGACTGTACGCACTTGCTCCATCACATGGTGAACCATGCTCAGGAGTCGCGAAAACTTGTTGCCTTGTCAAAGTAACAATTACTTAGTGAAAGCTGCTGAGAAAATATAATGTAGAAGGTGAGTGGTTTTGGCTGCTCACCTTTTTCTTTAATAGAAAGGTTTAAAGGAACAAAAAATGAGTCATCCAATTGAACAATTAGAACAAATCATGGCGAAGCTGCGTGACCCCGAAAACGGTTGCCCTTGGGACTTAAAACAAACCTTTGACACCATCGTTCCGCATACAATAGAAGAAACCTACGAGGTGGTGGACGCGATTCAAAATCGAGATTGGCCCAATCTAAAAGAAGAGCTAGGGGATTTGTTGTTTCAGGTGATTTTTTACAGTCAGCTAGCGAAAGAGCAAGAGCTGTTCGACTTTTCGGATGTCGTCGAAACCGTGAACGAAAAACTGACTCGTCGCCACCCGCATGTTTTTTCAGATGTTGAGTTTGAATCTGACGAGGAAATTAACGCGAACTGGGAAGCGGAAAAAGCAAAAGAAAAAGCCCTAGTAGGCAAAGCGGAAGAAAGTATCCTAGACTCAATACCAAACTCTTTACCGGCACTTTCTCGTGCTACAAAAATTCAGAAAAAATGTGCAAAATTTGGGTTTGATTGGGATTCACTTGGCCCGGTTGTCGATAAAGTACGAGAAGAAATTGACGAAGTCATGGAAGAGGCACTGCAAGTTCAGCCCGATGAAGAGAAAGTTGAGTTGGAGCTCGGTGATTTGCTATTTGCGACTGTCAATTTGGCTCGCCACCTTGATAAAAACCCAGAAGTCGCGCTAGGAAAAGCAAACGTAAAGTTTGCGCGACGTTTTAAACAAGTTGAAGGCAAGGTCCAGCAGTCAGGCAAAGTACTTACAGATTGTTCTTTATCAGAACTTGACCATTTTTGGGATGAAGTAAAACAAGAAGAATCGAGGCAGAGGTAAACTGGCAGAATACATAATATAAGGTCAGCTTGTTTGGTTACACGAAAACGGACTTTGGTTTGTCTTTGCTCACTTTGATTTGAAGCAAAAAATAAAAAATTACGGTGTGATAGATTTCACGTTGTGGCGGTAAGGAGCTTCTGGTATATTTATCTCCCGTCCAGAAGCACTCCATTTCCCTCATTCAACCAATTTCAGGTTAAACATGACGACAAATTACATTTTTGTTACTGGCGGGGTTGTATCCTCTCTAGGTAAAGGTATTGCAGCAGCATCTCTTGCGGCTATTCTAGAAGCTCGTGGTCTTAAAGTGACTATGATGAAGCTTGACCCTTACATCAACGTTGACCCGGGCACAATGAGCCCTACTCAGCACGGTGAAGTGTTCGTTACAGAAGATGGCGCAGAGACTGACCTTGACCTTGGTCACTACGAGCGTTTCATCCGTACCAAGATGACCAAGCGTAACAACTTCACTGCAGGTCGTGTTTATGCCGACGTACTTCGTAAAGAACGTCGTGGTGACTACCTAGGCGCAACTATTCAAGTTATCCCTCATATCACTAACGCAATCAAAGATCGCGTTATTGCAGGTTCTGAAGGCCATGATGTGGCTATCGTTGAAGTTGGCGGTACTGTTGGTGATATCGAATCACTACCATTTATGGAAGCGATTCGTCAGCTAGCTGTTGAGCTAGGCCGTGAGCGCGCAATGTTCATGCACCTAACACTTGTTCCTTACCTAGCGGCAGCGGGCGAAGTGAAAACTAAGCCGACGCAACACTCTGTAAAAGAACTTCTATCTATCGGTATTCAGCCAGATATCCTAGTTTGCCGTAGCGATCGCGTTATTCCTGCGAATGAGCGTAAAAAAATCGCACTGTTCTGTAATGTTCCAGAAAAAGCAGTAATTTCAATGAAGGATGTAGACTCTATCTACAAGATCCCTCAGTTGATTAAATCTCAAGGTCTAGATGACCTTGTGTGTGCTCGCTTTGGTATTACTGCTCCGGAAGCAGACCTTTCTGAATGGGAACAGGTTATCTACGAAGAAGCAAATCCTACTGGTGAAGTAACCATCGGTATGGTTGGTAAATACATTGAATTACCAGATGCATACAAATCTGTGAACGAAGCGCTTAAACACGCTGGCTTGAAAAACCGCCTAAGCGTCACAATTAAGTATGTAGACTCACAAGATATCGAAACAAAAGGCGTTGAACTTCTAGAAGGTTTGGACGCAATCCTAGTACCAGGTGGCTTCGGCGATCGTGGTATTGAAGGCAAGATCCGTGCGGCTCAATATGCACGTGAAAATAACGTGCCTTACCTAGGTATTTGTTTGGGTATGCAAGTTGCACTAATCGAATACGCGCGTAACGTTGCGGGTATGGAAGGTGCACATTCAACAGAATTTAACAAAGAGACTAAGTACCCTGTGGTAGGTTTGATCACAGAGTGGGTAGACGAATCAGGTAGCGTAGAAGAGCGTACTGAAAAGTCTGACCTAGGCGGTACGATGCGTCTTGGTTCACAGCTGTGTCACCTAGAGAAAGGGACTAAAGCTCGTGAACTGTACGGTAGCGCGACGATCCATGAACGTCACCGTCACCGTTACGAAGTGAATAACGTGCTTCGTCCGCAAATCGAAAAAGCAGGCCTAAAAGTATCAGGTCTATCTGCGGACAAGAAGTTAGTGGAAATGATTGAGAACCCAGCTCACCCATGGTTTGTAGCGGCTCAGTTCCACCCAGAATTCACCTCGACTCCTCGCGATGGACATCCATTGTTTGCAGGTTTTGTTAAGGCTGCGGGCCAAAACGCACGCGGCGAATTCGAGAAGTAAAAGGATACGGGCGGCGGCGAAGGTTGTGCTGCTGCCCTTTAAGATTGACATTTATATTTGAAACGAGAGGAAACATTAATGTCTAAGATCGTTAAAGTTCTAGGTCGTGAAATCATCGACTCACGTGGTAACCCAACTGTAGAAGCTGAAGTACACCTAGAAGGCGGTTTCGTAGGTATGGCGGCAGCTCCATCTGGCGCATCTACTGGTTCTCGCGAAGCTCTTGAGCTACGTGACGGTGACAAAGCCCGTTTCCTAGGTAAAGGTGTTCTTAAAGCAGTTGAAGCTGTAAACGGCCCAATCGCTGAAGCTCTAGTTGGCAAAGACGCTAAAGACCAAGCTGCAATCGACGCAGTAATGATCGAACTAGACGGCACTGAAAACAAATCTAAATTCGGTGCTAACGCTATCCTAGCTGTTTCTCTAGCAAACGCTAAAGCTGCTGCTGCTGCGAAAGGCATGCCTCTATACGAGCACATCGCTGAGCTAAACGGCACTGCAGGTCAGTTCTCTATGCCTCTACCAATGATGAACATCATCAACGGTGGCGAGCACGCAGACAACAACGTTGACATCCAAGAGTTCATGATCCAACCAGTTGGCGCTAAGACTCTTAAAGAAGGTCTACGTATCGGTGCAGAAGTATTCCACAACCTAGCTAAAGTTCTTAAGTCTAAAGGCTACAGCACTGCAGTTGGTGATGAAGGTGGTTTCGCTCCTAACCTTAAATCTAACGCTGAAGCTCTAGAAGTTATCGCAGAAGCTGTTGCAGCTGCTGGTTACGAACTAGGTAAAGACGTTACTCTAGCTATGGACTGTGCTGCATCTGAGTTCTTCGACAAAGAAGCTGGCATCTACAACATGAAAGGCGAAGGTAAAACTTTCACTTCTGAAGAGTTCAACCACTACCTAGCTGAGCTAGCTAACCAATTCCCAATCGTTTCTATCGAAGACGGTCTAGACGAGTCTGACTGGGATGGCTTCAAGCACCAAACTGAACTACTAGGTGACAAGCTTCAACTAGTAGGTGACGATCTATTCGTTACTAACACTAAGATCCTTGCTGAAGGTATCGAGAAAGGCGTAGCTAACTCTATCCTTATCAAGTTCAACCAAATCGGTTCTCTAACTGAGACTCTAGCTGCAATCAAGATGGCTAAAGACGCAGGTTACACAGCAGTAATCTCTCACCGTTCTGGCGAAACTGAAGATGCAACTATCGCTGACCTAGCGGTAGGTACAGCTGCAGGTCAAATCAAAACTGGTTCTATGAGCCGTTCTGACCGTGTTGCTAAGTACAACCAGCTAATCCGTATCGAGGAAGCTCTAGGTGAGCGCGCTCCTTTCAACGGTCTTAAAGAAGTTAAAGGTCAAGCTTAATTCTTAATTGAATTAACCGCTTAACTTAAAGCTTTTGAAAACGCCTCGCACTTGCGGGGCGTTTTTTATATGACGGAAGCTCTAAGTGAGCGCGCTCCTCCATGTTTCAAGGAAGCGGTCTCAAAGAAGTTAAAGGTCAGGCTTAATTCTTAACTGAGTTAACGGCTTATCTTAAAGCTTTTAAAAACACCCTGCCTTGGCGGGGTGTTTCTTTATATAACGGAAGCTCTAGGTGAGCGCGCTCCTCCATGTTTCAAGGAAGCGGTCTTAAAGAAGTTAAAGGTCAAGCTTAATTCTTATTGAGTAAAGTTTCGCTAAATAGCTTTTTGAAACCATCGCTACGGCGGTTTTTTTGTATTTATAAGTTTGTATTTTTGGCTCTTACTTTGGTCATGGGTAAGGAGCGCTTCCTATGAGCTTGTTTCATTTTGCTGCTTATTTCTTGTAAGGAGCGTGTGAGTCTCCCTTTCTCCCCTAGAGGCAACCTCGCATTTATGCTATATATGTCACCTTATCTAATTCCTTCCGGTACAGAATGTTAGCAGCGATATGCGAATCTTTGTTATAGCCCTTACGCTACTGTTTGGCTTGCTTCAATACACTCTATGGTTTGGTAAAAACGGAGTGTCTGACTACTACACAGTAAAAGATGAAATTGAAGTTCAGCAACAAGTGAACAGCAAGCTACAAGCTCGCAACAATGAAATGTTCGCTGAGATTGATGACTTAAGGCAAGGTCTTGATGCGATTGAAGAACGTGCGCGTCATGAGCTCGGTTTAGTTAAAGATGGCGAGACTTTTTACCGCATTATAGGTGAGGAAAACCATTAAAATGTTGGATATGAACTCATCGCATATCGCAATTGTGCCTGCTGCTGGTGTGGGTAGCAGAATGAAGGCAGATCGCCCTAAGCAATATTTATTGATCGAAGGTAAAGCGGTACTGGAACATACCGTAGAGAAACTGCTTTCTCACCCAAATATTTCTAAGGTTGTCGTTGCCATTACTTACGGCGACCCATATTACCCAGAATTGTCCATTGCTAAGCACCCAGATGTGATTCGTGTAGCTGGTGGTAAAGAAAGAGCAGACTCTGTGTTATCAGGGCTAAACTATGTCAATGAGCATCTGGAAAGCGAGTGGGTATTAGTTCACGACGCTGCAAGGCCATGTGTATTAACATCCGACATTGACCGTTTGATTGATGTTTGCTGCGCTCACTCAACGGGTGGCATTCTCGCATCTCCTGTGAGAGATACAATGAAGCGAGCAAACGCAGTACAAGATATCGATCATACGGTAGATAGAGAAGCATTGTGGCATGCACTGACTCCACAAATGTTTAAAACTCAGCAGCTTACTCAAGCACTGGCTGACGCATTAGAACAGGGTGTAACCATTACCGATGAAGCCTCGGCTTTGGAATGGCTAGGCGAGAAGCCAGCCTTAGTTCAAGGGAATGCGAACAATATAAAAATCACTCAGCCAGAAGATCTTGCGTTAGCCGAGTTTTATCTAAGCCGTGAGCGCGGCGAATAAGAAAGGATAGAAAATGATTCGAATTGGTCATGGTTTCGACGTACATAAATTCGGCGGTGAAGGTCCGGTAATTATCGGTGGTGTAGCGATTCCTTACGAACAAGGTTTGATTGCTCACTCAGATGGCGATGTAGCGTTGCATGCGTTAACGGATGCTCTGCTGGGCGCGATTGCTGCCGGCGATATTGGTCGTCATTTCCCAGATACGGATGATAAATGGAAAGGCGCAAACAGTCGTGAATTACTGAAAGACGTTTACCGTCGAGTTAAAGAGCAAGGCTACCGTCTTGGCAATGCTGATGTAACCATCATGGCACAAGCGCCTAAAATGGCACCACACATTGACGCAATGTGTGCGGCGATAGCCGAAGACCTAGAAACCGACATTAGTAACATTAACGTAAAAGCGACGACGACAGAACGTCTCGGTTTTACTGGACGCAAAGAAGGCATTGCAACGGAAGCCGTTGTACTTCTGTTTAAGCAATAACTAGCAATTTGCTCCCCTAAGCTGTGATATCAGCGGAAACACATCATGTCAGACATTTTATCTTCATTGGCTTACCTAACGGGTAAGCCAGTTGCATCGGCAAAAATTAAAGCGCAGCCAGAGCATTTTCAGGTTCGCGAAGATTTAGGTTTTGCCTTTACGGGCGAAGGCGAGCACCTAATGGTTCGTATCCGTAAAACGGGCGAGAACACCAGCTTCGTTGCTAACGAGTTAGCGAAAGCCTGTGGTGTTAAGTCGAAAGACGTTAGCTGGGCGGGTCTTAAAGACCGTCATGCGGTGACGGAACAGTGGTTAAGTGTCCATTTACCGAAAGGTGAAACGCCAGGTTTTTCAGCGTTTTTGGCTCAATACCCAAGTATCGAAATCCTTGCAACAGATCGTCACAATAAAAAACTGCGTCCTGGTGACCTAGTAGGGAACGAGTTCGTGGTTACTTTGTCTGAAGTGACAGATATAGCGGATGTAGAGCAACGTCTTGAAAAAGTGAAACAAGTTGGCGTGCCAAACTACTTTGGTAGTCAGCGTTTTGGTAACGATGGCAACAACCTTGAAGAAGCACGTCGATGGGGACGCGAAAACGTTCGTACCCGCAATCAAAACAAGCGCAGTATGTATTTATCAGCGGCTCGTTCGTGGATTTTCAACCGTATCGTTTCAGCTCGTCTAGAGAATGGTGTGTTTGATAAGTTCATTGATGGTGACATTGCGCAGACGAATTCTGGCACTCAGTTGATTGATGCAAACAACATTGCGGCTCTGCAAGTGCAATTTGCGCAAGGTGAAGCGGCAATTACCGCTGCGCTTGCTGGCGATAATGCACTGCCTACTCAAACTGAGGCTCTGGCATTAGAGCAACCGTTTTTAGACGAAGAGCCTGACCTCATGGCGCTGATTCGTGGTAATCGCATGCGCCACGACCGTCGCGATATTGCGCTAAAGCCAAAAGATTTAGCTTGGACGGTTGAAGGTAACAACATTACGCTGACTTTCTCACTGGATGCGGGATCTTTTGCGACCTCTATTGTTCGTGAGTTAGTTAATGAGGTTGAAGTAGAAAGAGAATACTAATGGAACAGGATTCACGAAACCCGAAGCCCTTAAGAGTCTTAATCAGCAATGATGATGGTGTTCATGCTCAAGGGATTCATGCCCTCGCTGATGAGTTGAGAGATATCGCTGAAGTGACCATTGTCGCACCTGATCGAAATCGTTCAGGTGCTTCGAATTCACTCACATTAGAACAACCATTACGCGTGACTGAAATTGCCCCAAATATCTACTCAGTGCAAGGCACGCCCACGGATTGTGTGCATTTCGCGCTGAATGAGCTAATGAAAGATGATTTGCCTGATCTTGTTCTGTCAGGAATCAACCATGGCGCTAATTTGGGTGATGATGTTCTTTATTCTGGAACAGTAGCAGCCGCCATGGAAGGTCATTTCCTTGGCGTTCAGTCGGTGGCTTTTTCACTAGTGGGTAAGCGACATTTCGAATCCGCCGCTAAAATTGCACGTCAAATTGTACAACAGCATTTAGCGTCGCCGATTCCAACGAATCGTCTACTGAACGTAAACGTGCCTGACTTACCATCAGAGAATTTAGGTGAAATTGAAGTTACGCGTTTAGGTGCACGTCATCACGCAGAGAATATGATCAAGCAGAAAGATCCGAGAGGCCATGACATTTATTGGTTAGGGCCACCAGGAAAGGAGCAAGATGCAGGAGAGGGCACGGACTTTTATGCAATTGAGCATGGCCGAGTTTCAATGACGCCTCTGCAAGTTGATCTCACCGCTCACGAGTCGCTGCGTGCTATGGATAGTTGGTTAAAGGAAGAGAAGTAATGAGTAACCCACATGCTGACAGGTTGATAGCGTTTCTTATCTCCAGTGGCATCAAAGACCAAAGAGTTCTGGATGCTATCCAACGCTTGCCACGAGAAAGCTTTGTTTCTCAAGCGATGATGCACCAAGCCTATGATAACAATGCGTTACCAATTGGTCAGGGACAAACTATTTCTCAGCCTTATATCGTTGCTCGTATGACCGAGTTGCTTGAGCTAGAACCGGCGAGTCGTGTTCTGGAAATCGGAACGGGATCGGGTTATCAAACTGCGGTACTGGCGCAAATTGTTGATCATGTATACTCCGTTGAGCGAATTAAATCGTTGCAATGGGAAGCAAAGCGTCGCCTGAAGCAATTGGATATTTACAATGTTTCAACTAAGCATGCTGATGGGTGGCAGGGCTGGGAAGCGAGAGGTCCTTTCGATGCTATCATTGTTACCGCTGCCGCTGAAGTGATTCCCCAAGCTCTTCTCTCACAATTAAGAGATGGCGGCAAAATGGTCATTCCTGTTGGAGATACGGAACAACAGTTATTAAAAATAGAGCGTAAGGGAGACGAATATCTCTCTACCGTTGTAGAAATGGTTCGGTTCGTACCTCTGGTTGCGGGTGATTTAGCTTAAGGGTTAGGGATAGGTGAATAAGTTACTACGTCATATTGGTATTAGCTTTGTGTTTGCTGCAGGACTAGTTGGTTGTGCAGCGCATTCCCCTGCACCTGTCTCTAGCCTAAAAAAAGACTATTCAAGCCTTGAAAGAGGGAGTTACAGAGGGAGTTATTATGAGGTAAAAAAAGGCGATACGCTTTACTTCATAGCTTATGTCACAGATAAAGATGTAAATGATCTTGTTCGTTACAATGAGTTAACTCAGCCTTACACTATCTACCCAGGACAGAGGCTAAAACTTTGGGCTCCGAAATATGTCGCCCCTAAATATGGTCAAAAAGTTGAACCCGTTGTGGCTCCTGTTGTTACGCCCCCCCCAGCTCCAGTGACGAAAACATCAACAGCCTCTAAACCTAAACCTTCGAGTAAAAACTCTAGTCAAAAACCTACAGAGACTAAGCCTAAAGTCGTACAAAAACAGCCTCCAAAGAAGGTTGAACAATCGAAAACAAAGGAGTATGTTGGTTCAAAAGATAACCAAAAAGTGAAGCAAAAAGCGCCAACTACCACAGCAAAGAGTGATAAAGTCTCAAAGTGGTTGTGGCCAACAAAAGGGAGAGTAATCAAGAACTTTTCGGCGGGAGAACAGGGAAATAAAGGTATCGACATCGCAGGACAGCGTGGTCAACCTATCGTTTCAACCGCAGCCGGCACAGTCGTTTATTCAGGCAATGCGCTACGAGGTTATGGCAACTTAATTATAGTAAAGCATAACGACAATTATTTAAGCGCATACGCACATAATGACAAACTGCTGGTCACAGAAGGACAAAGCGTAAAAAGCGGACAAAAAATCGCCACCATGGGTAGTTCAGGTGCAAAGTCGGTCAAACTACACTTTGAAATTCGCTATCAAGGTAAATCAGTGAATCCAAAACGCTATTTGCCTTAAAACTTTGAAAAACAACTTGCGACATCATTTAGCGACATATTGAGTTGTCATGTCTTGCTAACTCGCCAGGGGGAGGCGTTATGAGTATCAGCAACACAGTAACCAAAGTTGAAGAGTTTGCATTTGACAATGCGTCAGTGAAGACCATTGATAACGAACTCGAAAGATCATCATCCACAGAAAGCAAAGCGACTGCGCGTGAAGAATTTGACGCGAGCAGTAAAAGCTTAGATGCAACTCAGTTGTATTTGGGCGAAATTGGCTTCTCACCTTTACTTACTGCCGAAGAAGAAGTGCTTTACGCAAGACGCGCCCTACGTGGCGACGAAGCGGCACGCAAACGTATGATCGAAAGTAACCTACGTTTGGTTGTTAAGATTTCTCGTCGATACAGTAACCGTGGTCTAGCACTACTCGATCTGATTGAAGAAGGTAACCTCGGCTTGATCCGAGCGGTCGAAAAATTCGACCCAGAACGTGGTTTCCGTTTCTCTACTTACGCAACGTGGTGGATCCGACAAACGATAGAGCGAGCGTTGATGAACCAAACTCGCACGATCCGTCTACCTATCCATGTAGTGAAAGAGCTGAACATTTATCTGCGTACTGCGCGTGAACTTTCTCAAAAGCTCGATCACGAACCGACCGCAGAAGAAATTGCTGCTCAATTAGATATTCCAGTCGAAGACGTAAGCAAAATGTTACGCCTTAATGAGCGTATTAGCTCTGTCGACACGCCAATCGGTGGTGACGGTGAGAAAGCGCTGCTGGATATTATTCCTGATGCAAACAACTCTGATCCAGAAGTTTCGACTCAAGATGACGACATCAAATCATCGTTGATTCATTGGTTAGAAGAGTTGAATCCGAAACAGAAAGAAGTGCTTGCACGTCGCTTCGGCCTACTAGGCTACGAGCCTTCGACGCTGGAAGAAGTTGGTCGAGAGATTGGTCTGACACGTGAGCGAGTACGTCAAATACAAGTGGAAGGTTTACGTCGTCTTCGTGAAGTCCTAATCAAACAAGGTTTGAATATGGAAAACTTGTTTAACGTAGAAGACGATTAAATAATCCGTATTTCACTAGATACGCAAAAGGCTATGGTTCCCCATAGCCTTTTTTCTTTTTTGCTCGTTGGTGTGAGTCTGTTTACAGCATCTTCTTCAAGCGATACAGCTCTTCAAGAGCTTGGCGTGGCGTTAAGTCGTCAGGATCAATACCTGACAGAGCTTGTTCGACCTCGCTAGGCTCTGGAATCAGGCTCAACTGGTTAGCCACATCTACTGCACTTGGACGCGGTGTGTCACTGTTTTGCCCCAGTTGCTCTAGCTGAGATAGCTTGTTACGCGCATTTTTGATGACCGTTTTTGGTACGCCAGCTAAGCCCGCAACAGCCAAGCCGTAAGACTTACTTGCCGCACCTTCTTGAACTGCGTGCATAAAGGCAATGCTATCTCCATGTTCTACGGCATCCAAGTGAACGTTCGCTAAGCTTGGCAGTTGGTTCGGTAACTCTGTTAATTCGAAGTAGTGAGTTGCAAATAGGGTCATCGCACCAATTTGTGTTGCGAGCCATTCCGCACTTGCCCAAGCTAAAGACAGACCGTCGTAAGTACTAGTACCGCGTCCGATTTCATCCATTAGCACCAAACTGTTCTTAGTTGCGTTGTGAAGAATATTGGCTGTTTCGGTCATTTCTACCATGAAGGTCGAGCGGCCAGATGCAAGATCATCTGATGCACCAATACGAGTAAATATACGATCTAAAGAACCAATCTGTGCGGATTCTGCCGGTACATAAGAGCCGATATGTGCCATCAATGCAATCAGCGCAGTTTGACGCATGTAGGTTGATTTACCACCCATGTTTGGACCGGTGATGATCAACATCTTCCGGGCTGGGTTAAGCTCAATTGGGTTCGCGATGAACGGCTCTGTTGTTACTTGTTCTACGACTGGATGACGGCCAGCTTGAATGTGAATTCCTGCGTCTTTCACAAGCGTTGGGCGGCAGTAATCTAACGAATCTGCACGCTCTGCTAGGTTTTGTAATACATCTAGCTGAGACAGAGCAGAAGCTAGGTTTTGCAGCTTCTCAAGGTTTGGCATCAATAGATCAAACAGTTCTTCCCACAACTGTTTCTCAAGTGCTAACGCTTTAGACTTCGAGTTAAGTACTTTGTCTTCGTGTTCCTTAAGCTCTGGGATGATGTAGCGTTCAGCGTTTTTGAGTGTTTGGCGACGTACATAATGCGGTGGAACCAAATGGCTCTGGCCACGGCTTACTTGGATAAAGAAGCCATGAACGTTGTTATAGCCTACTTTAAGCGTATCGATACCGTGTCGTTCACGCTCATCTCGCTCAAGCTGCTCAAGATATTCTGTTGCACCATCTGCCAATTTTCGCCATTCATCGAGCTCCGCATTGTAGCCTTCAGCGATGACGCCACCATCACGAATAACAACCGGCGGATTTTCTTTAATCGCGCGCTCTAACAGGTCACATACTTCGTCAATCGGAGCTGCATACTTCGCCAATTTCGTTAGGTACGGATGGGTCAAAGAAGCGGTGACAGATTCTAGCTCTGGTAGCTGTTGCATTGCATTGCGAAGTCTAGCCATATCGCGAGGGCGAGCAGAGCGTAATGCAAGGCGCGCTAAGATACGTTCAATATCACCAATTTGCTTTAACGTTGGTTGAAGATCGGCAAACAGAGCTTGTTCTTTAATCTCACCAATCGCATCAAGACGATTGTTTAACGTTTCAATGCAACGCATAGGCTGATGCAACCAACGCTTCAGCATTCGGCTGCCCATCGGAGTAGCACAATGGTCGAGTACTGCAGCGAGCGTGTTATCGGTTCCGCCTGCTAGATTTTGAGTAATTTCCAGATTACGTCGGGTAGCAGCATCAAGGATGACGGATTGATCCTGATGATCAAACGTTAAAGAGCGAATATGAGGTAAAGCCGTACGTTGAGTATCTTTTACGTACTGGATCAAACAACCAGCAGCACATAACCCTAAGGACGCATGTTCTACACCAAAACCAACCAGATCTTTTGTGCCAAATTGTTGATTGAGTTGTTGCTTAGCCGTATCAAGCTCAAATTCCCAGACTGGGCGACGACGGTTACCATTGCGGCTCGCCATTAAATGTACAGGTTCAAAATCTTCTGGGAACAGTAGCTCACGTGGTGCAGTGCGTTGAAGCTCGGCTGTCATCGCTTCTTCAGTTTCTGGTTCTGTCAGTTGGAAGCGACCAGAGGTGACATCCAGCGTCGCATAACCGAACTTACCGTTGTGATGGTAAATTGCTGCGATTAAGTTATCGACACGCTCAGAAAGCAGCGCTTCATCCGTCACAGTACCTGGTGTCACGATACGCACAACTTTACGTTCTACCGGGCCCTTGCTGGTGGCCGGATCGCCAATCTGTTCACAGATCGCCACAGACTCACCAAGCTGAACAAGTTTTGCCAGGTAGCCCTCTACGGCGTGAAATGGCACACCCGCCATTGGGATAGGTTCACCTGCAGACGCACCACGTTTGGTCAATGAAATATCAAGAAGCTGAGAAGCTCGCTTGGCATCATCGTAAAAGAGTTCGTAGAAATCGCCCATGCGGTAGAACAGCAAAATCTCTGGGTTCTCAGCCTTTAGCTTGAGGTATTGCTGCATCATCGGAGTGTGTTTTTGTTCAGCTTTCACAGGTAAGTTCTTTTGTTTATTTCCGTAGCGGCTTAGGATACGTGAATCCCTATCAAGTAAAAAGAGACAAAGGGCATTTTGGCTATGGAAAAAACAACAAAATTGAGTGCCGATTTAGGCGCATTATTGGCTAAACACGGGCATGTTTTAACAACCGCAGAATCATGCACAGGTGGTGGTGTTGCAACCGCCATTACTGACATTGCTGGTAGTTCAGCGTGGCTTGACCGTGCGTTCGTCACCTACAGTAATGAAGCGAAAATGGAGATGCTTGGTGTGCAAGCTTCAACGTTAGAAGCGCATGGTGCAGTGAGTGAGCCAGTTGTGATTGAAATGGTACAGGGTGCAATTAAAAACTCAAATGCCACCATCGGTGTGTCCATCAGTGGTATTGCAGGGCCGGGTGGTGGCAGTGAAGAGAAACCAGTCGGCATGGTCTGCTTTGCTTTTGCTGATAACCAAAGTTGGCAGCAAGTCGAAACCATGCATTTTACTGGTGACCGTGCAGAAGTTCGCAAAAAAGCGGTCGAGCATGCGCTGACTCAATTGTATCAACATCTACTCTAGAATTTCTTAAATTGTTTTAGCCCAGCATTGATAAGGGCTAGAGCAAATCACGACTTTAGGTCAGCCAAATTTTTTTCATACAGGTATGGACACTGTATGAATCAACAGTATAATAACTTTCATTGCTGAGCAGTTCTTCTGCTTAAGAAAAATGAATTACTATTCGTCGCCCAAAGAAGATGAATAAATCGGAGAAAGTAATGGACGAGAACAAACAGAAAGCGCTCGCCGCTGCGCTAGGTCAAATTGAAAAGCAATTCGGTAAAGGCTCTATCATGCGCCTTGGTGATAACCGCGCAATGGACGTAGAAACCATCTCAACGGGTTCTCTTTCTCTTGATATCGCTTTGGGTGCTGGTGGTCTACCAATGGGTCGTATCGTAGAAATCTACGGCCCAGAATCTTCAGGTAAAACAACATTAACCCTTGAGCTTATTGCTGCTGCGCAACGTGAAGGCAAAACGTGTGCGTTTATCGATGCAGAGCACGCTCTAGATCCTGTATACGCGAAGAAACTTGGCGTAGATATCGATGCATTGCTAGTTTCTCAGCCAGACACAGGTGAGCAAGCGCTAGAGATCTGTGACGCACTTGCACGTTCTGGTGCTATCGATGTTATGGTTGTCGACTCTGTTGCAGCGCTAACACCGAAAGCAGAAATCGAAGGCGAAATGGGCGATAGCCACATGGGTCTGCAAGCACGTATGCTTTCTCAAGCAATGCGTAAGCTAACGGGTAACCTAAAGCAGTCTAACTGTATGTGTATCTTCATCAACCAAATCCGTATGAAGATTGGTGTGATGTTTGGTAACCCAGAAACAACAACAGGTGGTAACGCACTTAAGTTCTACGCTTCTGTTCGTCTAGATATCCGTCGTACTGGCGCAATCAAAGAAGGTGACGAAGTCGTAGGTAACGAAACGCGCATCAAAGTTGTTAAGAATAAGATTGCAGCACCATTTAAAGAAGCAAACACACAAATCATGTACGGCCAAGGCTTTAACCGCGAAGGTGAACTTGTCGATCTAGGTGTGAAGCACAAGTTAGTTGAAAAAGCCGGTGCTTGGTATAGCTACAATGGCGATAAGATTGGTCAAGGTAAAGCGAATGCATGTAACTACCTGCGTGAGCACCCTGAAGTGGCTAAAACTATCGATACAAAACTGCGTGAAATGTTGCTAGCGCCAGCACTTGCGGAAGCGCCTGAAGCTGGTGAAGCGCCAGAGCAAGCTGAAGAGTTTTAATCTCTCATAGATTAATAAATGACAAAGCCCTGCAATGCGGGGCTTTGTTGTATCTATTGAAATCAAAAATCGAATTATCACAAAGGCCATTGAGAGCCTGTACAGCAAAAATACTTTTAGGATCATCATGTACCAAAAACGCCAGGCGCCAACATTATCGAGCAAAGAGGCTGCTATACAATTGCTTAGCCGTCGCGATCATGGTCAGTATGAGCTTTACCAAAAATTATCGATGAAGGGCTATGAAGAATCAGACATCGACATCGCAATTAATTTTTGCCTAGACCATAACTATTTAGATGATTTACGTTACGCGAAGAGTCAAATTAGACAGCATGTATACAAAGGACATGGAGAGCGTCGAATTCGTCAAGAGTTAAACCAGAAGCGTGTTGCGGAATCGGTGATTGAGCAAGCTATGGCTGAAGAGCCGCAAGATTGGTTTGAACTGGCTAAACAGGCGGCAGAAAAGAAATTCAAAGGTATTAAAGCCAAAGACCAAAAAGAGTACGCAAAACAAGTTCGTTTTCTGCAGTATCGCGGCTACAGTTTTGACCAAATCAGCTACGCGCTGAACTTTGAGGACGAAGATTAACGGTCAGTCGTCCGCACTGATTTTTGTTTTGCTTCAAATTTTTTCTCCTACTCCCTCTTTTCCTCAAGAAAACTAGTCTCAGCTGTTTGCATGATCTACAATACGGCAAAATTCTAACTCGACTATTTTCAGGAAGAGCTGCATGTACATGAGCACTGATGAGGTTCGTAACGCGTTCCTCAAGTTCTTTGAGAGCAAAGGACACCAAATCGTAGAAAGTTCATCGTTAGTTCCACATAACGACCCAACCCTGCTGTTCACAAACGCAGGTATGAACCAATTTAAAGATTGTTTCTTAGGCTTAGAAAAACGAGCCTACACTCGAGCGACTACGGCTCAGCGTTGCGTACGTGCTGGTGGTAAACATAACGACCTAGAAAATGTTGGCTTTACTGCTCGTCACCACACATTCTTTGAAATGTTAGGCAACTTCAGCTTTGGCGATTACTTCAAAGAAGATGCGATCTCCTTTGCTTGGGAATTCCTAACCGAAGTTCTTAAACTGCCAGCGGATCGTTTATTGGTAACTGTTTACGAAACCGATGACGAAGCGTTTGACATCTGGAACAAGAAAGTTGGCGTACCCGCTGATCGTATTGTTCGCATTGGTGATAAAGAAGGCGGCAAGCCGTACGAGTCTGATAACTTCTGGCAAATGGGCGACACTGGCCCTTGTGGTCCATGTACTGAAATCTTCTACGATCACGGTGAGCACATCTGGGGTGGCCGTCCTGGCACGCCTGAAGAAGATGGTGACCGTTTCATCGAGATCTGGAACAACGTATTCATGCAGTTCAACCGTCACGCAGACGGCACTATGGAACCGCTACCAAAACCATCGGTAGATACTGGTATGGGTATCGAGCGTATCTCTGCAATCATGCAGGGCGTTCACTCAAACTACGAAATCGATGTATTCCAAGCTCTTATCAAAGCAGCAGCAGAAGTGATCAGTTACGAAGACCTATCAAACCAATCACTACGCGTTATCGCTGACCACATCCGTTCATGTTCATTCCTGATCGTGGATGGTGTTATGCCTTCAAACGAAGGTCGAGGTTACGTATTACGCCGTATCATCCGTCGTGCAGTTCGTCACGGTAACAAGCTGGGCGCACAAGGTGCATTCTTCCACAAGTTGGTTGGCGTTCTAGCTGACATCATGGGTACGGCTGGTGAAGAACTGAAGCGTCAACAAGCTGTGGTTGAAAAAGTACTGCGTATCGAAGAAGAAAACTTTGGTCGTACACTTGAGCGCGGTATGGCGATTCTAAACGAAGCACTAGATAACCTAGACGGTAAAGTACTAGACGGCGAAACCGTATTTAAACTTTACGATACTTACGGCTTCCCAGCTGACTTAACTAACGACGTAGCACGTGAGCGTGAGTTCGCAATCGACGAAGAAGGTTTCGAGAAAGCGATGGAAGCGCAGCGTCAACGTGCGCGTGAAGCGGGTAACTTCGGTACTGACTATAACGCAGCAATCAAAGTTGATACGCAAACAGAATTCTGTGGTTACACAGGTACTAAAGGCTCTAGTTCTGTAGCAGCGATGTTCGTTGAAGGCAACGAAGTAGATTCGCTATCTGCGGGCGACAAAGCAATCATCGTACTTGGTGAAACACCATTCTACGCAGAGTCAGGCGGTCAGTGTGGTGACGCTGGTGAAATCCGTACTGAGTCTGGTGTATTCCGCGTTGAGGACACTCAAAAACTAGGTAACGCAATCGCGCACCACGGTGTAATGGCAGAAGGCGTTCTAGCGAAAGGTGATGAAGTAGCAACTATCGTTGACGCAGAGCGTCGCGCAGCTATCTCTCTAAACCACTCAGCAACGCACTTGCTACACGCAGCACTACGCCAAGTTTTAGGTGAGCACGTAACGCAGAAAGGCTCATTGGTGAAGGCAGACAACCTACGTTTCGACTTCTCACACCTAGAAGCCGTAACTGCAGCAGAACTGAAAGAAGTTGAGCGTCTAGTTAACGCGCAAATTCGTCGCAACCACACGATTGAAACCAACGTGATGGACATTGAGTCTGCTAAGAAGAAAGGCGCAATGGCACTGTTTGGTGAGAAGTACGATGACGAAGTACGCGTACTGTCTATGGGTGACTTCTCGACAGAGCTTTGCGGTGGTATTCACGCATCAAGCACAGGTGATATTGGCCTATTCAAAATCACTTCAGAAAGCGGCATTGCTGCAGGTATTCGACGTATTGAGGCGGTAACAGGCGAGGCTGCATTAGACGCGATTGAAGCTCAAAACGCGAAGTACGAAGAGAAACTGGCAGAATCTGCACAGAAAGCAAAAGCGCTAGAGAAAGAAGTGCAGAAGCTAAAAGATAAGATGGCGGCAGCAGAAAGCGCTAACATCATGGGCAAAGCGGTTGAAGTCAATGGTACAAAAGTTCTAGTCGCAGCTCTTGAAGGCGCTGACAGCAAGAACCTACGTACTATGGTTGATGACATTAAGAACCAAATGGGGTCTGGTGTCGTACTGCTTGCTAACGTAACAGGTGACAAGGTTGGCCTGATTGCTGGTGTGACTAAAGATCTAACTGGTAAAGTAAAAGCTGGTGATCTAGTTAAGATGATTGCTGAGCAAGTCGGTGGTAAGGGCGGTGGTCGTCCTGACATGGCTCAAGCTGGTGGTACTGATGTAGCCGCACTACCAGAGGCAATTAAAACAGTTCAGCCTTGGTTAGAAGAGCGCTTATAAGCTTTTAACTACTAAAATTACGCTCAATCAAGTTTCTTTGATTGAGCGTAATTTTTTTTAGCAGCCAAGTGGTTTAATTGACTAAAAGTTAACCGAGTCATTTAGGCTATTTGGTTTTTGTTGTAACTACTGCTTATATAATTTTTCTAAAAGGAAATACTGACGATGTAAGCAGTTCTAAAGAGACTTCGGTCTTGGGAAGGTGAAGACTGGTGAAAAAGCCCCTTATCGTGCAAAAGTTTGGCGGAACCTCTGTGGGTTCAATTGAAAGAATCCACCAAGTTGCTGAACACATCATTAAGGCGAAAAATGATGGCAATCAAGTTGTTGTTGTCGTGTCTGCAATGTCAGGCGAAACAAACAGACTGATGGACCTCGCTAAACAGATAGATAGCGTGCCTACAGCTCGAGAACTTGATGTTTTGCTCTCTGCTGGTGAGCAAGTGTCAATGGCACTGTTAGCAATGACACTCAATAAATTGGGTCATGCTGCACGCTCGCTTACCGGAGCACAGGCGAATATTGTGACGGATAATCAACACAATGACGCAACGATTAAACACATTGATACTAAGACAATTCTGGGATTGCTTGAGCAAGACCAAATCGTGATTGTTGCAGGCTTTCAAGGTGTGAATGAGAACGGGGATATCACCACATTAGGTCGAGGTGGCTCAGATACGAGCGCAGTGGCACTGGCAGGCGCATTGCGCGCTGATGAGTGTCAAATCTTTACCGACGTTGATGGTATTTATACTTGTGACCCACGTGTAGTGAAAAACGCGCGAAAATTGGCGGTTATCGATTTTCCTTCCATGGAAGCGATGGCAAGCCGAGGCGCGAAAGTATTACATTTACCTTCAGTGCAATTTGCATGGAAGAATAATGTGCCACTGCGCGTGCTTTCGACATTTGATGTTAATGAAGGCAGTCTGGTAAAGGGGGAGTTAGGCAATCAAGCCGTCTCTGGTATAGCCATTCAACGTGACCTTGCCATAATCGAAGTCGATAAAGAACATTTATCTAGTGCTACAAAACAATGTCAGATGTTGGGTATCGACATTTGGAATGTGATCGAGGAAACAGAACGGGCAGGTATCATGATAAAACAAGATGCATGTGCCAAGTTCGATCTGGTGTTCAGCGACAAAATCCGTAATAGTGAAGTGGTAAGCCTGTTGACCGCAGTGGGGCTTGAGGCCAATGGAATGGTAGAGCACGCATGCGATTTGTTGGCAAAGCGAGATATTGAGATCAATTTCAGCGCAACGAATGCACTCACTATGATGCTAGTTTTAGCACCCGAATGTGTGGATACAGCAGCAAACATTCTGCATGATGCTTACATTACGTCTAGTGAAGCATTAAACATTCAACAAAAACATGCCTTTTTAGGCTGATTTTCGCTAACAAGGTAGTTTACGAAAATATAACTTTTGTTGGATAATAGCTTTGTAGCAAGAAAATTTAGAGATTACTCAAGGAGCAAAGAATGCTAATTTTGACTCGCCGCGTAGGCGAAACACTGATGATTGGTGATGAAGTGACTGTAACTGTACTAGGTGTTAAAGGTAACCAAGTGCGTATCGGCGTTAACGCTCCGAAAGAGGTTTCAGTTCACCGTGAAGAAATCTACATGCGCATTCAAGCTGAAAAAGGCAATGGCAACGTTGCTTCAGGTAACTACTAAGTCGCTCCTGTTTACAGAGCTTAGTTTGAATGAAAAAGGCTAACCGAAGGGTTGGCCTTTTTAGTTTTTACTGTTTTTGAAAATTTGCAGAAACTATTGTGTTGAGTATGGCTGTGAATTCATCAATAATGTTGATTCGAACTTCAGAAAGTTATTTGAAAATAAATGTCTTTTTTTCAGAGAAGACTCTCTTTTTTTCATCATAATAGAGTGATAAAGTTCGTTTAATAGTCACTTTGATTAAATCAGCAACGGTTAAGCCAGTTTCGTAGATTTTTTCAAAGAAAGTGTTTGACATATTTTCGGTAAAACGTAATATGTGCCTCCGCAAGACGGTGAGGTGGCCGAGAGGCTGAAGGCGCTCCCCTGCTAAGGGAGTATACGGTTTATCCCGTATCGAGGGTTCGAATCCCTCCTTCACCGCCATTCTTGCAACGTTGATTTATCAACAAAAAGTGCGTCCTTAGCTCAGCTGGATAGAGTACCTGGCTACGAACCAGGCGGTCGGAGGTTCGAATCCTCCAGGACGCGCCATATCTCTTTTGAGATATAACAATGAAAACGGTGAGGTGGCCGAGAGGCTGAAGGCGCTCCCCTGCTAAGGGAGTATACGGTTTATCCCGTATCGAGGGTTCGAATCCCTCCTTCACCGCCATTCATTGACTGGCCCGATGGCCTTTTTTTTGTTTCGTAAGAAATGAATGTGATTTACTTCACAACTTCTTAGCAAGAAGATCTGCGCGTCCTTAGCTCAGCTGGATAGAGTACCTGGCTACGAACCAGGCGGTCGGAGGTTCGAATCCTCCAGGACGC
>NZ_JAWOTP010000011.1:55663-73149 GCF_033338935.1 Vibrio sp. Vb0598 | reverse complement strand
GTCCTTAGCTCAGCTGGATAGAGTACCTGGCTACGAACCAGGCGGTCGGAGGTTCGAATCCTCCAGGACGCGCCACTCATTGAAACAGCCTCGCAATTGCGAGGCTTTTTTGTATCTAGACATCTGAAATATGGCGTAGGATCACTAGAGCCTATGTTCCTCTTTTTTAAAAGCGAATATGTGCGTATCTAAGCAATTTGCTATCAAGCTTCTGTCGCATCGTGTGAAATCATCCTGATTATCCCTCCTATACACTGACTTCCATTTTTCATTTCAATCACTCTCATGTAGTCACTTTGTTTGTTATTTGTTTGTTTATTGTTAATCTTGTTCATCTTTTTGTTTTTGTTGGTTTTTACTGCGTGAGTCCCGATTTGATTTTGAAATCTAAATCGCAGTTTTTATTTATGTCCTCCTTTACTCTGTTCGTAAGGTGATAGCGATTTGAAGTGATTATTTTGTCATGAACTGTGATCTGGGTAGTGAATAAATAATCATTTATCAGGATTACTACAAACCTTCCTTAAACAAAATTGACAAAATTTAACCAATCGAGATAATCCATGGGTCGGGATTTGACACTATTAAAGTCCTGCACGTTGTCAGGATGACAAAGAAAGGAAGCAACATGACTAATATAGGAAGCCTGCTAGTAGATGCGGCCACCCTGATGCTAACGGGGATGGCGGTCGTATTTATTTTCCTCACTATTCTTGTTTATCTCGTTCGGTTAATGTCGAAATTGGTACCAGAAGAAGTACCAGAGCCGATCGCAGCACCAAAAACAAACACTAATATTCAATCAACCTCTTCAGCTGTTAGTCCACAAGTAGTGGCGGCGATCTCGGCTGCGATTCATAAACATCGCGCCTCATTCGCGAAGTAGCCGAACTAGGATTAAAAAGGAGTTTAAGAGCATGTCTAAACCACTAGCTATTACTGATGTGGTCCTTCGTGATGCCCATCAATCACTATTTGCTACGCGTATGCGTATTGAGGATATGCTGCCTATCGCAGCTGAGTTGGATAAGGTTGGTTACTGGTCTCTAGAGACTTGGGGCGGTGCAACATTTGATTCTTGTATTCGATTCTTAGGAGAAGACCCTTGGGAGCGTTTACGTGAACTAAAAAAAGCGATGCCTAATACACCAATGCAAATGCTACTGCGTGGTCAAAACCTTTTAGGATACCGCCATTATGCCGACGACGTAGTAGAGAAGTTTGTTGAACGCGCGCATGCTAACGGCATGGATGTATTCCGTATTTTTGATGCAATGAATGACGTGCGAAACTTCCAGAAAGCCGTTAAAGCAACGGTTGATGTTGGTGCGCATGCTCAAGGTACGTTGTCTTACACTACGAGCCCAGTGCATAACGCAGACACTTGGGTTGACTTGGCAAAACGCCTAGAGGATTTAGGTTGTCATTCGCTGTGTATTAAAGATATGTCTGGCTTACTTAAGCCTTATGAAGCGGAAGAGCTTATCACGCGTATCAAAGCGTCTTGTGATGTGCCATTGGCACTTCATTGTCATGCAACAACGGGGCTGTCTACAGCAACAGCGGTAAAAGCAGTAGAAGCCGGTATTGATATTCTTGATACTGCGATTTCTTCAATGAGTTGTACCTACGGCCATACACCGACTGAAACGGTAGTCGCTATGCTAGAAGGCACCGAGCGAGATACCAATTTGAAACTCGAGCAACTGGAACCTATCGCCGCATATTTCCGTGAGGTACGTAAGAAGTATGCGAAGTGGGAAGGCCAGTTAAAAGGAGTCGATTCACGCATCCTGATTGCTCAAGTGCCTGGTGGTATGCTGACCAATATGGAAGGCCAGTTGAAAGAGCAGGGCGCTGCGGATCGCATTGATGAAGTATTAGAAGAGATCCCTCGTGTACGTGAAGATCTTGGTTTCATTCCATTGGTGACTCCAACTTCACAGATCGTCGGTACGCAAGCGGTGATTAACGTTCTTACTGGCGAGCGCTATAAGAGTATTACCAAGGAAACCGCTGGCCTATTGAAAGGTGAGTACGGTCAAGCGCCAGCCGAGTTAAATGCAGAACTGCAAGCGAAAGTGCTTGATGGTAAAGAGCCAATTACCTGTCGTCCTGCCGATTTACTTGAGCCTGAAATGGAGACGCTTACGGTTGATCTGATGGAGAAAGCGAAATCAGAAGGCATTAAGCTAGCAAGTGAGCGTGTTGATGACGTACTCACTTATGCACTTTTCCCTCAAGTTGGACTTAAGTTCCTTAAGAATCGTGAAAACCCAGAAGCATTTGAGCCAGCACCAACGCTAGAAGCTGCGAAGCCTGCTGTACCTGTAGCTCAACCAGCAACTGGTGGTGTAGAAACTTATAGTGTACGTGTTGACGGACAGGTGTATGAGGTGGAAGTTGGCCCTCAAGGTGAACTGACATCTGTTGCTCCTTCTAATGCACCGGCAAAATCGGCTACACCTAGCACACCTTCTAATGCTTCAGCTGAAGCGGTGCCTGCTCCTCTTGCAGGTAACATCTTCAAAGTGAATGTTCAGCCTGGTGCTGAGGTAGCTGAAGGCGATGTATTGCTCATCCTTGAAGCGATGAAAATGGAAACTGAAGTACGAGCGGCGCGTGGTGGTGTGGTTCAAGAGCTGAACGTTAAAGAAGGCGATGCTGTCACAGTAGGTGCGCCTCTGTTGAGCCTGGCGTAAGGGAGTATCATGGACGGATTGTTAACCCTTTGGGCAGAAACAGGGATCGCTAACTTCGAGTTCGGCCAAATCTGTATGATGCTGGTTGGTTGTACTTTGCTGTTTTTGGCAATTAAAAAAGGATTTGAACCTTTACTGTTATTGCCGATTGGTTTCGGTGCTATTTTGGCGAATATTCCAAATGCTGGCTTTACTGAGCCTGGTGGCTTACTCTACTACGTTTACTACATTGGGATTGAATCGGGTGTGTTCCCGCTATTGATCTTCATGGGTGTGGGCGCGATGACCGACTTTGGTGCTTTGATCGCAAACCCAAAAACGTTGTGGTTAGGTGCGGCTGCGCAGTTTGGTATTTTTGCAACACTGTTTGGCGCTATTTTACTCAACTATGTACCTGGCATGGAGTTTTCCATGGCGGATGCATCGTCTATCGCGATCATCGGTGGTGCTGATGGGCCAACAGCGATTTTCTTAGCGAGTAAGCTCTCTCCAGATCTGCTAGGTGCGATTGCAGTCGCGGCATACAGCTATATGGCATTGGTGCCGATCATCCAGCCACCAATCATGAAAGCACTGACAACCAAGGAAGAGCGTCAAATCAAGATGGCTCAGCTTCGTCATGTTGGTAAATGGGAGAAAGTCATCTTCCCGCTTGCTGTATTACTGATGACGATTCTGTTCTTACCTTCAGCTACGCCATTGGTTGGTATGTTCTGTTTGGGTAACTTGATGCGTGAAGCTGGTGTGGTCGATCGTTTATCGAAAACTGCTCAAAATGAATTGATCAACATAGTGACTATCTTTTTAGGTCTTGGTGTTGGTTCTAAGCTGCAAGCTGAGCAGTTCTTGAACCTAGAAACGTTAGGTATCTTGGGGTTAGGCGCAGTTGCATTTAGTATCGGTACTGGTGCGGGCGTCCTGATGGCGAAACTGCTTAACAAGTTCTCGAAAGAAGACATCAACCCACTTATTGGTGCGGCTGGCGTTTCTGCGGTACCAATGGCCGCGCGAGTCGTAAACAAAGTTGGTTTACAAGCTAACCCGCAAAACTTTTTGTTAATGCATGCGATGGGACCAAACGTTGCTGGTGTGCTGGGTTCAGCCGTTGCGGCTGGTATATTGTTAGCACTTGTTGGTTAGACATTATTGAAAATGGAATGATCAACCAATTTACAAAATCACGATTAACTTAGGTTAACAAAATGGTTTATAGTCAAAGGGATGCTTTCGCATCCCTTTTTGTTTTCTTGCAGGGAATGGTTTATGGAACACAAACAGATCGTTATCACTGAGTTTGGTGATGCCAACGTACTCGCGATTCAACATGCTTCTACACCATCACCACAGCCTGGTGAAGTCTTAGTAAAAGTCGCTTTTTCAGGCGTAAATCCTATTGATGTCAAAACTCGAGCTGGGCTCGGTTGGGCGGCAGCGCAGAATAAGGATAATTTACCTTGGGTGCCAGGTTACGACATCTCAGGAAAAGTGATGTCTTGTGGAGAGGGGGTATCACGTTTTAATGAAGGTGATGAGGTGGCTGGATTTATTGGTTTCCCAGTTCGAGGCGGTGGTTACAGTCAATACATATGTGTTCCAGAAACTGAGTTAAGTCATGTTCCTAGCTCTGTCACTTTGGAGGCAGCTGCTGCATTACCGTTGGCGGGACAAACTGCGGCACAAGCTCTCAGTAAGGCTAATGTGAATGAAAACGATCGCGTACTTATCCTCGCTGGTGCCGGTGGTGTTGGACACCTCGCGGTACAAATTGCGATCGCGACGAAAGCGGAAGTCTTTACAACCTGCAGTGAACGAAATTTAGATTACCTTGCGACGCTCGGTGCTCATGCAGTGAACTATCAATTTGCACCAGTGTCAGAACGTGTTGAAGATGTTGATGTTTTGATTGATTTAGTAGGCGGAGATGCTGCGTTAGATGCGCTTAAATGCCTGAAAGACAATGCGAGAGTCATCACCGTTCCAACCATCACAGCTGAGCTGATTTGTGAAAAAGCCAAACTCCTAGGCTTTGAGGCTAGTGGCATGTTGGTTGAACCAGACCCTGCGCAGTTAGATACCTTGTTGTACATGGTCGGCGTTGGCTTACTGAAGACTGAAATTCAACAGGTTTATCCTATGAGTGATGTCATTGGTGCTCACCAGCAGGTCGAATCAGGAAGAACCAGAGGCAAGGTGTTGCTTGATATGACATGCTAGAAGCATTTAACACGAGTTTTGAAAGTTTAGCGCTTTGGTTTTCAGATTCAGCATTATGGGTGCTTTTCATGACCGGTTTTCTCAGTGCCACGTTGTTGCCTGGTGGTTCTGAGGCGGGCTTAGTTGCCACTCTCTCATTAAATCAATACTCCGTTTCTTCAATTGTTATGGTCGCTACTATCGGTAATACGCTTGGTGGCTTAACAAATTATTGGCTTGGCTTGTGGATTCCCAACAAAGCACAAGAGGAAAAGCACGGTCATACCGCATTAAAGTGGCTCTCTAAGTATGGCTATTGGGGGTTATTTTTTAGCTGGTTACCTGTAATAGGAGACCCGCTGTGTTTAGCCGCAGGGTGGCTAAGAATGAAGTTTCTGCCTTGCGTGATTTTAATATTTTTAGGAAAGGCTGCTAGGTATAGCTTACTTGCGGCCATCTATCTCGGATTATTTTAAGGAAAGTACATGAAGATGTTTTGGGTTGGCGCGTGTTCACTGTTGGTGATCACGGGCTGTGCATCAAATACGCCAGTTTCATCACTGCCGAAAGGGGTAACTTTCGTTGAGTCATCGAAAGCTGAAGAAGGCAAAGTTAAGATTCCATACCAAAAGTATAAACTCGATAATGGTTTAACGGTGATCTTAGCTCCTGAAGATTCTGACCCATTGGTCCATGTGGATGTGACTTACCATGTTGGTTCAGCTCGTGAAGAAGTGGGTAAGTCTGGTTTTGCGCATTTCTTTGAGCACATGATGTTCCAAGGCTCAGAGAACGTTGGTGACCAAGAGCACTTCAGAATCATCACAGAGGCTGGCGGCACGTTAAATGGTACAACAAACCGCGATCGTACTAACTACTTTGAAACTGTCCCTGCTAACCAGCTCGAGAAAATGCTGTGGTTAGAGTCTGACCGTATGGGCTTTTTGCTGGATGCGGTTTCTCAACGCAAATTTGAAATTCAGCGTTCGACTGTAAAAAATGAGCGAGCTCAGCGTTACGATAATCGTCCTTATGGCTTGATTTGGGAGCGCATGTCCGAAGCGCTATATCCTGAAGGTCATCCGTATTCGTGGCAAACCATTGGTTATGTTGAAGATCTTGATCGTGTTGATGTGAACGACCTCAAAGCGTTTTTCTTGCGTTGGTATGGCCCAAACAATGCGACTATCACGATCGGTGGTGACTTAGACGTTGAACAAACTCTAGAGTGGGTAAATAAGTACTTCGGTTCGATTCCTCGTGGTCCTGAGGTTGAAAATGCGCCGAAACAACCTGCAAAACTGCAAGAAGACAAATACATCACGCTAGAAGATCGTATTCAACAACCTATGGTGATGATCGCGTGGCCAACAACCTACAACGGCGAAGAAAGCCAAGCGTCTCTCGACACGTTATCAGAAGTATTGGGTGGCGGTACCAACAGCGTGCTCTATCAAGACCTAGTGAAGACTCAAAAAGCGGTCGATGCTGGTTCATTCCATGACTGTGCTGAACTGGCGTGTAACTTTTACGTTTACGCAATGGGTGATTCTGGAGATAAAGGCGACCTATCAAAACTGTACGACGAGCTTTTACAATCACTGAATCAGTTTGCGGAAAAAGGCGTGACAGAAGATCGCCTTGAGCAGTTGAAGGGTAAAGCGGAAGCGGATGCTATTTTTGCGCTAGAAAGCGTTAAAGGTAAAGTGACTCAGTTGGCTTCCAACGAGACATTTTTCGGCGATCCTGATCGTCTTGAGCAACAGCTTGAACAAATCCGTGCAGTTACGCCGACTTCGGTAGAAAAAGCGTATACGGACTTTATCCAAGGTAAGAACAAAGTGACCCTAAGCGTGGTCCCAAAAGGAAAAACAGACCTTGTCGTAAAACCTGCGACCTTTGTGACACCAAAGCGTACGTTGCCAGAATATGAGAAGATTTCCGATGACCAATTGGCGTATCGTCGTGCGACCGATAACTTCGATCGCTCAGTGCAACCGCCAGTAGGAGAACCAGTGAAAGCGACGATGCCAGAGCTGTACGAGTTACATTTCAAGAATGGCTCAGAGCTGCTTGGTGCAGTTAGCGATGAAACGCCGACGGTGATGATGCAATTTAGTCTACCTGCCGGGACACGTTTTGTTGAAAAGGGTAAAGAAGGTCTTGCCCAATTGACCGCTGCGATGTTGCAAGAAGGCACAACGAAACGCAGTGTCGAAGAGATTCAAGCTGAGCTTGATAAACTGGGTAGTGTTATCTCTGTTAATGCCACAGGTTATACAACAAACATCAGTGTTTCTGCTCTAGAAAAGAACTTAGAGCCGACGTTAAAAATTGTCGAAGAGATGTTGCTGTCTCCTGCATTTAATCAAGATGATTTCGAGCGTGTAAAAATGCAAGCGCTAGAAGGCCTGGTATATGAGCACCAAAATCCAAGTTGGATGGCGTCACAAGCGAGTCGCCAGGTGCTCTATGGGGATTCGGTTTTTGCTCGACCAAAAGACGGCACGCAAGCAGGTGTCAGTGCATTAACGTTGGATGATGTCCGTGAATTCTACTCGAAGCATTACACGCCACAAAGTGCGCAAATCGTCGTTGTTGGTGACATCAATAAACAGGAAATTGAGCAGCAACTGACGTTCTGGAAAAACTGGCAAGATGAAGCTGCGCCATTGTATGCACCGCAAAGCATTGCTGCATTAGGTGAGCAAAAGATCCATCTTGTTGATAAACCAGGAGCGCCGCAAAGTGTGGTCATGATGGTTCGTCAAGGTATGCCTTACGACGCAACGGGCGATTTTTACCTAAGCCAACTGGCAAACTTCAACTTAGCTGGGAACTTCAATAGCCGCATTAACCAAAATCTACGTGAAGACAAGGGTTACACATACGGTGCTTACGGCTACTTCTCTGGTAATCCAGAAACAGGCTCGGTGGTTTTCACCGCGCAAGTACGAGCGGATGCAACGGTTGCTTCGATCATTGAGATGGAAAATGAGCTAAATGAATACTCGCAGTCAGGTATTACTGATGAAGAGATGAAATTTATGCGTCAAGCGGTCGGTCAAAAAGATGCACTGAAATATGAAACGCCAACACAAAAAGCGGAGCTCATCAGTGATATTCTTAAGTACAACCTCGATCATGATTACTTGCAGCAAAGAAACGCTATCGTAGAAAAAGTCGATAAGCAGACGTTGAATGCGCTGGCTCAGAAATGGTTTGATCCAAATGACTATCAAATTATCGTCGTTGGTGATGCTAAATCGTTGCGTCCTCAATTAGAAAAGTTGGGGAAAGACGTAGAAGAGCTTGAAATCATTCGATAGAGTACACATTTAATAGCGGAGAAACGTTTCTCCGCTATTCATCTAGATAAGCAACTTTTCGTGGGTTATTTATCTAGATGCCTTAACTATCAATAACTTAGCTTACACTTGTGTTATGTAACAAGTGTCCTGCTCCCAATATAAGCGAACCTCATTTTGACTGATTTTGCTGCGCGACTAAAAAAAGTTGCATCAAACCCCGAAGTATTTAAGCAGTTTGGACGCGGTGTTGAGCGAGAAACTTTGCGCTATCGTCAGGATGGACATCTAGCTACAACTCCTCATCCTGAAGGGTTAGGCTCTGCGTTCACAAATCAATGGATCACAACGGATTTTTCGGAATCATTGTTAGAGTTCATTACGCCTGTGTCACATGAAATTCCAGAACTGATGGCACAGCTGAAAGATATCCATCATTTCACTCAAACCAAAATGGGTGAAGAGAAAATGTGGCCACTATCAATGCCTTGCTACGTAGGCTCAGAGGATGATATTCAGTTAGCCCAGTATGGCTCTTCGAATGCAGCGAAAATGAAAACGCTGTACCGAGAAGGCCTAAAGCGTCGCTATGGCAGCCTGATGCAAATTATTTCAGGTGTCCATTTTAACTTCTCGTTTTCTGAAACATTTTGGGATGCGCTCTATGGCGAGCAAGATGAACAAGCCCGCCAAGATGCTAAGTCTGATGCGTACTTTGCGTTGATCCGTAATTACTACCGCTTTGGCTGGATGATTCCCTACTTCTTTGGTGCATCACCAGCGTTATGTGGCTCTTTTATTCAAGGTCGTGAAACCGATCTGCCATTCGAGAAGATTGGCGGGACATTATATTTGCCGAAGTCGACGTCTTTGCGTTTGAGCGATCTTGGCTATACCAATAGTGCTCAAAGTGTGCTGAAAATTGGTTTTAACAGCATTGACCAATACCTCGATGGTTTGAGTGATGCGATTCGCCACCCATCAGAAGAGTTTGCGAAAATTGGGGTAAAAGTGGATGGTGAATACCGCCAGCTTAATTCCAATATCTTACAAATTGAGAATGAACTGTACGCTCCGATTCGTCCAAAACGTGTATCGAAAAGTGGTGAGAAGCCTTCAGATGCGTTACGACGCGGTGGTGTCGAATACATTGAAGTTCGTTCTCTAGATGTTAACCCATTCAGCGCAGTGGGCTTAAATGAAGAGCAAGTACGATTCTTGGATCTCTTCCTTACCTGGGCGGCCTTGTCAGACTCAGATCCTATGGATAACTGTGAATTAGAGTGTTGGCGCGATAACTGGAATAAAGTCATTGTTTCTGGCCGTGAAAAAGGTCTAATGCTGCAAATTGGTTGTCAAGGTGAACGTCTATCTCTACAAGATTGGGCACACCGAGTTTTCGTCGAGTTACGTCAAATAGCACAGCAAATGGATATGACCGCTGGTGGCAGTGCATACCAAGATGTGTGTAATCAACTCGAGACATGGATTGATAACCCAGAACTAACGATCTCTGGTCAACTATTAGAGCTAACGAAAGAGCTGGGTGGGCTAGGTAAAGTTGGTTGTACTCTTGGTATGAAGTACCGTGATGAAAACCTAGCTCACGGTTATCAGTACTACTCACAAGATACGATGGAAACGGAAGTAGCGTCGTCCGTGGAAAAACAAAAGCAAGCAGAGCAGAGTGACACGCTTTCTTTTGATGATTTTTTGGAAGATTACTTTGCTTACCTGAAGCAGTAATGACTAACTAAGGATTGGTGGGGTTGAACATTAAGTCGTCAGTAGTAGCGGTACTTGGAGGCGTGCTACTTGCAGGTTGTGCTACGGCACCGCCAAAGCAGCAGAATAACTTATGCGAGATATTCCGAGAGAAATCCGGTTGGTACGATGATGCCAAAGATATGGAAGATGAATGGGGGACCCCTATTCATGTCGCTATGGCCATCATTAAACAAGAAAGCAGCTTTCGGCACGATGCAAAACCACCTAAAGATTATTTGCTAGGGTTTATTCCTTGGGGACGAGTCAGCAGTGCGTATGGTTACGCTCAAGCTCAAGACCCTGCTTGGGAAGACTTCCAAGATGCCACAGGTCAGGGTGGCTCTCGTACCAACTTCGATGATTCTATGATGTTTGTCGGTTGGTATACTCATGAAACACGGCGTCAGCTAGGGATTTCATTATGGGATCCCTATAACCAGTATCTGGCTTATCATGAAGGGCGAGGTGGGTATAAGCGAGGTACTTATAATCGAAAGCCTAGTTTAATCAAAGTCGCTCGACGTGTTGAACAAACAGCGAAAACTTATGGCTGGCAGCTGAAGCAATGTCGTCAGGAATTAGAAGACAACAGCAGCTGGTTCTTTTAGCCCACAGTCAGTTCATGTGCTGTAGGGATGAATGACATTTATCCATTACCGAAAGGTACTGGAGTTACAATCAGGAGAGATGTAATGCCTTTACTCGATAGTTTTACCGTGGACCACACTCGTATGAATGCACCCGCTGTACGAGTGGCGAAAACCATGCAGACCCCAAAAGGGGATACGATTACTGTTTTCGACTTACGCTTTACTGCGCCAAACAAAGACATTCTTTCTGAAAAAGGTATTCACACCCTAGAGCACCTTTATGCAGGCTTTATGCGTAATCACCTAAACGGTGATTCTGTTGAGATCATCGATATTTCGCCTATGGGTTGCCGCACAGGTTTTTACATGAGCCTGATTGGCACACCATCAGAGCAGCAAGTCGCAGATGCTTGGATTGCAGCAATGGAAGATGTGCTGAAGGTAGAAAGTCAGAATAAGATCCCTGAACTTAACGAATACCAATGCGGCACGGCAGCAATGCACTCTTTAAAAGAAGCACAACAGATCGCAAAGAACATTTTGGATGCTGGTGTTTCGGTGAACAAAAATGATGAACTTGCTTTGCCTGAGTCGATGTTAAAAGAGTTGCGCATCGACTAGGTGCTCATTAAGAAGCATATTGCCCCAATAAGTAAAAAAGCCTGACATGAGTCAGGCTTTTCTTTTGGTTATTTGGATGTCGATTTTTTCTTCTTCGGATAAACACGAACGAGCTTGATGCGGTTTTCTTCAATCTCAACAAGCTCCATTGGATGACCAGCCACTCTCACGCTTAAATGGCTCTCTGGAATATCTTCCAGGTGCTCCAAAATAAGGCCGTTTAACGTTCTTGGGCCATCCGTTGGTAAATCCCATTTCAGGCCTTTGTTAATATCTCGAATATTGGTGCTGCCTTCAATAAGGAAGCTTCCGTCACCTTGAGGACTGATCTCATCAGAGAGGCTTGGAGAAATTGACGTCGTGAACTCACCAATGATCTCTTCCAGAATATCTTCAAGAGTAATTAGACCGATGATATCACCGTACTCATCCACGATCAGACCGATACGTTGCTTGTTACGTTGGAATTTTAACATTTGCACGTTCAGTGGTGTGCCTTCTGGGATGTAATAGACCTCATCAGCAGCACGTAATAGCGTTTCTTTGTTGAATTCGTTCTTTTCCAACATCAGACGATAAGCTTCACGCAAGCGCAGCATGCCAACCACTTCATCAATTTGGTCACGATAGAAAACTATGCGTCCATGTGGTGAGTGTGTTAGCTGGCGAACAATGGATTTCCAGTCGTCGTTAATATCAATACCGGTAATTTCATTGCGTGGGACCATAATGTCGTTCACGGTGACGTGCTCAAGATCTAAAATAGACACTAGCATGTCTTGGTGTCGGCGAGGGATCAAACCGCCAGCTTCATTTACCACCGTACGCAGCTCATCGGAGCTAAGATGATCTTCTGCTGAGTGATCCGCTCTTACACCAAGTAAGCGGATAAAGCCATTCGTAATAAAGTTAACAAGCATCACTAAAGGCGACAGTAACTTCATCAGTATGGTCAATAATATACTGCTCGCGTAGGACACACGTTCAGGGTAAAGCGCTGCAATTGTTTTAGGGGTAACCTCGGCAAAAACCAATACAACCATAGTTAGTGCACCGGTTGCGATAGCGACACCTAAATCACCATACAAACGCATACCAATAATGGTCGCGATAGCAGACGCGAGAATATTAACGAGGTTGTTGCCGATAAGAATAAGACCAATCAAACGATCTGGACGGTCTAATAGTCTTTCGACTCGCTTAGCACCCTTATGCCCGTTTTTGGCTAAGTGTTTTAAGCGATAACGATTCAGAGACATCATCCCTGTTTCTGAACCGGAAAAGTAACCTGATATGACGATAAGACACGCGAGTAGCGCAAACAAGATACCCGTAGAGATGTCGTCCAAAACGTTGCTGTTCCTTGTAAGTATTGGGTTATATAACGGTTGAGTAAGTCCGTTAAGTCAAAGAGTTAAGGCGTACTGTATTTTATCTAGCCTAAAATATAAAGGATAGGAGCCCTAGAGCTCCTTAATTCAAGATGATTTCTTTTACAAAGCGACTGCCAAAATATGCCAGAGTCAACAGTGTTGCTCCTGCAACAGCGAACCATGTGACTTTTCTACCACGCCAGCCTTTTTGATAGTGACCCCAAAGTAGTATTGAGTACACCACCCAAGCGATGAAAGAAAGAATGCCCTTATGTGCCTTACCTTGGGCAAACATATCCTGCACAAAGACAAAGCCAGTAATGAGCGTGGCAGTTAACAATAAGTTACCGATCAAAATAATTTTGAAGAGTTGACGCTCCACCATTAATAGAGGCGGCAGGTTTGGGTTAATCGCCAAAGATTTTTTTGCTTTCAGTTTGTGATCCAGCCAAGCCAACTGAAGCGCATAGAGTGCCCCGATAGTTAAAGTCGCGTATGAGAAGAGCGCAAATGAAATATGAATGAGTAGCTTAGGGTCATTCTCTAGGTGCTTTATAAACGTGCTTGGCAAAAATGTGGCAGCAGATAAATTGATGGCAGCAAAGCTATAAACGACAGGCAATAAAAACCACAGTCGGTTTTTCAACATAGCAAGGCTCATGACCAGAGAAATAATAAAACTGATCAAAGAAGCCACGTTGAGAATACTCAGGTTTTGACCTGAACCATCAAAAATCAGATCACTCAAAATCCACGCATGAAAAACAAGCGCACAGGCAGCACTAGCAAACACTGTTTTTGCTTTGATTCCTGACTGTTGTGAGAGTCCGGGTATGATGGTCGCAATCGCCAAGACATAAAGTATGGCGGCCGCGATGGCTATTAAGCTATCCATGAATCCTAAATATTATTGTGCACGATGGAGAAATTATACCTTGCATTACACTTTGGGGCTACGTTATATCCGACATCAATCGTGAGAGATGAGATATTGAAATTAATAAGTTACCGCACCATATATAAATAGAGACAAGAATAGGACAGCGGTACGGGTATGACTCAGACCTTGGCTAATGTATACTCACACTAATTAATCGCCATTTTAGCGAAGAGACAAAGATGTTTGAGAATTTAACGGATCGATTATCCAAAACGCTGAAAAATATCAGTGGCAAAGGTCGTCTGACCGAAGACAACATTAAAGAAACCCTACGTGAAGTCCGAATGGCTCTACTTGAAGCTGACGTTGCGCTTCCGGTCGTTCGTGAATTTGTGAACCGCGTTAAAGAAAAAGCGGTGGGCGTAGAAGTTTCTAAATCTCTGACTCCAGGTCAGGAATTTATCAAGATCGTTCAAACAGAACTTGAAGCCGTAATGGGTGAGTCGAATGAGGCGCTAAACCTTGCCGCTCAACCACCTGCTGTGCTTCTTATGGCAGGTCTACAAGGTGCGGGTAAAACCACATCGGTAGGTAAGTTATCTAAGCTTCTAAAAGAACGTGACAAGAAGAAAGTTTTGGTTGTGTCTGCCGACGTTTACCGTCCTGCGGCAATCAAGCAGCTTGAAACACTGGCATCAGACATCGGTGTTGACTTCTTCCCATCATCACCAGACCAAAAGCCTATTGATATCGCCAATGCAGCGATTGACCATGCGAAGAAAAAATTCTACGACGTACTTATTGTCGATACCGCAGGTCGTTTGGCAATTGATGAAGAGATGATGGGGGAGATCAAAGATCTTCACGCAGCTATCAACCCAGTAGAAACGCTATTTGTTGTTGACGCCATGACGGGTCAAGACGCAGCAAATACAGCAAAAGCCTTTGGCGATGCGCTACCTCTTACCGGTGTAGTTCTAACTAAGGTTGATGGTGATGCTCGTGGTGGTGCGGCACTTTCAGTACGCCATGTCACGGGCAAACCAATCAAATTCTTGGGTGTCGGTGAAAAAACTGACGCGCTAGAACCGTTCCACCCAGATCGTGTTGCTTCACGTATTCTTGGCATGGGTGACGTTCTGTCTTTGATTGAAGACCTACAACGCAACGTTGACCAAGAAAAGGCAGAAAAGTTAGCGAAGAAGTTCAAAGAGAAGAAAGGTTTCGACCTTGAAGATTTCCGTGAACAGCTAGGCCAGATGCAAAACATGGGCGGCATGATGGGGATGATGGATAAGCTTCCAGGAATGTCCCAGCTACCAGACAATGTGAAAGATAAAGTCGATGACAAGATGTTCAAACAGATGGAAGCGATCATCAGCTCCATGACAATGAAAGAACGTCAACGCCCAGAAATTATCAAGGGCTCGCGCAAGAAGCGTATCGCGGCTGGTTCTGGTGTGCAGGTTCAAGATGTAAACCGCTTACTAAAACAGTTCACCCAAATGCAGAAAATGATGAAAAAGATGCAAAAAGGTGGCATGAAAGGCATGATGCGCAACATGCAAGGCATGATGGGCGGCATGGGTGGTGGCGGTGGCTTCAACCCATTTGGTCGTTAATTAATCGATCACGCATAGATTCAGGGTGTTAGGTACGTCACAAACTTTAAATTCAATTTATGTTGGTGAAAAAGTAACTAAACTCCTTGCATTGCTCCGGGAGAAGAGTAAAATTCCGGAGCTTTATTTTGGCACGAGACCCCAAACTGTTTAATTTCTTGAATGGTTTTTGGGGTTAATTTTATTTTTGAGAAAGCAAAGAGGACGACATGGTAACCATTCGTTTGGCACGTCACGGCGCTAAAAAGCGTCCATTTTATCAAATCGTAGTAGCGGACAGCCGCAACGCTGCAACTGGCCGTTTCATCGAGAAAGTTGGTTTCTTCAACCCAACTGCTAAAGGTCAAGAAGAAGGTCTACGTCTAGACCTAGACCGCGTTAACCACTGGGTTGGTCAAGGCGCGTCAGTATCTGACCGTGTTGCTAAGCTAGTTAAAGACGCTCAAAAAGCGGCTTAATTTTTTACTTGAAAAGTAGAAACTAGTTTATGTCGATGAAAGGTAAAGAAACAATGAGCAACGAAAAGATTGTTGTAGGCAAGTTTGGTGCTACTTACGGCATTCGTGGTTGGCTTAAGGTTTTTTCCTACACAGACAATGCTGAAAGCATTTTCGATTACAGCCCTTGGTACATTAACCAAAAGGGCAAGTGGGTTGAGTACAAAGTAGAAAGCTGGAAGCGCCATAACAAAGGTATGGTGGCTAAGCTGGAAGGCATGGATGTTCGTGAAGACGCACATCTAATGACGAACTTTGAAATTGCTATTGACCCTGCGGTACTTCCTGAATTGTCAGAAGATGAGTTCTACTGGCGCGAATTGTTTGGGATGCAAGTTGTAACCACTAAAGGTTACGATCTAGGTGTTGTTACTGACATGCTAGAAACTGGCTCAAACGATGTTCTGGTTGTTAAAGCAAATCTTAAAGATGCTTTCGGGCAGAAGGAACGATTAATCCCGTTCCTTGAAGAGCAAGTGATCATTAATGTTGATCGCGAAGCTCAACGGATCGAAGTTGACTGGGATCCTGGATTCTAATCTCCAAAATTACAGAGCGAGATAAACATGTGGGTTGGCGTTATTAGCCTTTTTCCAGAAATGTTCCGTTCTGTTACTGATTTTGGAGTAACAGGTCAAGCGGTTAAAAAAGGTCTTTTGTCGATTGAGACTTGGAATCCTAGAGATTTCACTCACGACAAACATCGCACAGTCGATGACCGACCTTACGGTGGTGGCCCTGGTATGTTAATGATGGTTCAGCCTTTGCGCGATGCCATTCATACCGCGAAAGCAGCCTCACCGGGCAAGACGAAAGTCATCTACCTTTCTCCTCAAGGTCGCAAGCTCGACCAGAAAGGAGTGGAAGAACTGGCAACGAATGAGAACTTGCTTCTGATTTGTGGTCGTTATGAAGGGGTAGATGAGCGCATCATTCAATCTGAAGTCGACGAAGAATGGTCGATTGGTGATTTTGTGATGACGGGTGGTGAGATACCAGCCATGACGTTAATCGACTCTGTCTCTCGGTTTGTTCCGGGTGTACTAGGGGATTTCGCGTCAGCAGAAGAAGACTCTTTTGCAAATGGCTTGTTAGATTGCCCTCACTATACGCGTCCAGAAGTATTGGATGACAAAGAGGTACCAGCGGTACTGATGTCAGGCAATCACAAGGACATTCGTCAATGGCGACTCAAGCAGTCGTTGGGCCGTACTTGGCTAAGAAGACCAGAGCTCCTGGAAAACCTAGCTCTGACTGACGAACAGGAACAATTACTTGCTGAGTTTGTTAATGAGCATAAAGCCATTAAAGAACATAACGCAAAGTAACCTAATTTATTTAGTATCAGTTTATTCTAGGAATTTAAAAAATGAGTAACATCATCAAAGCTCTTGAAGAAGAGCAAATGAAATCAGACCTACCTAAATTTGCACCAGGTGACACTGTTGTAGTTCAAGTTAAGGTAAAAGAAGGTGACCGTGAGCGTCTACAGGCTTTCGAAGGCGTTGTAATCGCAATCCGTAACCGTGGTCTACACTCTGCTTTCACTGTACGTAAGATCTCTAACGGTGAAGGTGTTGAGCGTACGTTCCAAACACACTCTCCAATCGTTGATAGCATCGAAGTTAAACGCCGTGGTGCAGTACGTCGTGCCAAGTTGTACTACCTACGTGAGCGTTCTGGTAAGTCTGCTCGTATCAAAGAGAAACTTGCTAAGAAGTAATGCTATAACTAGCGTTCTCATCTTAAACGGAGTCCTTTTAGGGCTCCGTTTTTTTATTTGTGTAATTAGCTTGCTCGTTTCTTTTCGCCCGACCTGCACTGTCGATGCTCATGCACTGACGTACACTCCACGCCTCTGTCTTGTTGTGAATAGATTCCTGATGTCGCTATGGCTCCTCGGAATGACAGGAAATGATGGTCAAAGATTACA
>NZ_JAWOTP010000011.1:0-55563 GCF_033338935.1 Vibrio sp. Vb0598 | reverse complement strand
GAGTACCGTGGTTAAAATTCGTCATTCTGGACAGCGACGAAGGAGCGTGATTCAGAATCTACTAGTCGAGCATGCAATTGTTTACGTTGTTAGCTTCATCCTTGCTATGAGTAGATTCCTGATGCCGCTATGGCTCCTCGGAATGACAGGAAATGATGGTCAAAGATTATAGAGTACCGTGGTTAAAATTCGTCATTCTGGACAGCGACGAAGGAGCGTGATTCAGAATCTACTAGTCGAGCATGCAAGTGTTTAAGTTGTTAGCTTCATCCTTACTGTGAGTAGATTCCTGATGTCGCTATGGCTCCTCGGAATGACGGAAAATGATGGTCAAAGATTATATAGCACCGAGGTTCAAATTCGTCATTCTGGACAGCGACGAAGGAGCGTGATTCAGATTCCCCAAGAAGGAACCTAGGGTATTCCTTTACCCTAGGTCTCAATTTAATACTGGTCTTCAGACCAACCATCACTATCGGACATATCGGGTGCGCCTGGGATGGTGTTTTCTTCATCTGCCCATTCACCAAAATCAATCATTTGGCATTGTTTACTGCAGAAAGGGCGATGAGGACTTTGTTCTCCCCATTCTACGTCGGCGCCACATTGTGGACATTGAACGATGGTAACTTTAGACATAGTTGAGCGTCCCATTACTAATTGGTGTTAAAGGGTAGTATACCTAAACGAATTAAAGATGGCTTATTCAACGCGCTATTGCTGCTACGAAATTTTATCAAATATAAGCGCAATAAAGCGTTGAATTTTAGATTATGGAGGCGAGGCGTAGTGTCGTCTTAGCTGCACACAGCAAGTTCAAATTCAATATCTTGTGTGCACGCTTGACCGTTTTCAAACGACATAAACTTGATCGCAAAGCGGTTTTTATGGCCTGAAATCATAGGATACACGCCATATTCCATTGGGATGTGAAGTCTTAGAATGTTGGCTTCATCAGCGTCACTTTGGAAGAAACCTGCACGACCGATTTGAGCTTTGAAATGTCCGGTCTCTCTAGTGAGCTTTAACCATAACGAAAGCGCATCAGATAAGGGCTTTAAGCTTGCTTGCCACTGTTGTGCATCACGCTTTTTACGTTCAATAGGTAGATGAAGCCAGTAGTGTAATGCTGGCAGATCAAAACAGCATGAACCACCCGGTAGATTAAAGCGTTGACGGATAGAGCTTAGGAAGCGATCTTCTTTTAATGCTTGGCCAAAACGTTCAGCACCCATTAGTTGGCTATGAACGACATCTATCTCTTGTAGTAGGGTATTTAATGCGTCTTGATCGACACCATCAACATTGAGCCAATGGCGGTACGACAGCCGCTGCTTCTCAAGATCTTTAGCCAGTTCACTTTTCAGTTGGATTTGTTCGAAGATCTCAACCATATCGAATAACGCACGGAAAAACAGTTGATACTGATGATTTTCGCTAAACCCAGAGGCCAAGTGAGCCTGACGCAGCAGAGACTCTACTCTTAGATAAATACGAGTTTTCTCATTTAACGGATGTTCAAATTTGTGCGTGGTCATCGACATAAGCCTTTGTGAGTTTCGTTCCTATTTTCGCAGATTTTTCTTACACATGGCTAGGTACTTTTCGTGCAAATCTGTGATTTGAAGCAAAAGATCAGGGTCACTTGGATTATTCTTAACCACATCGTCTGCAAGCGCGAGCCTTTGCTCTCTTGATGCTTGAGAGGCAAGGATGGCGCGAACTTGATCTTCACTCACATTGTCTCGTTTCATCGTGCGAGATATCTGTGTATTCGGTTCTACATCGACGACAAGAACGCGATCACACAAACTATCTAGCTTGTTTTCTACGAGCAACGGCACCACAAGTAACGCATACTCTGAAGTGACTTGCTGCAAATCTTCGATCATCTTTTCACGAATTATCGGGTGCAACAGTGCGTTGAGCCATGCTTTTTCATCTGAATTCGAAAAGATTTTTTCTCTCAGCTTTGCGCGATCTAAAGTTTGGTTTTCACGAACTATATCGTGACCAAAATGTTCAATAATCGCGTTTAGGCCGGGAGTACCTGGCTCGACAACTTCTCTTGCTACAATGTCGGCATCGACGATATCGATTTTAAATTGTTGTTTGAACAGATTCGCGACGGTTGTTTTTCCACTAGCGATACCACCTGTTAAACCAATAACCAAAGCCATTTACACTCCTAGAACTGAAGTAAAGTACCAGTTTAAAATCTGGTCGCCCCAAATTAAGCTTATCCAACCAGCAATTGCTAAGTAAGGACCGAAAGGGAAAGCTTTTTCAATTCCCTGCTTTTGCAAGCGTAGTTGAATGATGCCAAATACGATGCCAACCACAGAAGAAAGTAGAATGATCATCGGCAGTGACTGCCAACCTAGCCAAGCTCCTAGTGCCGCTAGTAGTTTAAAATCACCATACCCCATTCCTTCTTTACCAGTAAGTAACTTAAAGCCCCAGTAAACGGACCAGAGACATAGGTAACCAGCAATAGCACCAATGACAGAATCTTGTAGAGTAACAGGACTTATTTCGACTAATGCTAAGGCAATGCCAGCCCAAGTTAATGGTAATGTTAATTGGTCAGGTAACAACATAGTATCGAGATCGATAAATGTTGCAGCGATTAAGATAAAAGTGAAAAAGAGTAGTGCAACGGTAAAGTAACTAAAACCAAAGTGGTAAGCGACAAAGCCTGAGCAGAATGCAGTGAGCAGTTCAATCAGTGGATAGCGTGTGCTAATGGTTGTCTGACAGTTGTGACATTTGCCTTTTAAAAGCAGCCAGCTAATCACAGGAATGTTGTCGCGAATACGTATCGGTGTTGCGCATTTCTGGCAGGAGGAGCGTGGGACGCTCAAGGTCAGCACTTCTTTAGGAGGTTCTATTTTGTATTCAGGAAATGACTCGGCACATTCGCGTCGCCATTCTAGTTCCATGATTTTAGGTAGTCGATAAATAACCACATTGAGGAAGCTACCCACGATAAGACCGAAGATGGTGGCAAACACAACGAATAGCCAAGGGTAGTACTGGAATACTTCCATATTTGTCTCTTGAGCGATGAGTGAAATCAGCAAGATGCTGTTTTAAAGGAGTTAACAGCTCATTCTAGCCCAATACACTCATTAAGTTAAAGATTGGCAAGTACATTGCTGTCACTAATCCGCCAACAACGATACCTAAAAATACGATAATTAGTGGCTCTAGAATTTTACTAAGGTTGTCGACGGTGTTGTCGACTTCAAACTCGTAGATCGTTGCAACTTTATTGAGCATATCGTCAAGTCGACCAGACTCTTCACCGATCATGACCATTTGTAACACTAATTCAGGGAACACATTACAGTTACGCATGGCAACATACATTGGCATACCTGCGGCGGTATCACGGTAAACTTCTTCTATGGCGAGTTGATAGTGTAAGTTTCCTGAGGTTTTTGATGTGGTTTTTAAACTGGTTAGAATTGGAATACCCGCTGTAAAGCTTGTGGCGAGTGTTCGACTAAATTTGGCGATAGCGGCTTTTGATAATACAGGCCCAAGGACCGGAAATTTAAGCACAGAGCGGTTGAGCATTAAGCGAAAAGAATCTGAACGCTTAGAGAGGATTCTCACCGAAATGAATAAACTAATGGAGCCTAGTGCGATAAACGGACTCCAGTTTTGTGTCCAGGCGGAAAGATCTAATACTTGCCTGGTAAACCACGGTAAGTCAGCACCAAAACCAACAAACATTTTTTCAAACTCGGGAATGACTTTGGTGAGCATGATAAACGACACGCCTAACGCTACTAGAACTACCATGGCTGGGTAGATCAGTGCTTTGATCACTTTCGCACGGAGTTGTTCATTTTTTTCTCGGTAGGTGGCTAAGCGCTCGAACACTTCTGCTAAGTTACCGGATTGCTCACCTGTGGCGATAAGATCGGTATAGAGTGGGTCAAAGTGTTCACTTGCAGTGCGCATGGCTTTTGACATGGGCGTCCCCGCTTCAACGGCGCGTGTCACGCTCATCAAAATGGATTTCATCTCTGCTTTTTTATGATTTTCTGAGACCAATTTTAAAGCCTGAACTAAGGGTACACCGGTTATCAACATCGTCGAAATCTGACGGGTAAACACCGTGATGTCTCTGCCTTTCACGCGATGGCTGAGTTTAGTGAGAAACGAGATACTGCTTTTCTTTAACTTCTTGATCTTGATGTGCTGTGCGTCTAGACGCTCGCGTACTTCAATTTCTGTCATCGCGAGGGTTTGTCCAGACGTCTTTTTGCCAGAACTGTTGATGCCTTTCCAGCGGAAGTTTTTAAGTTGTGGTGTAGTGCTTTTCATGGATGTGACTGCTGATTAAAGGATTAAAAATAAAGTACGCGCTGTAGTTCACTAAAACTTGTGATCCCTTGTTTGAGTTTTTCTATGCCCGACATTTGTAACGTGCTCATACCATTTGCGATGGCGAGTTTTTCTAGTTCATGTACCGACGCGCCTTTAATAAGCGCTTCGGAAAGAAATTCATCAAAGCGCATCACTTCATAAATCCCCGTTCGGCCGGAATAACCATGGGTACACTCATTGCATCCATCGGGATTGGCTTTAAAAATGTTGTCGCTTGCTTGAATTCCGAGATGTTGTAGCTGAACGGTAAGCTCTTGTGATTGTTTGCAGTGCGAGCACAGTTTACGGGCTAAGCGCTGGGCAATAATCAAACTAAGGGATGAGGCCAAGTTAAAGCTTTCTACGCCCATGTTTGATAAACGAATAACCGTTTCAGCCGCAGAATTGGTATGCAAGGTTGAAAGTACTAAGTGACCGGTTTGCGATGCTTTTATGGCGATTTCCGCAGTGTCTAAGTCACGAATCTCACCGACCATGACCACATCCGGGTCTTGACGTAAGAAAGAGCGCAGGGCTTCGGCAAAACCAAAACCAATCTTAGGCTGAACTTGAACTTGGTTAATGCCCGATAAGTTAATTTCTACTGGGTCTTCTGCCGTGGAAATGTTGATTTCTGGTTTATTGAGAATACTCAGCCCAGTGTACAGAGAAACGGTTTTCCCGCTCCCAGTTGGGCCTGTCATCAGAATCATGCCTTGTGGGCGACGCAGCGCATCCAAGTACAATTGTTTTTGTTGTTCGCTATAACCAAGCTTGTCGATATCCAATGACGCAGAGCTGCTGTCGAGCAGTCGTAGTACAATTTTCTCTCCAAATAGAGTAGGCAGCGTGGATACACGCATATCAATTGCGGTGTCTTGATTCAACTTGAGCTTAATACGCCCATCTTGTGGTAAACGTCGCTCTGCAATATCAAGTTTAGAGAGGATTTTGATACGAGCGGATAAGCGGCGACTTAAGTGGCTTGGTGGCTGCTGTGTTTCAATTAAGATGCCATCACAGCGTAGGCGCACGCGGTACATCTTTTCATAAGGTTCAAAGTGGATATCGGATGCGCCTTTGCGCACAGCGTCCAGCAGAATTTGGTTTATGTAACGGCTGACGGGCGACTCGTCTTGGCTCAAGTCTTCAATGTTGTCGATTTCATCTGCGCCCACATCAACCAGATTGGCTAACTCTTCTTGGTTGATCTCTTTTAACCCGGACTTCTCATGACTCAATGAACGACCATACAAGCGTCGAATTGCCGCGCTGAGTTGACTAAAATCCCCCAAGACCAATTCAACCTGTAAACCAGTGGCAAAGCGAAAATCATCTTCTGCTTGTTGGTTGGTGGGGTCGGCAACGGCGAGTAATAACGTTGAAGACGTACGCTGGAGTGGGAGTGCGTTATGCCGTGTGATTAATTCCCTAAGGCCAAGTTGCTGACAAAGCGAAGCATACTCGTACTGAGATAACTCGGGCTGATTTAAACCAAAGAGAGAACTTAAGTGCTCAGCGAGTTCGCTTGACGTGAAGAATCCAGAACTGAGTAAAGCTTCCGGCATCGAAATGCCAGAAGCTTTGACTTGCTCTATTAACGATTCTTCTTGGGAAAACGTCAGTAACCCTTTTTGGCGAAGAGCCGTGGATAGGTTGGTTAACATATTCTATAAATTAGCATCCTTAGAACATGATTTTGGAAGTAGTTTAGCATCTAGGGTGGCTTTACATGTCCATGTACCACCAGCCGCTCTGTTTAGTGCTATTTTTGCATTATTTACGTCAGGGCTATTTCCAGAACCGGCAAAAGTTAACAGGATGTTGCTATTGGCGTCATCAAAAGTTATTGCACCATTGTTTGGCTGAATCACTCCTAAGTCAGTTGTTAGCTGGCCAGCAGTTGTACCATCAGGAAAACTACCATTTGTAACAATGTAATCTTCAACATTAGTTCGTACTGAGGTTATTGTTGCTAGTCCAGCCCCCAACTCTGACTTGGCCACATAGTTTTGGTATTGAGGGATAGCAATCGCTGCTAAAACACCAATAACGGCCACCACAATCATTAATTCAATCAGAGTAAAACCCTGTTGTTCTTTATGTTTACTGTTTTTCATTTTTAACCCTTTCCTAAAAATTAATAATGCTCTTGCATTGGCGAAAGATTATGGAGAGTTAAGGTGGGTTGAAAATGGGGAAGGGATGGGCTCTCGAGTGAGATAAAACTCTTTGGTGAAAAGTTGCATATCGCATGCAGAGTTTTGCGAGTAGTACTATTTTTTAGTGGATAAAAAGAAAGGGCCAATTGGCCCTTTTAAATGATGAGTTACTCACAACTCACTGAGTTAGTTGAAGTAATTGAGATTGTGTTGCTTTTATTATTTGAAGCGCATCGAAAGATCCATCGCTTTTAAATGCTTAGTCAACGCGCCTACCGAAATGTAATCGACACCGGTTTCTGCGTATTCTGCGATGGTCTCTAGCGTAATGTTGCCGGAGTTTTCTAAAGCGGCACGACCTGCGTTAATCGCTACGGCTTCACGCATCATTTCTTTTGTGAAGTTATCGAGCATGATGATGTCGGCACCAGCCTCTATCGCTTGTTTCAACTCTTCTAAGCTTTCCGTTTCTACTTCTACTGGTTTGCCTGGGTTAAGCTCTTTCGCTTTTTGGATGGCTTGAGTGATGCCACCACAAGCAATAATGTGGTTTTCTTTAATGAGGTAAGCGTCGAACACGCCGATGCGATGGTTAAAGCCACCACCACACGTCACGGCGTATTTTAGTGCGCTACGCAGACCAGGAATGGTTTTGCGTGTGTCTAGTAGACGACACTCAGTATGCGCGATTTTTTCAGCGTACTCTGCGGTAACTGTTGCGCAGCCAGACAACGTTTGGATGAAATTCATTGCGTTACGCTCACCAGTTAACAAGTCACGAGCAGGGCCTGTCAGCGTGCAAAGGGTTTGGTTAGGTTCGACTTTATCTCCGTCCTTTACGTGCCATTCAATGCTGACCTTGCCACCGAGCTGTTTAAAAACTTCATCAGCCCATGCTTGACCACAGAACACACCATGCTCACGAGTAATAATCGTTGCGGCATTAACCGCATCGGCAGGGATCAAAGATGCAGTAATGTCGTTATCTGCGTCGACACTGCCACCTAGATCTTCTTTTAAGGTATCAGCGACAGAGCGAGTGATCTCTAAAGGGAGTTGTTGTTTAAGGTATTCTAGGCGTTCTTGAATGTTGTGTGTGTTCTTCATCGCAAATCTTGTCTTGAAAGGGAGATGGCAACGAATGATACTCTCCGGTGTCAATAATTTCAGCAGTTAATTTGCAAAGTAGAGAGGTTGATATGCGCCCAATTATCGAGAATGGCTGGCTGACACAGGCAAAGCATGTTCCGTCACCATTTTTTGATGCCCGCTCTGATATAAACGACATCTCTCTGCTGGTGGTACACAACATCAGTTTGCCTCCTGGGCAGTTTGGTGGACCATATATAGAGGACTTCTTCACTGGCAAGCTAGACCCAAATGAACATCCATTTTTTGAAGTTATTCACAAAATGGGCGTTTCTGCACATTGCTTGATTAAAAGAAACGGCGAGGTTGTTCAATTTGTTTCTTTTCTTGATAGAGCATGGCATGCCGGTCAATCCAGTTTCGCGGGCAGGGAGCGTTGTAATGACTATTCCATTGGTATCGAGCTTGAAGGGACAGAATTTACTGCCTACACAGAAGCGCAATATCAATCACTTGCAGAGATCACTGAGGTGATTATGCAGTCTTATCCTCAAATCACCCCGCCACGAATTACCGGTCATCAATATATTGCGCCCTTGAGAAAAAGCGATCCTGGTCTAAGCTTTGATTGGGTGAAATATAGACTGCTTATACAGCGTTGATTTGTAGCGAAAGTGTAAATTCAAAAAAGCGAAATAAATAAGGCATACGATCAGGTATGCCTTTTTTTGATACCAGAAATATTAATGATTGTTAAAAGTTAACTACATTTTTACGCTCGCATATGCCGTTTTGGTGAATAAATAGACTGATAATTTTGTCATTTTCTGTATTTCTTTTCCAAAACTGCTAGCACGTCGACTTCCCATTTGTATGCTTTATGTAATTGGTCATACCAATTCTATTGCTGTTTTAACAGTCGATTGTTATCAGAGTGTTGGAAGTAAGCTCGTTCTATGATTTAGGTCAATTTTCGGCTGGACAGTGGCGTTTTAATTATGTTAATTTCTGCACCAACTTAAAATTGGTATTACCAATTACCTGCAAGAGTAGAAGAACAATAAATTATGGCTTATCAAAGGATTCGTCAGCCAAAACTCTCTGATGTTATAGAACAAGAGTTAGAAAGGTTGATAGTGGAAGGAACATTGTCTCCGGGGCAACAACTGCCTCCAGAGCGTGAACTGGCAAAACAGTTCGATGTGTCTCGTCCTTCAGTCCGAGAAGCCATTCAACGCTTGGAAGCGAAGCGTTTGTTGACTCGTCGCCAAGGTGGCGGAACATTCGTAAGTGAGAATATCTGGAAGAGCTTTTCAGATCCCTTGTTGAATTTGTTGTCTAGTCATTCTGAAACCCAGCTTGATGTGCTTGAGTCTCGTCATGCAATGGAAGGAATTTCAGCTTACTTTGCAGCTTTACGTGGTACCGAAGAAGATTTTGCGCGTATTCAAGGTTGCCTTGAACGCATTAGCCAAGAGCAAGCAAACAACGATATCGAAGCTGAATCTGCGGAAGTGATGCAATTTTTGATCGCTTTGACAGAAGCCGCGCACAACGTGGTTTTGTTGCACATTGTTCGAAGCTTAGCACCTTTGCTTGAGCAAAATATTCTACAAAATTTTAAATTACTACGTCGCCGCCCAGAAGCGGTCGAGAAAGTCAGTAAACACCGAGCCAATATCGTGGATGCGATTGTTTCTGGTCAGCCTGAAAAGGCGCGAGAAATGTCCCACTCGCACTTGGCTTACATCGAAGAAACATTGTTGGATTTGACTCGAGAAGAGTCTCGACGAGAGCGTTCTCTACGTCGAATTCAGCAGGGTAACGACTCGTAAGAGCGTTACTTAAATAAGTAGATCCAACCAACAGAAGGATAGATCGCCATGTCTGATATGAAGCATGACGTAGATGCACTGGAAACTCAAGAATGGCTACAAGCGCTTGAGTCAGTTGTACGTGAAGAAGGTCTAGAGCGTGCTCAATTCCTATTAGAGCAAGTTCTAGATAAAGCACGTCTAGACGGTGTTGATATGCCAACAGGTATCACAACTAACTACATCAACACGATTCCTGCAGACCAAGAACCAGCATACCCAGGTGACACAACACTTGAGCGTCGTATTCGCTCAATTATTCGTTGGAACGCTATCATGATCGTTCTACGTGCATCTAAGAAAGACCTAGAGCTAGGCGGCCACATGGCGTCTTTCCAGTCTTCTGCTGCGTTCTACGAGACATGTTTCAACCACTTCTTCCGTGCGCCAAACGAGAAGGATGGTGGCGACCTAGTTTACTACCAAGGTCACATTTCACCAGGTATCTACTCACGTGCATTCGTTGAAGGTCGTCTAACTGAAGAGCAGCTAGACAACTTCCGTCAAGAAGTAGACGGAAAAGGTATTCCTTCATACCCGCACCCTAAACTGATGCCTGAATTCTGGCAGTTCCCGACAGTATCGATGGGCCTAGGTCCAATCGCTTCTATCTACCAAGCTCGTTTCCTTAAGTACCTAGAAGGCCGTGGTCTTAAAGATACTTCAGAGCAGCGCGTTTACGCGTTCCTAGGTGACGGTGAGATGGATGAGCCAGAATCACGTGGTGCTATCTCTTTCGCTGCGCGTGAGAAACTAGACAACCTATGTTTCCTAATCAACTGTAACCTACAGCGTCTAGATGGTCCTGTAATGGGTAACGGTAAGATCATTCAAGAACTTGAAGGTCTGTTCAAAGGTGCTGGTTGGAACGTAGTGAAGGTAATCTGGGGTAACAACTGGGATTCACTACTAGCTAAAGATACGACAGGTAAGCTTCTACAGCTTATGAATGAAACGATCGACGGCGACTACCAAACATTCAAATCAAAAGATGGCGCGTACGTACGTGAGCACTTCTTTGGTAAGTACCCAGAGACAGCTGCACTTGTTGCTGACATGACTGATGACGAAATCTTCGCACTTAAGCGTGGTGGTCACGAGTCTTCTAAGCTATACGCGGCATACAAAAACGCGGCAGAAACTAAAGGTCGTCCAACAGTAATCCTAGCTAAGACTGTTAAAGGTTACGGCATGGGTGAAGCGGCTGAAGGTAAGAACATCGCGCACCAAGTTAAGAAGATGGACATGACTCACGTACTACACCTACGTGACCGTCTAGGTCTTCAAGACATCCTAACTGACGAAGCAGTGAAAGAACTTCCGTACCTGAAACTTGAAGAAGGTTCAAAAGAGTACGAATACCTACACGCTCGTCGTAAAGCGCTACACGGCTACACGCCACAGCGTCTACCAAAATTCACTCAAGAATTCATCGTTCCTGAGCTAGAAGAATTCAAGCCACTACTAGAAGAACAGAAGCGTGATATCTCTTCTACTATGGCATTCGTACGTGCGCTAAACGTTCTTCTTAAGAACAAGAACATTGGTAAGAACATCGTTCCTATCATTGCTGACGAAGCACGTACATTCGGTATGGAAGGTCTGTTCCGTCAAATCGGTATCTACAACCCGCACGGCCAAACTTACACACCAGAAGACCGTGGCGTTGTTTCTTACTACAAAGAAGCGACTTCAGGTCAGGTTCTACAAGAAGGTATCAACGAGCTAGGTGCTATGTCTTCATGGGTTGCTGCTGCGACTTCATACTCGACAAACGACCTACCAATGATCCCGTTCTACATCTACTACTCAATGTTCGGCTTCCAACGTGTTGGCGACATGGCGTGGATGGCTGGTGACCAACAAGCACGTGGTTTCCTACTAGGTGCAACTGCGGGTCGTACAACGTTGAACGGTGAAGGTCTACAGCACGAAGACGGCCACTCGCACATTTTGGCGGGTACGGTTCCTAACTGTATTTCTTACGACCCAACATTCGCGTACGAAGTAGCAGTAATCATGCAAGACGGTATCCGTCGTATGTACGGTCCAGAACAAGAAAACGTGTTCTACTACCTAACGCTAATGAACGAAAACTACGCAATGCCAGCAATGCCAGAAGGCGCTGAAGAAGGCATCCGTAAAGGTATCTACAAGCTAGAAACTTACACGGGCGACAAAGCGAAAGTTCAGCTAATGAGCTCTGGTACTATCATGAATGAAGTACGTAAAGCAGCTCAAATCCTAAGCGAAGATTACGGTGTTGCTTCTGATGTTTACTCTGTAACGTCATTCAACGAACTAACTCGCGATGGCCAAGATGCAGAGCGTTTCAACATGCTTCACCCAGAAGCGGAAGCGAAAGTACCTTACATCCAAACAGTAATGGGTACTGAACCTGCTATCGCAGCAACTGACTACATGAAGAACTACGCAGAGCAGGTTCGTGCATACATTCCTGCTGAGTCTTTCAAAGTTCTTGGTACTGATGGCTTCGGTCGTTCAGACAGCCGTGAAAACCTACGTCGTCACTTCGAAGTGAACGCAGGTTACGTAGTAGTAGCAGCGCTAACTGAACTAGCGAAACGTGGCGAAGTTGAGAAATCTGTAGTTGCAGAAGCAATTAAGAAATTCGACATCGACACAGAGAAAACAAACCCGCTATACGCTTAATTAAGAAGGTAGATAAGAAATGGCAATCGAAATTAATGTACCAGACATCGGTGCGGATGAGGTTGAAGTTACTGAGATTCTTGTAAGCGTTGGCGACAAGGTTGAAGAAGAGCAATCTCTGATCACAGTTGAAGGCGATAAAGCTTCTATGGAAGTTCCTGCTTCTCAAGCGGGTATCGTTAAAGAAATCAAAGTTGCAGAAGGCGACAAGGTTTCTACTGGTTCTCTAATCATGATTTTCGAAGCCGAGGGTGCAGCTGACGCTGCACCTGCTCCTGCGGCAGAAGCAGCTCCAGCAGCAGCTCCAGCTCCAGCAGCAGCGGCAGAACTAAAAGAAGTTCACGTACCAGACATCGGTGGTGATGAAGTAGAAGTTACCGAAATCATGGTTGCCGTTGGCGACAGCATCGAAGAAGAGCAATCTCTTCTAACTGTTGAAGGCGACAAAGCTTCTATGGAAGTTCCAGCGCCATTCGCAGGTACTCTAAAAGAGATCAAAGTTGCAGCAGGCGATAAAGTATCGACTGGCTCACTTATCATGGTGTTCGAAACAGCAGGTTCAGGAGCTCCAGCAGCACCAGCGGCAGCTGAAGCTCCTGCGGCAGCAGCTCCAGCAGCGTCTGCGGCAAAAGAAGTTAACGTACCAGATATCGGCGGCGACGAAGTTGAAGTTACTGAGATCATGGTTGCGGTTGGCGACACAGTGGAAGAAGAGCAATCTCTAATCACTGTTGAAGGTGACAAAGCTTCTATGGAAGTTCCTGCACCATTCGCTGGCACAGTTAAAGAAATCAAGATTGCAGCTGGCGACAAAGTGTCTACTGGCTCACTAATCATGGTATTCGAAGTGGCGGGTGCAGCACCTGCTCCTGCAGCAGCTCCAGCTCAAGCGGCAGCACCTGCAGCTCCAGCTCCTAAAGCAGAAGCTCCAGCGGCAGCAGCTCCAGCAGCGACTGGCGATTTCAAAGAAAACGATGAGTACGCTCACGCGTCTCCAGTTGTTCGTCGTCTAGCGCGTGAATTTGGCGTTAATCTTTCTAAGGTTAAAGGTTCTGGTCGTAAGAGCCGTATCCTAAAAGAAGACGTTCAAGCTTACGTGAAAGATGCACTTAAGCGTCTTGAGTCTGGCGCAGGTGCAGCAGCATCTGGCAAAGGCGACGGCGCGGCTCTTGGTCTACTACCATGGCCAAAAGTGGACTTCAGCAAGTTTGGTGAGACAGAAGTTCAACCGCTATCTCGCATTAAGAAGATCTCTGGCGCAAACCTACACCGTAACTGGGTAATGATCCCGCACGTTACACAGTGGGATAACGCAGACATCACGGCTCTTGAAGCATTCCGTAAAGAGCAAAACGCGATTGAAGCGAAGAAAGACACTGGCATGAAGATCACACCACTTGTGTTCATCATGAAAGCGGTAGCTAAAGCGCTTGAAGCGTTCCCAGCGTTCAACTCTTCTCTATCAGAAGACGGTGAGAGCCTAATTCTGAAGAAATACGTGAATGTTGGTATCGCGGTAGATACACCAAACGGTCTAGTTGTTCCTGTATTTAAAGACGTGAACAAGAAAGGCATCTACGAGCTATCTGAAGAGCTAATGGCGGTTTCTAAGAAAGCACGTGCTGGTAAGCTAACTGCGGCTGACATGCAAGGTGGCTGTTTCACTATCTCTAGCCTAGGCGGTATCGGCGGTACAGCGTTTACTCCAATCGTAAACGCACCAGAAGTTGGTATCCTAGGTGTGTCTAAGTCAGAAATGAAACCGGTATGGAACGGTAAAGAGTTCGAACCGCGTCTACAACTTCCACTGTCTCTATCATACGACCACCGTGTGATCGATGGTGCTGAAGGTGCGCGCTTCATCACTTACCTAAACTCATGTCTATCTGACATTCGTCGTCTAGTTCTGTAATAGAAATTAGATGAATGAGAGGCGGCAACTTAGCCGCCTCTGCTAATCATAATTACCGACAATTTGGTTATCAGCCTTGCTTCGTTCAGGGTTTTCACAATCGAATTGTTGTCTAGCTCACAGGCTAAATTGATTTACTTTTCACACCATTAACATCTCTGTAAACTGTTAGCGGTCTGAAAATAACTGTTTAAAACAAATCTCTCTTAAACATAAAAAATCGATACCCACTCAGCCTGTTAGGGATAATGACTACAAGAGGTCAAAATGAGCAAAGAAATTAAAGCCCAAGTTGTTGTACTTGGTTCTGGTCCTGCTGGTTACTCCGCTGCATTCCGTTGTGCGGACTTAGGTCTTGAAACTGTACTAGTTGAACGTTACAGCACGCTTGGCGGTGTATGTCTGAACGTGGGTTGTATCCCATCTAAAGCACTGCTTCACGTTTCTAAAGTAATTGAAGAAGCGAAAGCGATGGCTGACCACGGCGTTGTGTTCGGTGAGCCTCAAACAGACATCAGCAAAATCCGCATCTGGAAAGAAAAAGTTGTTAACCAACTAACTGGCGGCCTAAGCGGTATGGCTAAGATGCGTAACGTAACAGTAGTTAACGGTTACGGTAAGTTCACTGGCCCTAACTCTATCCTTGTAGAAGGCGAAGGTGAGCCAACAGTTGTTAACTTTGACAACGCAATCGTTGCGGCTGGTTCTCGTCCAATCAAACTGCCATTTATCCCGCATGAAGACCCACGTATTTGGGACTCTACTGACGCTCTAGAACTAAAAGAAGTGCCAGAAAAACTGCTTATCATGGGCGGTGGTATCATCGGTCTAGAAATGGGTACGGTTTACCACTCTCTAGGTTCTAAAGTTGAAGTTGTTGAAATGTTTGACCAGGTAATTCCTGCAGCAGACAAAGATATCGTGAAAGTATTTACTAAGCGTATCAAAGACAAGTTCAAGCTAATGCTAGAAACGAAAGTAACAGCAGTTGAAGCAAAAGAAGACGGTATCTACGTTTCAATGGAAGGCAAGAAAGCGCCAGCTGAAGCTGAGCGTTACGATGCGGTTCTAGTTGCTATCGGTCGTGTACCAAATGGTAAGCTAATCGACGGTGAAAAAGCGGGTCTAGAAATTGACGAGCGCGGCTTCATCAACGTTGATAAGCAAATGCGTACTAACGTTCCTCACATCTTCGCGATCGGTGATATCGTTGGTCAACCAATGCTTGCTCACAAAGGTGTGCATGAAGGTCACGTAGCTGCTGAAGTTATCTCTGGTAAGAAGCACTACTTTGACCCTAAAGTTATCCCTTCAATTGCGTACACTGAGCCAGAAGTGGCTTGGGTTGGTAAGACTGAAAAAGAAGCGAAAGAAGAAGGCATCAAGTACGAAGTAGCAACATTCCCATGGGCAGCATCAGGTCGTGCAATCGCATCTGACTGTGCAGACGGTATGACTAAGCTAATCTTCGACAAAGAAACTCACCGCGTAATCGGTGGTGCTATCGTTGGTACTAACGGTGGTGAACTACTTGGTGAAATCGGCCTTGCAATTGAGATGGGCTGTGATGCAGAAGATATCGCTCTGACTATCCACGCTCACCCAACTCTACACGAGTCTGTAGGTCTAGCTGCTGAAGTATTTGAAGGTTCAATCACTGACCTGCCAAACAAAAAAGCAGTTAAGAAGAAGTAAGCTTTTTCTGACTGAATGATAGAAGCCGCTGCATTGCAGCGGTTTTTTTATGCTTGTTACATAGGAATATAAATGTGTGCTTAGCTGACAGCAGACAATAAAAAGCCCACCAAACGGTGGGCTGACATATATTACTAGTTAAGCTTTAGTGTTCACGGTTGTAAATGCAAAGCATATCTAAGTATGAATTCACTAGATGTTTCAGTTCCGCTTCACCTTTAGCGCGGTTCGCTTGGACAAACAGTGAGTAACAAATACCGTGGAACAGGTTTGCCAAGTGTTCTGAATCGTGCTGGTCACACACCTCACCGCGTTCAATTGCTTTAATGAACATGTTTTGTACCAGCAACTGGTTAGTACGGTTAGTTGAAACAAACAATGGCCATACTTCATCACGTGTTGAAGCACTCCACTCGAACCATACTTTTAGCCAGTGACAGTCTTGGCTGACAAGCTCGATCATCGCATTAGTAATATTGGCGATGTTTTCACGTGCATGTAAGTCTAGGTCTATGTTATCCGATAGGAAGTTTGAGAACTGACGTACGACGTGATTGAGAACTTCATCCACCAAGTCTTCGCGTGTAGGGAAGTAGTTAAAAACAGTCGCTACAGAAACTTGAGCAATTTCTGCGATATCTGCGTGACCACCACGACCGATGCCGCGGCGCGCAAATACTTCCAATGCGATTTCCATTAACTGTTGCTTACGCTTAATTGGAGAAAGCCTAGTTCTAGGTCTCTTTGCAATTGAGTCCATATCCATTTTCCTTGCCATTTGAGTTGATATTGGGGGTAACCCCCTAATTGATTATTTTAATAGTTGCTTAAAGCAGTGATGAGTGTAATGGTGCATATGCACAAGGTCAACATCTGTAGAACAATTTATATACAGTAATGTCATTATTATTGATAAATTTAGCTATGAACTTTATAAAACTAAGACCTTCTTCCAAGATTTTTTGGCAACAGGATGCGACTTTCAACCCAATGAACGTGGTGATACACTACACGCCGTAAGATTAGGTGATCGTTTGCGTGCGACTTACCTCAACCCACAAATTTAGATTGAGCACAGTATGAAACATACAATAGAAGTCATGATTTCTGAGCAAGAAGTTCAGGAGCGAGTTCGTGAATTAGGCAAACAAATTACAGAGCGTTATCAAGGTAGTGAAGATCTTGTGTTGGTAGGCTTATTGCGAGGCTCATTTGTATTTATGGCAGACTTGGCACGTGCTATCGAACTGACTCACCAAGTTGATTTTATGACTGCGTCAAGCTACGGCAATACGATGGAAAGCTCACGTGACGTTCGTATCTTGAAAGATTTGGATGATGACATCAAAGGTAAAGATATTCTGCTTGTTGAAGACATCATTGACACTGGTAACACACTAAATAAAATCCGTGAGATTCTTTCGCTACGTGAGCCGAAGTCTATCGCGATTTGTACGCTCCTAGATAAACCATCTCGTCGTGAAGTGAATGTTCCTGTGGATTGGATTGGTTTCGAAATCCCAGATGAGTTTGTCGTTGGGGTGGGTATTGATTACGCGCAGAAATACCGCCACTTACCATACATCGGTAAAGTTGTACCTCAAGAATAATCATTGAGAGCAGCATTAAAAATATAAAAAAAACGCCCATCTAAGATGGGCGTTTTTTGTTCAACTTTTAGATATGACTTAGCGACAAAGCAGCTTGTTATCTGTATTTAGAATCGTCGAAAGAGCTTTCTGGTAAGACGCTTCTACGGTTTCCTTAGAGTTAGAACGAATGCCTAAGTACTCTAAGCGACCATCTTCAATTCCGTATACCACACCATGAATTTCAACATCTTGCCCACGCTCCCAAGCGTTTTGCAGGATGGTTGAGTTACCCAAGTTGTACACTTGCTCTGCAACATTAAGCTCGCCTAGTTTATCCGCTCGATCTTGTTGCGGCATTTGATCTAGGTAAGTGCGGTGTTTGAAATAGATATCTCTGATATGTAACAGCCAATTATTAATAAGACCTAGCTTAGGGTTATCAATGGCTGCGTTTACGCCACCACATCCATAGTGTCCACAGACAATGATGTGTTTAACCTTAAGAACGTCTACAGCGTACTGGACGACCGATAGACAGTTGAGATCAGTATGGATAACTTGGTTTGCAACATTCCGATGAACAAAGAGTTCACCTGAGTATAGCCCGGTTAGTCGCTCGGCAGGAACGCGGCTATCAGAGCAGCCAATCCAAAGAAAATCAGGCTTTTGCCCCTCAGCGAGTTTTGCGAAGTATTCAGGTCGATCAGATTTGATCTCTTGAGACCATTTCGAATTGTTTTCAAATAACTGTTTTATTTCCGGCATTTTGCAAACTACTTCCCTTAAAAGACAAAATCGCTGCCGCTGTTTGTGTGCACATGCAAGCGATCAGTGTTGTAACTATACACAATGTTACAATTTCGATCTCGTTAAATATTCGTCAGATAGGACTCATCTGACTAGTTTTCATTAAGAAAAAAGTAAAATCTGGTGAAACTATTTGTGGTGTGAATTTAGCCTTAATCTATTTATGGTTTAAATTTTCGCCTAGCTCGTTAAAGTAGTGATATTTTACTTTTTAAAATTGAATGCAGGGAAAATCAGCAGTGTTCGGTAGTCGTTTTGAAGATATCAATTTCAAAGGGGATGTATTTGGCGGGGTAACCACAGCGATTATCTCTCTCCCTCTGGCGTTAGCGTTTGGTGTTGCATCCGGAGCCGGTGCTGAGGCCGGCCTTTGGGGGGCAATAATGGTCGGTTTGTTTGCCTCGTTATTTGGTGGTTCTAATACGTTAATATCAGAACCGACAGGGCCAATGACGGTAATCATGACCGCAGTATTAACCAGTATGATGGCGAAATACCCAGAAACGGGCATGGCTATGACTTTCACGGTTGTCATGATGGCTGGCGCGTTCCAAATCCTATTGGGGACGTTAAAACTGGGTAAATACGTTACCTTGATGCCTTACAGCGTTATTTCCGGGTTTATGTCTGGCATTGGTGTGATTCTTATCATTCTACAGTTATCGCCTTTGATGGGGCATGCTGCGCCTTCAGGGGGAGTACTCGGAACGTTATCTGCTTTGCCGGAGACCATTTCTAACCTTAAGTTCAGTGAGTTGTTTTTGGGACTACTGACTTTGGGGATTCTTTTTTTCTTCCCTAAGCAATATCGTAAATACGTTCCTGCACAGCTCGTGGCATTGGTCGCGGTGACGTTATTGTCTGTGATTCTCTTTGATACAGAAGATATTCGTCGTATCGGTGAAATTCCTGCTGGGTTACCTTCTCTCGTCGCCCCTTATATTGACACAGATATGTTTGTCGAGATGGTCATTGATGCATTAGTGCTAGGCACATTAGGTTGTATTGATACTTTGTTAACGGCGGTTATCGGTGACTCATTAACTCGTAAAGAACACGACTCAGATAAAGAGCTGCGAGGTCAAGGGTTAGCTAACATGATCTCAGGCTTGTTTGGTGCGCTGCCGGGGGCGGGGGCTACCATGGGGACGGTAACGAATATCCAAGTTGGGGCTCGTTCGCCATTATCTGGTGTGATTCGTGCACTAATGTTGGCGTTGGTTGTACTGGTTGCTGGCGGGTTAACAGAGCCAATCCCGATGGCTGTGTTAGCAGGCATTGCGGTGTATGTTGGCTTTAACATCCTAGACTGGAGCTTTATTCAGAGGGCACATAAGGTAAGCTTTTCCGGAATGGCGGTGATGTATGGCGTTATGTTGCTTACAGTATTCGTTGATCTTATCGTTGCGGTGGGTTTAGGCGTCTTTATCTCGAACATTATCATCATCGAGCGTTTGAGCCGAGAGCAGGCGCGACAAGTAAAAGCGATCAGCGACGCGGATGAAGATGATGTGCCGCTGACTGACAGCGAGCGTGGTTTGTTGGATCGTGCTAATGGTAAAGTGCTGTTCTTTTATCTTTCCGGTCCGATGATCTTTAGTGTTTCTAAAGCCATTTCACGTCAGCACTCTAGTATTTCGGACTATGACGTGATGATTCTCGATCTTACGGATGTACCAATGATTGATGTGACCGTCGGTTTGGCGTTAGAGAATGCGATTAAGGATGCTCTCGATGCCAATTGTGCCGTGTATTTATTATGCCCGAATGAGCGAACACGAGAACAGCTAGAGAAATTCCATGTGATTGACCTTGTGCCTGATGAAAATATGTACCAATTCCGTTACGAAGCATTGAATGCGGCGGTGGCACATGTTGAGGCAGACCAGTATCAGCGCATAACGGCGTAATCATTCTGACAGTTAAAAACGCAACAGTGTCCTGTTGCGTTTTTTTATGCTCTATTTTGTCTTACTCAGAGATAACCTTTACGAGGTAAGGGTTATATTTCCAATATTATCGAAAGGTTTATTTGTAATCATCGTTATTCAACGATAAACTGATGGACCTCCAATACGATACCCAAGGCGATTTTGTAGTAAACCGCTGCTAAATATGAGTCGGTATTAGTAATCACAAACAAACGGCAATCAAGACCTTATGTACGCATTAGAAATTGAACAACTGCGCAAGACGTATGCAGGTGGCTTTGAGGCGTTAAAAGGTATAAGTCTCCAAGTGAAAAAGGGTGACTTCTACGCGCTTCTGGGTCCCAATGGTGCAGGAAAATCGACCACGATTGGCATCATCTCCTCCTTAGTGAATAAAACCTCCGGAACGACGAAAGTTTTCGGTTATGACATTGATACCGACCTCGAATTGGCCAAGCAGAATTTAGGCTTGGTGCCACAAGAGTTCAACTTCAACCAGTTTGAAACCGTTGAGCAAATTGTGATGCAGCAAGCTGGCTATTACGGTGTGTCTAAAGTGTTAGCCAAAGAAAGAGCAGAAAAATACCTGAAAAAATTGGATTTATGGGAAAAACGCCAAGAGCGTGCTCGTAACCTATCCGGTGGGATGAAGCGTCGTTTAATGATCGCAAGAGCTTTGATGCACGAGCCGCAATTACTCATTTTAGATGAACCAACGGCTGGAGTGGATATTGAACTACGCCGCTCAATGTGGGGGTTTCTGAAAGAGATCAACCAAGAGCAAGGAATTACGATTATTTTAACGACACACTACCTAGAAGAAGCGGAGATGCTGTGTCGAAATATCGGCATTATTAATCGTGGTGAGCTGATTGAAAATACCACCATGAAGGCGTTACTAGGTAAGCTAAGCGTCGAGACATTTATCTTGGATATTGAGTCAGAAGTCGAGGTGCCTGAGCTTGAAGGTGTTAATCGACAAAGTATTGTTGATGGCTCTTTAGAGATAGAACTAGATAAAAGCCAAGGATTGAATTCGGTATTCAGTCAGTTAACAGAGCATGGCATTAAAGTTCTCTCAATGCGTAACAAAGCCAACCGACTTGAAGAGTTGTTTGTCAGCATTGTAAGAGAGGGGAGTAATTAAATGTACGGTTTATATTGGACGGCATTTCGCAGCTTGCTGAGCAAAGAAGTCACTCGTTTTACACGTATTTGGGTGCAAACCTTAGTGCCGCCAGCCATTACGATGACGTTGTACTTCATCATTTTCGGTAATCTTATTGGCTCTCGAATTGGTGAGATGAGCGGCTTTAGTTACATGGAGTACATTGTTCCAGGTTTGATCATGATGTCGGTGATCACCAACTCATACTCGAATGTTGCGTCTTCATTCTTTAGTGCAAAGCTACAGAAGAATATTGAAGAACTGCTGGTGGCACCGGTACCAAACTATGTGATTATTGCTGGCTATGTGATGGGCGGCGTGACTCGAGGTTTGTTGGTCGGTGCAATTGTTACTTGTGTGTCACTTTTGTTCGTTGATTTGCAAGTGGAGCACTGGGGCATTATTGTCGCGACTGTCTTCATGACGTCGGTGGTATTTGCTCTCGGTGGCTTGATCAACGCGGTTTACGCAAAAACGTTTGATGATATTTCGATCATCCCTACGTTTGTATTGACTCCTTTAACTTACTTGGGAGGAGTCTTTTATTCGATCAGTCTGCTGCCTGAATTTTGGCAAGGCGTTTCTAAGATCAACCCAATCGTCTACATGGTGAATGCGTTCCGCTACGGCTTTTTAGGTGTCTCGGATGTGGGCATTGTCACTTCATTTAGTGTACTTGCAGTGTTTGTTATAGCACTGTATGCCATTGCGCATTATCTAGTAACCAAAGGGATTGGGCTAAGAAGCTAAGCCATTCTCATAAAGCAAAGAGCGGCGATTCACGCTGCTCTTTCGCGTGCATAACAATACATACCCATACAATTTTTCGGTTTTTATCATGGTAGGTTTCAATCATTTGTAATAAATGAGTGATCCTATGAATATTGTCCCGCCGCCGCCTTTCTCCTATCAGTTACTTAAGCCCCAATATTGGTCTGTATGGCTGGCATTTGGATCTTTAGCGATTCTTGTTAATGTACTGCCATACGTAGTATTGCGAATCTTAGGTAGAAGCATCGGCTGTATTGCGATGCATGTAATGAAGCGCCGACACAAGATCGCTCTGCGTAATCTCCAGCTGTGTTTCCCTGATTTTACGGATTGGCAATGTAAGGACGTAGTACGAAAAAACTTTCAATATACTGGAATGGCGATCATCGAAACCGGTATCGCATGGTTTTGGCCAGATTGGCGGATACGTCGGATAACCTCTATTGTTGGAAAAGATCGTTTACTCGCTGAGGAAAATAATGGACGTGGTGTGTTGGTGGTGTGCAGTCACCATTTAAACTTGGAGATAACCGCTCGTATTTTTAGCCAGTTTGCCCAAGGTTATGGCGTTTATCGCCCAAATTCGAATTCTGCTTATGAGTTTATTCAACATCGAGGTCGAACTCGTTTTGGACATCAAATGATTGATCGAAAAGACGTGAAATCAATGCTCAAAGTTCTGAAGAATGGTCATCGACTTTGGTATTTGCCCGACCATGATTATGGCGTTAGCCATTCTGTTTTTGCGCCGTTTTTTGCTGTTGAACAAGCGGCGAGTACCGTCGGGTCTAGTGTTCTCATTGATGCAACAAAGTGTGCGGTTATATCTGGCGTTACAGTGAGTAAAAATCACCATTACACGCTGTACATTGGAAAAGACATTAGCGAGCGTTTCGAGAGACGTAATGCGGTTAAAGCGGCAAGCATCTTGAATCAAGAGCTTGAGAAAATGATAAAACGTGATATTCCAGCGTGGATGTGGCTGCACAAACGGTTTAAAACTCGCCCTGAAGGGTTAGATTGCGTCTATACGTAGAGTATAAAAAAGGTCGACTAAGAGTCGACCTTTTTACTTTTATGACTCAGAGCTCACTCTGCGCTCTCTGAGTTTGTATTGTTAGATTCAGCTTCTTCCTTCGCTTCGACAACCATATCTACCGTTTGGTTATCGATAAGACGAGCTTTGCCTAGGAACGCAGACATCAGAATGACAGCTTGTGTCGTTTCTGGTGTGATCACTTGTAATGTACGAGCATCACGAATGAAGATCTCATCAGGGTGCAGACCTGCAGCTCGAAGTTGGTCGCTTGCATCTTCGATGATCGATGCGTAGTCATCGCGGCCACCGCGAATGGCACTGCTGATCCAACGCATTGTACGAGCAAGTACAGGCGCACGTTGACGCTCGTCCAGCGTAAGCAAGCCATTGCGTGAACTCATTGCTAAACCGTCCATTTCACGTACGGTTGGTACACCGATGATTTCAATGTCCATTGCTAGGTCATCAACCATCTTGCGGATAACAGCAAGTTGTTGGAAGTCCTTCTCGCCGAAGCACGCGACATCCGGTTGTACGATGTTAAACAGCTTATTCACAATCGTCGTCACGCCACGGAAATGACCTGGTCGAGATGCGCCTTCGAGAATTGTTGATAGGCCAGGGACATCGACGAAGGTTTGTTTATCCAGACCTTCTGGGTAGATAACTTCTGGTGTTGGCGTAAATACCACATCGACCCCTTCAGAGGTTAACTTGCTTAAGTCTTCCTCTAGCGTGCGTGGGTAATTATTTAAATCGTCTGCACGATCAAACTGCATCGGATTAACAAAGATGCTTACGACAACGATATCAGCGTATTCGCGTGCTTTACGCACTAAGGTTGAGTGGCCTTCGTGAAGGTTGCCCATGGTAGGGACAAACGCCACTTTACGACCTTCACGTTTAAAGGTTTTAAGGTGTTCACGAACTGCTGAGATTTCCGCAAAAGTTTGCATGCATTTATCCTCTAGGCAATGGTATGAGCGTCGTCTGGGAATACACCGTTGGCTACATCTTCAATGTATTTAGTAACGGCTTTGCGCATATCACCTGTTTCAGCAAGAAAGTTTTTGGAGAATTTCGGCATGTAGTTGGCAGAAATACCAAACATATCATGCATTACGAGAATTTGACCATCTGTTACGTTACCTGCACCAATACCGATAACAGGAACGTCAAGCACTTGCGTAATACGTTCAGCAAGCTCTGCTGGTACGCATTCTAGTAAGACGATTTGAGCACCTGCTTCTTGCAGCGCTAATGCGTCTTTTACCATGCGGTCTGCTTTTTCTTGATCGCGACCTTGGATTTTGTAACCACCAAAAATATTAACAGCTTGAGGAGTTAAACCAAGATGAGCACAAACTGGAACTGATCGCTCAGTGAGCATTTTCACCGTGTCGACAAGCCAGTCACCACCTTCAATTTTTACCATATTGGCACCAGCACGCATCAGTTTAGCCGCATTTTCGCAAGCTTGCTCTGGCGTGGTGTAGCTCATGAATGGCATGTCTGCCATCAACAAACAATTTGGGCTACCAGCGCGTACGCAACGAGTATGGTAAGCGATATCATCGACCGTTACTGGCAGAGTATCGTTGTGACCTTGCAAAACCATCCCTAGAGAATCACCAACAAGAAGTACTGGCATTTCTTGGCTTTCAAACAGTTGGGCAAAGCTCGCATCATAAGCGGTTGAAGTAGCAAATTTACGACCTTCTTGCTTCCACTTGATTAGGTCGTTGATGGTCATTTTTTTCATGGTTTTATCCTTACTAGGAGTTGGCTATGACTGCCAGATACTGAGGCCGTTTCTATCTACTTGTTCCAGTAGTTTAGAGACCTCGGTCCCATCAGGGAGTTGTAAACTTGGTGCAATTTCCGCAAGAGGGTAGAGTACGAATTCACGCTCTTTCATTCCATAATGAGGAACGATCAGCCTCTCGGAATTAATCACCTCATTGCCATAAAGCACAATGTCGAGGTCCAAGGTTCTTGGTCCCCAGCGTTCGTCTTTACGGACACGCCCTTGTTCTTGCTCTATAGCTTGTGTGCAATTGAGCAATTCAATAGGCGTCAAACTGGTGTTAATAGACACAACCGCATTGATGTAATCCGGTTGGTTTTGTGGCCCCATTGGCGTGCTGCTGTATAGCGAAGAAGCTTGAACAAACTCTGATTTAGGCAGCGTTTTTAATGCTTCAATCGCTTGCTTCGCTTGGCTGATAGGATCAGCCAAGTTACTGCCTACCGCAATGTACGCTGTAATCATGATTTGGGCTTACTCTTTTTCTTGCGATAAGTTTTACGGCGGCGCTGGCCTGTTTTCGGTGATTGACCGTCTAAGTCGGCAGCCATTGCTTGACGCATTTCTCGGCCTGCATTTTGAAAAGTTTCCCACCACTTGGCAAGCTTCTGAGTGTCACCACCTTCAATTTCACCGCGCATTTCAAGAAAATCAAAGCCAGCTCTAAATTTATTGAGCTCCATAAGACGGAATGCGCGTTTACCGTTACGTCGTGGAAGACGAAGCTGTAACTGCCAAATCTCGCGAATGGTTGCGGTGTGGCGTCTTGGAATGGCAATTGTGCGAACTTGCTCGTCAAGAATGATGTTGCTCGCTTCCATAATGGCGTCGTAATGGCCTAAGTTGCGCTCTTCCATCAGTTCATCGGCTTTCGCACACAGTGGGTACCACAGCATTGCAGCAAACATAAATGCTGGATTGATGCGTTTCCCATCTTCGATGCGCATGTCGGTAGAATCTAGGACAAGATCCAACATCTGCTCAGTGTGAGAGGAGTAATCTTCTGTAAAGTGCGCTGCAATCGTCGGGAATAGTTGCTGGAATAGGTTGTACTCACGCAGTAGGTGGTAGGTTTCTAAGCCATGACCGGATTGCAATAATTTGAGTGACTCTTCAAAAAGACGCGCTGACGGAATGTCACCGAGCAACGGTGCCATGTGTTCGATTGGCGCTGCGGTGTCTTCTTCAATATCAAAGTCTAGTTTTACCGCGAAACGAACCGCACGCAGCATGCGCACAGGGTCTTCACGGTAGCGTGTTTCTGGATCACCAATCAGTCGAATTAGGCGATCTTCTAAATCTTCAATACCACGTGCGTAGTCGTGAATCGAGTAATCTGCGATGTTGTAGTACATCGAGTTAATCGTGAAATCACGGCGCTCAGCATCTTCATCGATGGTGCCGTAGACGTTGTCACGCAGCAGCATACCCTCTTTTGATTGCTGAGAAATGCTCTTATTCTTTTGCTCTTGGTGGTGACCACGGAATGTCGCAACCTCAATGATGTCTCGGCCAAACATAATATGAGCCAAGCGGAAGCGGCGACCAATCAAACGGCAGTTACGAAATAGCTGTTTGATCTGTTCCGGCGTTGCGTTGGTCGCAATGTCAAAATCTTTTGGTTTTTGTCCAAGCAGTAAGTCTCGAACCCCGCCACCCACAAGAAAAGCATCGAAACCAGCACCATTTAGGCGGTACAGTACCTTCAGCGCATTATCACTGATCTGCTTACGCGAAATGTTGTGCTCTTCACGAGTTATTACATTGAGAGCGAGCTCTGGAATTGTGGCAGGTTCGCTTGGTGTATAGTCGTTTGTATTCATGTGCATCTGGCAATAACTGGGTTTAATCCAATCTTGCTTTGGTTAGTTTTATACGCCTCTAGGGCCTAATTTGCGGCTAATGATAGCCTACACAATGCCATTTGAGAATCACGGTGTGATCTCGATCTCTGCTGGAAGCTGTTCCAAGCGCCAGTTTTCGCAGCCCCAACGAAGAATATCTTCTATGTTGGCCGCCCTTACGGTTTCAGGTATCTCGAAACCTAAAAATGTCATGGCGCGCAATAGAGTAGGTTTTGGTGTATCTATATCAATAGCCGTCGCGTGATTTTGTTTCGACAATTTATTGCCGTTGTTGTCCATCGCCAATGGTAAATGCAAGTAGCTAACTTCTGGCTGACCAAGTATTTGGTACAGGCTAATTTGACGCCCTGTCGGCTCGATTAAGTCTGCACCTCGCACGACTTCTGTGACGCCTTGGTCGATGTCGTCCAATACTACCGCAAGATTATAAGCAAATAATCCATCTCGACGTTTAATAATGAAATCTTCATTAACGAGTTGCTCTGGAATCGTAATGGTTCCCCGCTTTTGGTCGAGGAAATGAGCGACAGGCTTGGTCATTTTTAGGCGAATCGCGCCTTCTTTCAAGTTTTTATCGCGGCAAGTGCCAGGATAAAAACCGCCATGCTCTTTAATTTGCTTACGAGTACATTGGCAATAATAGGCTTCTCCATTTTCGAGCCATTTGTTTATTTGAGCTTGGTAAAGGTCGTGACGTTCGCTCTGGTATACCACTTCTCCATCCCAATGCAGCTGATAGGCCTTGAGTGCCTCTAGGATAAGTTGCGCTGCACCTGGCATTTCTCTTGGTGGGTCTAAGTCCTCAATACGTACTAACCAAGCTCCATTTTGTGCTTTCGCTTGAAAATAACTGCCAAGAGCGGCAATCAGTGAACCAAAATGCAGTGGACCAGAAGGAGATGGGGCGAATCGACCTACATAGCGTGTCATGCGTGTATCTCGAATTTAGTAAACAAATAGGGTGCGAAGGTAGCCAAAACAAAAAGGGAGCCTGAGCTCCCTTCAACAATCATAATGCTGGGTGATTAACCTTGCATTTGCTTCTCTTTGATTTCTGCAAGTGTTTTACAGTCAATACAAAGGTCAGCGGTTGGACGTGCTTCAAGACGGCGAACGCCAATCTCTACGCCACAAGACTCACAGAAGCCAAAATCGTCTTCTTTGATTTTATCCAAAGTCTTTTCAATCTTCTTGATCAAACGGCGTTCGCGGTCACGGTTACGCAGTTCTAGGCTGAACTCTTCCTCTTGAGAGGCGCGGTCAACTGGATCTGGGAAGTTTGCTGCTTCGTCCTGCATGTGGTGAACAGTACGATCCACTTCAGCTCTTAGCTGGTCGCGCCAAGCTGTTAAGATTTTCGTAAAGTGTTCAACCTGCTCTGGTGACATGTACTCTTCACCAGGTTTTTCCTGATATGGCTCCACGCCGGCAATGGCTAGGATGCCTATCGTTTTCTTCTTTGATTCTGGCATACAGCATCTCCTACTTACACCTAGTCAACTGCTACGCAGTCAATTTAAGGCGGGTATCTATAGCAAAAAGAGGCGGTGCAAGCAAATACTGAATCGCAAAGTTATCGTCAATGTGAAGACGACATCATTTTTTCTCTTAATTGATAAAATCAATAGCGGAAATCAGCTTCATTCCAGTATCGCTCAGTTCAGCTTTGTAGCAGAGAACTTCCACTCCAGCGTCTTGTGCTTGTTTGAGTAATAGTGAATATTTCGCGTCTATATGGTGCGCCGCGGATACTTTTTCAATACCTGAATGTAAAACAGTGAATAAAAGTATGGCTCTACTTCCATTTTGTGCCATTTCTGTGAGCTCTCTCAGGTGTTTTTGTCCCCGAGTCGTGACCGCATCTGGGAAGTATCCTTGTCCAGTAGAGTCGGTCTCATCAAGAAGAGTGACGCTTTTCACTTCTATATAGCACTTTGGCTTGTCGTCTGCGCTGAGCAAGATATCAATTCGGCTATTTTCATTGCCGTATTTCACCTCAGTTTGAAGTGTGTCATAACCACAAAGCTCTGAAATGACATTATTTTCAATAGCCTCTACGGCTAATTGATTGGCACGCGCGGTGTTGATACAAATACGGTGGCCTTGTTCGGTCTCACTCAACTCCCAACTATTGGGGTATTTTCGTTTCGGGTTGTCGGAAGTAGAAAACCAAACCTTGTTTCCGGGCGTTGCACAACCCGTCATTGCACCTGTATTTGCGCAGTGGATTGTACGGATTTCACCAGTATCGAGCTCGATATCGGCAAGAAAGCGTTTATAACGTTTGAGTAGAGTGGCGGACTCTAAAGCGGGTGTGAAATGCATTTGCTTATTTAGACAAAAAATTTTTTATGTACAATGTTGCCACCATTACACCATAAGGTATTTCCTTTGTCACAATTGCCGATTGAAGCCGTGATGCCTGAGTTGCTGACGGCGGTCAAAAATCAACATCAAGTGATCTTAAAAGCGGCGCCTGGTGCCGGTAAGTCGACTTACTTCCCTTTGCAGTTACTCTTAAATCATTCGGTTGCTGGGAAAATCATCATGCTTGAGCCAAGACGACTCGCGGCGCGTAACATTGCCCGTTATCTTGCTGAGCAATTGGGAGAACAAGTTGGTCAACGCGTGGGTTATCGAGTTCGTGGCGAGGCAAAGGTAAGTTCTGCAACGCAGCTGGAGATCGTGACCGAAGGGATCATGACCAGGATGATCCAAACTGACCCTGAACTGTATGGGGTTGATCTACTGATCTTTGATGAGTTTCATGAACGCAGCATTCATGCCGATACCGCTTTGGCATTCAGTTTAGAAGTTCAAGAGGCATTGCGAGACGATCTCAAGCTGGTGGTAATGTCGGCAACGCTTGACCAACAAGCATTACAATCGTTGTTGCCGGAAGCCAGTTACATTGAATCTGAAGGGCGGAGCTTTGATGTGGCAATGCGCTACCAGCCGTTAGGTGTGAACGAGCATTTACCTACGAGTATGGCAAAAACAATAGAAAGTCTTATGAACAAAGAATCTGGATCTTTGTTAGCTTTCCTACCGGGTGTTGGTGCCATAAAACAAGTTGAAGAGCGGTTGTCTCATTTAGCGGATGATATCGACGTATGCCCACTTTATGGTCAACTGAGCTTTGCAGATCAACAAAAAGCGATTACGCCAGCAGAACAAGGTAAGCGTAAAGTCGTTCTAGCGACCAACATTGCAGAAACTTCACTAACGATTGAAGGCATTCGCCTCGTGGTTGATTCTGGGTTAGAGCGTATTGCCCGCTTTGATTTGAAAAACGGTTTAACACGCTTAGAGCAAACACGCATTGCACAGTCTTCAGCGATTCAGCGTGCAGGACGAGCGGGACGAATAGAAGAGGGCATTTGTGTTCGTCTTTATTCTGAAAGCCAGTTCAAGCAGCAACCGCTGGTTCCCCAACCCGAAATTTTGCACTTCGATTTGGCTAGTTTAGTTATGGAGCTTGCCTTTTGGGGAACGGGTGATATCCACGATCTAAAGTGGCTTGATGTTCCCGCTAATGCGTCATTGGAACAAGCGAAGCAGCTATTGGTGTCATTGGGACTACTGACGGAAAAAGGGCAATTAACGTCCGAAGGAAAACAGGCGCATGAACTAGGCGTTGAGCCTCGTGCGGCTGCGATGCTAATTAAAGCGCTATCTTACAGTGATAAGATGTTAAATGCTGCTTTGGCGGCGGTCGCACTGATTGAAGAGCCAGAGAGAAATGTTACCAATATCGCTCATAGCTTGCATCGTTGGCTTGTTGGTACTCATCCAAAAAAGTCGATGTTGTTCAAGCGTGCTCAATCTCTGGCGTACAAATTGGATACGGTATTTGACCTGAAAGGCGTGGATGAAGATGCATTACCGCTGGTGTTAAGTTTGGCATTTCCAGATCGCATTGCGCAGCAGCGCACAAATCAATTTGGGCGATTTACTTTGGCTAATGGTCATGGTGCAGAATGTCATCAGGAAGACATGCTAGGTGGCTGTGAGTATTTGGTTGCCGTTGACTTAATGCGTTCTCATTCTAATTCAAGTCAAATTCATTCGGCATGTGAATTGGATGTCAATATATTGCGAACGACCTTTGATACGCTATTTTCGTCTGAAGAAGTAGTGGACTGGGATGAAAAAAGAGGCCGTCTAATAGCTGAGCGACAAACAAAACTCGGTCTGCTGGTCGTTGAACGCGAGCCGTTGCCAAGCCCGGGCAAAGAAAAAATGACACAAGCTTTACTCACGTATGTCCGCCGCCAGGGCTTACAGAGTCTAAACTGGACACCGGCAGCGGAGAGCTTGTTGGCTCGGATTCGTTGTGCGGTGGAATGGTTACCTGAGCAGTCATGGCCAGTGTTTGATGAAGCCAGTTTGCTGGATTCATTAGAGGAGTGGTTAGAACCATACATGACGTCTGTCAGCTCGGTTAAAGACCTGAGCAAGATAAACTTGGTCGAAGCGCTTAATGCTCTATTAGGTTGGCCACTCAATCAACAACTGGATGAATGGTTACCTGAGCATTACCAACTACCCACAGGTTCAAAGAAGCGTATCCGTTACCAATATGGCCACGAGCCGATATTATCGGTGCGTATGCAAGAAGTATTTGGGGAGAGTGGTTCCCCAACGGTAGCTCTTGGCCGCAAGCGTTTGGTGCTTGAACTGCTTTCACCGGCACAACGTCCATTGCAAGTAACGTCGGACTTGGCGGCTTTCTGGAACGGAAGCTACAAAGACGTTCAAAAAGAGATGAAAGGGCGCTACCCAAAACACGTTTGGCCAGATGATCCTGCCAATCATGTAGCAACAACGAAAACAAAAAGACAATTGAATAATGACTGACAGCAAGAAGCCTAGCGCGAAAAAAGCGCCAGCGAAGAAAAGTACAACCAATAAAGGAACCGCAAAACAGACTCGACGTACGCCGAGTAAAAAGCCGACTAACGAGAAACGTTCGTGGTTGAAAGTTCTGTGGTCGTTTAGCTGGAAAGCTGGCGTTGCACTTGCCGCTGTTTTGCTGTTTGTTGGGATTTACTTAGATAGTGTGGTGAAAGAACGCTTTGAAGGTCAGCTGTTTGAGCTGCCAACGGTGGTTTATGCCCGTATCTTGAATCTAAGCCCTGGTGAGAATATCACCATCCAAGAACTGCGCAACGAGCTAGATGTGTTGAATTACCGTAAAGTGAGTCAACCTCGTTACCCAGGCGAATATTCCTCTTCTTCCACTCGGATTGAATTGATTCGTCGTCCATTCGAGTTTGCCGATGGTCCCGAGCCGGATCGTCACATTATGCTGCATTTCTCTGATTCCGGTTTGCAACGTATTCAGTCTTTAGAATCTCGAGGAGACCTTGGTTACTTGCGCCTAGAACCGAAGATGTTGGGCATGCTGGAGAAAGACCGTGATGAACAGCGCCTTTTCTTACGTCGTGATCAGTTCCCTGAAATTTTGGTGGATGCACTGCTTGCGACCGAAGACCGGGATTTTTATCAACATGACGGGGTGTCACCGCTCGCGATTGCACGTGCATTGGTTGCGAACATTAAGGCGGGTCGTACTGTTCAAGGTGGTAGTACGCTGACTCAGCAATTGGCAAAAAACCTGTTTTTGACTCGTGATAAAACACTGTGGCGTAAAGTTCGAGAAGCGTATATCGCGCTAATTTTGGATTACCGTTACAGCAAAGATCGTATCTTAGAAGCCTACCTAAACGAAGTGTACCTAGGTCAAAGTGGAGGTGAAGCGATCCACGGGTTTGGCTTGGCGTCGCGTTACTATTTTGGGCAGCCAATTCAGGAGTTGCGAATCGATCAATTGGCGATGTTAGTTGGGATGGTAAAAGGACCGTCTTACTACAACCCAATTCGTTACCCTGAGAGAACGAAAGAGCGTCGTGATCTCGTTCTGCGCCTGTTAATGCAGCAAAACATGTTGACTTCAGAGCAGTATGAACAAGCTGTAAGTCGTCCACTCGATACGCAAAGCAAGCCACGTATTGCGAGCCGTCAGCCAGCTTATTTCCAACAATTGAGTATTGAATTAAAAGAAAAAGTTGGGGAGCGATTTAAGGCAGAGACCGGACTGCGCGTATTTACGTCTCTGGACCCAGTATCGCAAAGCAAAATGGAACAAGCTATCGCGAAAAAGATCCCAGAACTAGCTAAACGGGGTGGTAAAGAGTTAGAAGCCGCAGCTGTGGCCGTTGATCGCCATAGTGGTGAAATCCGTGCGATGGTAGGTGGTAAACGTGTCGGTTATGAAGGCTTTAACCGCGCGCTCAATGCCAGTCGTCCGATTGGTTCTTTAGTGAAACCAGCGATTTACTTAACGGCTCTAGAACAACCGGATAAATACAACCTAGGCACGACGCTACACGACACGCCGTTAAGTCTGAAGAGCAGTAAAGGTAACGTGTGGACGCCGCGCAACTACGATAGAAAATATCGTGGTGATGTGCCACTTTACATTGCTTTAGCGAAATCACTTAACGTACCGACCGTGCGCTTAGGTATGGCACTTGGCATTCCTGAAGTGTCCAATACTTTAGAGCGTTTGGGCGTGAACAAAGACGAAATTCGCCCAGTGCCTTCGATGTTTTTGGGTTCGTTTTCTTTGACGCCATTCGAAGTTGCACAGATGTATCAGACTCTGACGAATTCAGGTAAGCGTGCAAAACTGACCGCTCTGCGCTCAGTCATGGATATGGAAGGTAATGTGCTGTATCAATCCTTGCCTCGTTCATCAAGAGCCGTGGATGAACAAGCTGCATGGCTAACGACCTACGCGATGAAACAAGGGGTTGCTCAAGGCACTGGCCGCTTCTTACAAAGCCAGTTTGGTTGGGCTGCATTGGCAGGAAAAACGGGTACCAGTAATGACAACCGCGATAGTTGGTTTGTCGGTGTTGATGGTCGTGAGGTGACGACAATTTGGCTAGGCCGCGACGATAATAAACCCGTGAATCTAACGGGGTCGAGTGGTGCATTACGAGTGTACGCAGAGTACTTGAAGCAGCGTATTCCTGAGCGCTTAGAGCTCCCATGGCCAAGAGAAATCACCACATTAGGGTTCAAGCCTACATCTGATGGAGGTTTAGAAATGAACTGCCGTAGTGATTACAAACTGCCGGTTTGGGATAAAACCGGTCAGATAAAGCAACAGTGTGAGAAGAAATCAAACTGGTTAAATAGCATATTTGATTGGTAGCATCGCCAAATCAACAACATTAGCTTGTTTATCTGATTAATTCTTAGTACATATTAGGGCGTGTTAGTACAGTACTGCTAGCACGCCCTACTTGATCAGATATTCAATAAAGGAAGAAGTGAATGTTCAAAAAGCTGTTATCAAGCCCATCGGTTCGCAACTTTGCGCTTTGGGTTAGTACCTTTTTGATGATCACTCCTTCTGTTTCCCTCGCAAACTCTCTAACAAAAACGGATGACTTGGAACCTCGACCAAAGGTGGCGGTTGTGCTCGCTGGTGGCGGAGCGAAAGGGGCGGCACACATTGGGGTTTTAAAAGCATTGGAAGAAATGCAGATCCCTGTCGATATTGTGACCGGTACCAGTATGGGCGCCTATGTGGGTGGGCTCTATGCCACGGGGATGAGTGCTGATGAAATTGAGAGTTTTATCTACACCGTCGATTGGGGCAGCGGTTATCGAGATCGTGTTGACCGTAGCCAACGTCGAGTTCGTGACAAAGAGTATGAAGACCGCTATCAAATTAATACCGATCTCGGCTTAAGGTTCGGTGAGGTACGAGCACCAACGGGTGTGGTGCAAGGCCAGAACATGTTGCGAGTATTGCGTGAGACTACAGGGAACTTAGGGCGATTCGATTCTTTTGATGATCTTGCCATTCCCTATCGTTCTGTTGCGACAGATATTCTTGCCCTAGAAGAAGTCGTACTGGGCAATGGTTACCTTGTGGACGCCATGATGGCTAGCATGTCTGTACCAGGAGCGCTTCCTCCCTATAAGCTCAATGGCCATATGCTTGTCGATGGCGGTGTCGTCAATAACATGCCTGTCGATGTGGCTCGCGCCATGGGGGCTGATGTCGTTATTGCCGTCGATATTAGCACCGACTACAAAACCGAAGATGAATTTACGGGGCTGTTTACTGTCGCGGACCAACTCTCTAACTATCTCGTTCGTCGTAGTACACAACAGCAAGTGGACGAGCTTGAACCTCAAGATATCTATATTCGTCCCAATGTGGGCACCATGGAAACTGTCGAGTTCGACAAAATGCCTTGGGCTTTTCAAGCTGGGTACGATATTACCAAGCAGTTAAAAGACAAGCTGAAAGGGTTGCGCTTGTCCAATGCGGACTATCAAAAATACATCGATCGCAAACAAGAAGTTCGTAAAACTTTGATTTATGGCGATCAGCGTGTGGTTGATGACATAGTGATTGTTAATAACACGCACTACAGCGATGTGCTGTTGACGAATCGTATTGAATTAGAAACCGGACGTCGTATTTCAACGGCCGAAATTGAGAAAGCCGTTGAAAACCTCTACGCGTTAGATCGGTTCGAGCTCATCACTTATCACTTTGAAGAGGTGGATGGTGAGACATTGTTGGTTTTTGATGTTAACGAGAAGTCGTGGGGGCCTAATTATCTCAACTTCCGATTTTTTCTGGAAGATGACTTCGATACAGATAGCCAGTACGGCATAGGAATATCGACCAACTTTACCAACTTGAACTCTCATGGCGCGGAGTTGGCGTTCAACGTAGAAATGGGCACGGATAAGCTGATTGAAGCTGAGTTGTATTCTCCTGTTTTATCTAGCCAAGAACTTTTTGTATCGGGGCGTATTTCCTATGGCAGTGAGAGCCGAAACTTACCTTTAACAGAGCCTCAAGCACCAGATTTAGAGTCAGTAAATGATTTTTTTCCGGTCACTTACGATGATTTTACAACAGAGTTAGCGATAGGTATCCAACCCACATTGTGGCAAGAACTTCGATTTGGCGCTCGCTACTCTACCGGAGATATTGAGCTTTCTACTTTGGCTTCTGCTGGTAAATTGGATTTTGAACGTCGTGGCCTGTTTGCCAATTATCGTCTAGATACACTTGATGACTTCGCATTTCCGACTCGTGGACTTTTAGTTGATCTCGAATATTTAGTATCTCATGATCAAAGTCCTCAAGGCGTTAGCCTTTTAGAGACTGACAAAATTATTGAAGATACCGTGTATGAAATCTCTGCACGATTTAAAGGTGCAGTGAGTCATCAGCGTCATACTTTAGTCGGACATGCTGAATATAGTTTTGTAGAGAGTAAAAACTCATCTTTACCGCTTGATCCCAGAGAGTTGGGCGGCTTCTTAAGCCTATCGGGAATCCCAAGAAATAGCCTGATCGGACAGAACTTATTTTTCAGCAGTTTGGTGTACCGATATAAGTGGTTTGATAATGATTTCGGATTGTTTGAAGCTCCAGTCTACCTGGGCGCATCGGTCGAATATGGCGGTGTTTGGTCTGATAATGATCTGAAACTAAACGAAGCGCCGCTTTACAATGCTGGCTCCATCTTCTTTGGTGTTGACTCACCAATAGGACCAATAATGTTGGCATACGGTCGTACCGAGCAAGATTTGGATGCTGTGTATTTGATCGTAGGAACATCGTTTAATTAATCGGGTATGAGAAAGCAAAACTTGGCATATTTGGTCAAAATTAGCAGAACTTTAGTCGTAAGTTGCTATGTTGGTCAAAATGATAAGATTTTAATTTAAGGTTAAATTTGCTATTATTTTGCCCACAGTTTGGCCTCTACGGCGCTGTTTCTCAATCATAATTGAATGAAAACAAGGGCAATGGAGAGCCAAGTTTCCAAGGATGTTCACTCCTTTACTTTAACAATAGTAATAATAGAGGAGGAACCGCAATGAGAGGAAAAAGTCGTGCTTGAAGCCTACCGTAAACACGTCGAAGAGCGTGCTGCTGAAGGAGTTGTTCCTAAACCGCTAGACGCAGAACAAGTTGCTGGACTTGTAGAACTTCTGAAAAATCCCCCGCAAGGTGAAGAAGAAGTCATTCTTGACCTACTTGAAAACCGTATCCCTCCAGGTGTTGATGAAGCTGCTTATGTAAAAGCGGGTTTCCTAACAGCAGTAGCAAAAGGTGAAGTTAAATCACCATTAGTGAGTCGTGAAAAAGCGGCTGAACTGCTAGGCACTATGCAAGGTGGTTACAACATCGAACCGCTAGTTGAGCTATTGGATGATGAAGCACTGGCAGAGATCGCAGTAAAAGCGCTGTCTCATACGCTGCTGATGTTTGATGCTTTCTATGACGTAGAAGAGAAAGCGAAAGCAGGCAATGCGCATGCACAGAAAGTACTTCAATCATGGGCTGATGCGGAGTGGTTCCTTTCTAAGCCTAAGCTTGAAGAAAAAGTCACTCTAACCGTATTTAAAGTAACAGGTGAAACGAACACGGATGATCTTTCACCTGCACCTGACGCTTGGTCTCGCCCTGATATTCCAGTACACGCACTGGCGATGCTTAAAAACGAGCGTGAAGGAATAAACCCTGATCAACCGGGTACTATTGGCCCGATCAAGCAAATTGAAGAGTTAAAAGACAAAGGCCATCAATTGGTTTACGTTGGTGATGTTGTTGGTACTGGCTCTTCACGTAAATCTGCAACCAACTCAGTGCTTTGGTTTATGGGTGATGATATCCCTTACGTTCCAAACAAACGAGCTGGTGGGTATGTGCTTGGTGGCAAAATTGCCCCTATCTTCTTTAACACAATGGAAGATGCTGGCGCACTACCAATCGAAGTTGACGTAACTAAGCTCAACATGGGCGATGTTATCGATGTTTACCCATATGAAGGTAAAGTTTGCAACCACGAAACTGGTGAGGTTCTAGCTGAGTTCTCGCTAAAAACAGAAGTACTGATTGATGAAGTTCGTGCTGGTGGTCGTATCCCATTGATCATCGGTCGTGGTTTGACAGACAAAGCGCGTCAATCGCTAGGTCTTGAGCCTTCGGACGTATTCCGCAAACCTGGTGAAATCGCAGATTCTGGTAAAGGCTACACGCTTGCACAGAAAATGGTTGGTAAAGCATGTGGCGTAGAAGGCATCCGTCCTGGAACCTACTGTGAGCCGAAAATGACGACAGTAGGTTCGCAAGATACTACTGGCCCTATGACTCGTGATGAACTTAAAGACTTGGCGTGTCTCGGCTTCTCTGCTGATCTTGTCATGCAGTCTTTCTGTCACACATCGGCTTATCCAAAACCAGTAGACGTTAACACTCACCATACACTTCCGGACTTTATTATGAACCGCGGTGGTGTATCTCTTCGTCCTGGTGACGGTATTATCCACTCATGGCTAAACCGTATGCTACTACCGGATACTGTCGGTACGGGTGGGGACTCACATACTCGTTTCCCTCTGGGTATTTCATTCCCAGCAGGCTCGGGCTTGGTTGCCTTTGCAGCTGCGACAGGCGTTATGCCGCTAGACATGCCAGAGTCAATCTTGGTTCGTTTTAAAGGTGAAATGCAACCGGGTATTACACTGCGTGATCTTGTTCATGCCATCCCTTACTACGCGATTCAGCAAGGTCTACTAACGGTAGAGAAAGCGGGCAAGATCAACGAATTTTCTGGCCGTATCCTTGAGATTGAAGGCTTAGAAACGCTAACGGTTGAGCAAGCATTTGAGCTTTCTGATGCATCTGCAGAGCGTTCGGCGGCAGGTTGTACTGTGAAATTGTCTCAAGAGTCGATCGAAGAGTACTTAAACTCTAACATCGTGATGCTGAAGTGGATGATCTCTGAAGGCTACGGTGATCGCCGTACTATCGAGCGCCGCATTACAGCAATGCAAGAGTGGCTAGCAAACCCTGAGCTGATGCAAGCAGATAAAGACGCTGAATACGCACATGTGATTGAAATCGATATGGCTGAAATCAATGAGCCAGTACTATGTGCACCGAATGACCCAGATGACGCTCGTTTGTTGTCTGAAGTACAAGGCACAGCGATTGATGAAGTGTTCATCGGTTCTTGTATGACGAACATCGGTCACTTCCGCGCAGCAGGTAAATTGCTTGATAAGTTCAATGGCCAGTTAGCAACGCGCCTTTGGGTAGCGCCACCAACAAAGATGGATAAAGACCAACTGATTGAAGAAGGCTACTACGGTATCTTCGGACGTGCAGGGGTTCGTATTGAAACGCCAGGGTGTTCACTTTGTATGGGTAACCAAGCACGTGTTGCAGATAAATCAACAGTAATGTCGACTTCAACGCGTAACTTCCCGAACCGTCTGGGTACTGGTGCGAATGTTTACCTATCGTCAGCTGAGCTAGCTGCAGTAGGTGCAATCCTAGGTAAGATTCCAACCAAAGAAGAATACCTAGAATACGCGAAGCAAATCGACGCTACGGCAACGGATACGTACCGCTACTTGAACTTCCATAAAATGGATCAATACACCAAGAAAGCGGACGAAGTGATCTTCCAAGAACCAGCATAATCAGAAATGCACAATTCAAAAGCACCTCACATGAGGTGCTTTTTTTATGGGAGCAATTCGCTATACTCGCACCAAATTGATACGAAATAGGCAATCTCGGTGGAATTTGAATTCATTCGTAACACGTTGATGGGCGAGTACTACGTAAAATGTAGCATGGGACATGAGATTGTAGGGCGCTGGTTGCAAGAAGAAATTGGCAAAGATCCGATGAAGATTGCACAAGTTGAAAAGCTAATTGAGCGGTCATTTTTAGCGCCTTCTCAGGAGCATAACCTAACAGGCACGGAAATTAGCTTGATGATTCAGGGCGACGAAGTTCTTGTACAAGAAAACGCATTAGCCCATGAATATGATGTCGAGATGGAAAGTGAGTTCGACTTCTACAATGCAGAAAGTACAGCAAGTTGTGGGATAGAGGATTTCATGACACTTATCGAACAATGGAAAGACTTTTTGAACATTTAATGCACAGTTTTGGGTAACTTCTCTGCCGTTGCTTTAAATTTGTGAAAAGGGCGCACCGATATGGTGCGCTCTTTTTGTTTATAGATATGTAAATTGAGGTTAGCTTTTATTATTCAATGACTTAAAAACTTGGCACGTAGATTGGATTATAAGAAGTGTTTCAGGATGAAAGCTTCGGAGATAACTCAATGAAAATAATCAATGCCATTATTAAGCCGTTTAAATTAGACGATGTACGAGAAGCATTGGCTGATGTCGGTATCGAAGGGATGACAGTATCAGAAGTTAAAGGGTTCGGTCGTCAAAAAGGTCACACGGAATTGTATCGCGGTGCAGAGTATCAAGTCGATTTTCTACCAAAGGTGAAAATTGAAATCGCGACTCACGCAGACAATGTAGATCGCGTTGTTGAAGCAATTACAAAAGCTGCGCAAACCGGAAAAATCGGCGACGGTAAAATTTTTGTTTACGATCTGAACCAAGCGGTGCGTATCCGAACTGGCGAAATGGACGCAGAAGCACTTTAAGAATTCAAAGGATTGGAGATACTTATTATGGAATTAACAACCACAGTAACCGAGTTACGTTACGCACTTGACACCTTTTTCTTCCTCATTTCCGGTGCGTTGGTAATGTGGATGGCAGCAGGTTTTGCGATGCTAGAGGCTGGCCTTGTGCGCTCTAAAAACACAACAGAAATTCTTACGAAGAACATCTGTTTGTACGCCATCGCATGTACGATGTTTCTGATTGTCGGTTATAACATCATGTATGTCGATAATGGAGAAGGAGGCTGGTTACCTTCATTTGGTACGCTAATTGGTACTCAAGGTGAAGGGGCCGACCACTCTTTAGAGTCTGACTTCTTCTTCCAAGTTGTCTTCGTTGCAACTGCCATGTCCGTCGTTTCTGGTGCGGTAGCTGAGCGCATGAAGCTTTGGTCTTTCTTGATTTTCTCTGCGATTTTAACTGCGTTTATCTATCCAATGGAAGGTTACTGGACATGGGGTGGAGGCTTCCTAGCAGAAGCTGGATTTAGTGACTTTGCGGGTTCTGGTATCGTACATATGGCAGGTGCTTCTGCTGCTCTTGCTGGTGTGTTACTGCTTGGCGCGCGTAAGGGTAAGTACGGTAAAAATGGTGAAATCTATCCGATTCCAGGTTCTAACATGCCTTTGGCAACGTTGGGTACTTTTATCCTTTGGTTTGGCTGGTTTGGATTTAACGGTGGCTCTCAGTTGATGGTTTCAGATTTTGAGAATGCTACAGCGGTAGGTCAGATCTTTCTAAACACTAACGCAGCAGCGGCTGCCGGTGCAATTGCGGCGCTATTCGTTTGTAAAACTACTTGGGGTAAAGCCGATTTAACGATGATTCTCAATGGCGCGCTAGCTGGCTTGGTTGCCATCACTGCAGACCCTCTATCGCCATCACCACTGTACGCGGTTGCGATTGGTGCGGTGTCGGGTGCACTAGTAGTATTCAGTATCATTGCTCTAGATAAACTTAAAATTGACGATCCAGTAGGTGCTATCTCAGTTCACGGTGTGTGTGGTTTCTTCGGCCTAATGGTAGTGCCACTGAGCAACGGTGATGCAACGTTTGGTGCACAGCTTTTAGGTGCCGTAGTTATCTTTGCTTGGGTATTTGGTGCCAGCCTAGTTGTGTGGGCAATCTTGAAAGCAACCGTTGGGATTCGCGTTACAGAAGATGAAGAAATGGAAGGTATGGACATGCATGATTGTGGTGTTGGTGCTTACCCAGAGTTTGTTACGGTGAAATAATCATTAGCTTGTAATAAATGGTTACACACTTAACACAATAAAACCTGCTCCGATGAGCAGGTTTTTTAATATTCGTCATTGTCTTCTTATTGAACATACATATAATAACGCAACTGATAAACGTTATCATTAGCATGGTAAAGGATTAAACAATGAAAAAACTGCTAACTCTTTCAGCACTAACTTGCGCTACTCTAGCTCCAACAGCAATGGCTGCTGAAGAAGTGAACGTCTACTCTTACCGTCAACCTTTCCTAGTTGAACCTATGTTCAATGAGTTCACTAAAGAAACTGGCATCAAAGTAAACGTAAAATTTGCTAAAAAAGGCTTAGCAGAAAAGCTAGCTCAAGAAGGTGAGTACAGCCCTGCTGACGTTATTCTTACGACAGACATCAGCCGTCTAGCTGAACTGACAAACAAAGGTTTAGTTCAGAAAGTCGATAGCAAAATCATTGAAGAAAACGTACCTGCTCAATACCAAGATAAAGAGAATGAGTGGTTTGCTCTAACTCTACGTTCTCGTAGCGTTTATTCATCACGTGATCGCGTAGGTAAACTAGGCGCAGATTTCAACTACGCAGACTTAGCTAAGCCAGAGTTCAAAGGTAAAATTTGTACTCGTAGCGGTAAGCACCCGTACAACGTTTCTCTAGTTTCAGCAATGATTGCTCACAATGGCGAAGCAGAAACCAAAGAGTGGTTGGAAGGCGTGAAAGCAAACCTTGCTCGCAAACCACAAGGCAACGACCGTGCACAAGTTAAAGCGATCAAAGAAGGCCTATGTGATGTTTCTCTGGGTAACAGCTACTACCTAGGTAAAATGGTTAACGACAAAGAGCAAAAGGCTTGGGCTGATGCAGTTTACATCAACTTCCCTAACCAAGAGACTACAGGCACTCACGTGAATATCTCTGGTATGGCGATGGCGAAGTACTCTCCAAACAAAGACAATGCTGTGAAGCTAATGGAATTCCTAACGGGTGACAAAGCGCAGCAAATGTACGCAGAAGTTAACTATGAGTACCCAGTTAAAGAAGGCGTGAAGCGTTCTGAGCTTGTGGAATCTTGGGGTGACTTTAAAGCAGACAAGCTTTCTCTAGACGATATTGCAGCCAACCACGAAGCGGCAATTAAGCTATTAGACGAAGTGAAATTTGACCTTTAATTCCTTGTGGGGGTATAACAGTACCCCCATTTGATTAAAGGATATGAGATGTATTTGCAACAGCATTTGTATTTCATACAGCCTTGCAGTAATTAGGCGATGAAAGATAAACACTCTTTATGGAAAACCAGTAGTGGGGTAATAACTCTGCTACTGGTTTTGCCGATCTTAGCGATCTTCTACACCGCAATTGGTGAAACGGATGATTTGTTTGCTCATTTAATGGCAACGGTCATGCCGACTTATATTTTTAACACGGTTGCGCTAACTGTTGGCGTAATGGTGCTGTCCTTAATTCTTGGTATTCCAAGCGCTTGGATAATGGCCATGTGTAAACTGCCGACCGAAAAATGGTTGCAGTGGGCATTGGTACTACCTCTTGCAATGCCAGGTTATATCATTGGTTATATTTTTACTGATTGGTTTGATTTTGCAGGCCCGATTCAGATCTTTTTGCGTGATGTAACCGGATGGGGACCTGGCGAGTATTGGTTCCCTGACATTCGTACGTTGCCTGGTGCGACCTTTGTGTTGGCTTTGGTGTTGTATCCTTACGTGTATTTATTGTGCCGGGCTGCGTTTATGGAGCAAAATGTCTCTTTATTGCAAAGCGCGCGTTTGCTCAAGTGCTCTCCATGGGAAAGTTTTTGGCGCATCTCGATGCCGTTAGTAAGACCCTCTATCGCAGTGGGTTTATCATTGGTCGCAATGGAGACCATTGGCGACTTTGGTACGGTAAGTTACTTCGCGGTGAATACGTTAACCACAGCGGTCTACGATACTTGGTTGGGGTACTCTAATCTTAATGCGGCAGCCAAGATTTCTGCCATGATGCTCGTCATTGTAGTACTGCTTCTTAGTGCAGAACGATACAGCCGCCGTAAACAAAAGCTTTTTCAAAGCCAATTTAACAGTCACGAAGATTTTCGTTACGAGTTGACGGGCTGGAAAAAGTGGACCGCACTAGTTTGGTGCTGGGGCTTGGTTTCGGTCGCGTTTATTTTGCCGCTACTACAGCTGATTGATTATGCGATCACTTATTTTGCACAGAGTTGGACCTCAGAGTTTCGTGAATACGCATGGAATAGCTTAGTTGTGTCTGTTATTGCTGCGATTATTGGTGTTGCTGTCGCACTGATCGTTAACTTTACCCATCGAGTCAATGGTAAACGAGAAAGCTTGGCATTTATGCGTCTTTCTTCTATGGGCTATGCAGTACCAGGAACGGTACTAGCCATCGGTGTGATGGTCGCTGTGCTGTTTATGGATCATCGTGTCAACGACGTTGCTAAAGCCATGGAGTGGGGAAGGCCGGGACTTATCTTTTCTGGTTCCATGTTCGCACTAGTATTTGCCATGGTTGTGCGCTTTTCCGCGGTAGCGATTGGTAGTATCGAAAGTAATTTAAATAAAATTTCTCCGTCGTTAGATATGGCATCGCGCACTATGGGTTGTAAGCCCAATGCAATGCTGTGGCGCGTGCACTTTCCGCTGGTTAAGCGCGGTGCACTGATTGCGGCTTTATTAGTGTTTATCGAGTCAATGAAAGAGCTCAATGCGGCTTTGTTACTTCGTCCGTTTAACTTTGAAACACTAGCCACATACGTTTATAACTTCGCCTCGGATGAGCATTTAGAATTGGCCGCTTTGCCAGCGGTTCTGTTGGTTCTTGTTGGGTTGATCCCGCTTGTTGTTGTTAACCGTTCACTGGAGCAAAATCACTGATGAGCTGTGCATTATCAATTAAAAACCTAACGTGCCAATATGACGATCAAACCGTACTCGAATCATTGTCTCTTGAGGTAGAACAAGGGCAGATTGTCTGTTTGCTAGGAGCTAGTGGCTGTGGGAAAACAACACTATTAAAGGCCGTTGCGGGATTATTGCCGTTAACGTCAGGCGAAATGAGTCTAAATTGCGTCACAATTGATGATGGGGAAAACTGGTTGCCGCCAGAACAGCGTAATATAGGGATGATTTTCCAAGATTACGCACTTTTTCCTCACTTGACGGTGGAGCAAAACATTGCCTTTGGCTTAAAGCAGTGCTCGACAAAAGAGAAAAATGCCAAAGTTCAAGAGATGTTAGAACTCGTGCATCTTCAAGGTTATGGCGATCGTTATCCTCATCAATTGTCTGGTGGACAGCAGCAGCGTGTTGCGATTGCTCGCTCATTAGCTTACAGCCCAGACTTACTGTTACTGGATGAACCGTTTTCTAATATTGATACGCAAGTTCGCCATGAGTTGATAAGTGAGATCCGTAAGATTTTTAAGGCCCAAGGTGTGACTGCCATTTTTGTTACGCATAGCCGTGAAGAGGCTTTTGCTTTCGCCGATAAAATGGCAGTGATGAACAATGGAGTCATCGAGCAATATGGCACAGCATCTGAGCTTTACTACCAACCTTCAAGTAAATTTGTCGCTGATTTCTTAGGTGGTGGCAGTTACCTTGCTGCTAAACGAGTTTCGAATTCAGAATATGAAACCCACTTGGGCGTGGTTGAAGCCACGGCTCAACAAGATATTCCAGTACAGGCGGAGTGCTCTTTACTGCTAAGACCGCAGCATGTACAAATTCAATCCGATGAAGATAGTTCGGTAACCGTATTGGAACAGCATTTTATGGGTGATCACTGCCGTTATGTGATTAACGCGAATGGTGACCGTTTGTTAGCTACAGCTTCGCAAGCATTAAATATAGGTGAGTCCGTCGCGGTGAAAATTGAAACGCAAGGCGTCCTGGCATTTGCTTAACGCTCCTGAGTATCTTTGCTATCTCGTTTACGACTTTCCAACATACAATAAAAAAGCCCGGCTGTGGAGCCGGGCAAGTGCTCTTCTCCTGTTGATGAGCGCCTTTTCAGACAGCGTTGACTCTCATCATAGTGCTCGAAGCGGGCACAAGGTTCAGTTATAAAGACAAGAAGTCTTTAAACTGTTGAAGAACACGTTCCGCAGTGTCCTTATCTTGCATCTCTGCAAAAATTCGTAGCAGTGGCTCAGTGCCAGAGAAGCGAGCGATGATCCAACCGCCGTTTTTGAAGTAGACTTTCGCACCATCTTCATAGCTGACTTTTTCGATTTCAAACTCAAACTCAGGCAACTGCTTTTCAACATAAATCTTGTTGAACAGTACGTCTTTTTGCGCTGGTTTGAACTTGCAATCGCCTTCTGCCATGTAGGCATAGCCGTACTTGCCGTAGATTTCATCCAGCAACTCAGACAGCTTCTTGCCGGTTACTGAAATCATTTCTACCAATAGACTTGATGCGAATACGCCGTCTTTACCTTTGATGTGGCCGCGAATGGTTAGGCCGCCAGAGCTTTCCCCGCCAATCAGTGAGTCATCCGCTTCCATTTTGGAGCTGATGTGCTTAAAGCCTACAGGAACCTCAAAGCATTTCTCGCCATGATCTTCGGCGACTTTATCGAGAAGGTGTGTGGTTGCGATGTTACGTACCACGGAGCCTTTCCAGCCTTTGTATTCAAGTAGGTAGTAGTAAAGCAGCAGTAGCACTTCATTTGGATGAATGAAGTTACCTTTTTCGTCGATAATACCAAGACGGTCCGCATCGCCATCAGTACCGATGCCAATATCGTAACCTTGCTCTTTCACTAGGTGCATCAAACGGTAGAGTGTTGCAGCGCTTGGCGAAGGCATTAACCCACCGAAATCTGGGTTTTTGCCATCGTTAATCACATCAACGTCACAGCGGCCGTTGATTAATACGGTTTGCAGTGCGTTTTTCGCGACACCAAACATTGGGTCGATCAAAACACGTAAATTCGCCTTCTTGATCGCTTCGATGTCGATAAAGTCGATGATTGAGTCAACGAATTCGTTCATCGGATTGATGATTTCAATCAGCTTATCTTCAACCGCTTGTTCAAAGTCGACGCTTTTTACATCGTGCGCAGTGAGCGCGTCTATTTGTGATTCGATTTTTTGGGTGATGATTTCATCTGCGTCACGACCGCCTTCAATGAAGACTTTAATGCCGTTGTAATCGGCAGGGTTGTGTGATGCGGTAATACATGCCGAGTATGCGCAGCCCATTTCTTTCGCTTTAAACATTACGATAGGTGTTGGGACAAATTTGTCGATAAAGCTAACCACAATGCCGTTTGCTGCTAGAACTTCAGCGAACCAACGACCTGCTTTATCGGAAAGAAAACGACGGTCATAGCCAATCACAAAACCGCGATCAGCAACCGATTCGTTATTCGTGATGTTTGCGACTGCTTGAGCGACCAAACGTACATTATCTTTGGTGAACTCCTCACCGATAAATGCACGCCAACCGCCTGTACCAAATTTGATCATGATTCGATCCTCGATAAGAGCGGCATCCCACCGCCTCTTAAATCTTTGCTAGCGAACCGATGCACTTGTAAAACTCAAGTGCATCGGATAAATCAAAAGAGGAAAAGCTCTCCCCCAAAAGATGATTAACCTAGAGTAACGATAACTTCGTTTACTGAACCTTCCGCTTGAACTGGTACAGAGGCACCATTCACTGCTTCACCGTTCACGGTAATCGACTTAACGCCTTTGCTTACTGAGTCTGGGTTAACGACTTTGATGTTGTACGTTGCTCCTAGCCATTGGCGAGTCACTTCGAAACCAGGCCAGTTCGTTGGGATACATGGATCGATAGTTAGGCCATCGAAGCCTGTACGCACACCAAGAATAAAGTTGGTAACAGCGAAGTAAGCCCAGCCTGACGTACCTGTTAACCATGGGTGGTTTGCACGACCGTGGTCTTGGTGGTCACGACCCATGATGAACTGAACGTATGAGTATGGTTCTGCAATACGTTTTTCGATGATGTCGTTCTGGTTGTATGGGTTTAGCGCATCGTAGAACTTCATTGCACGATCACCACGACCCAGTTTCGCTTCAGCTACCCAAGCCCATGGGTTTGGATGCGAGAATATCGCACCGTTCTCTTTTACGCCTTGGTAAACACGAGTTACGAAGCCGATATCATCATTCGGTGTTGCAAAAGATGGTGAGTTTAGGTGGAGGCCGTATTCAGAGAATAGGTTCTCATCGACAGCGTCCATCGCTTTTTCGCCGCGCTCTTGAGATACCGCACCAGAAAGTACCGCAAGTGTGTTTGACTCTAGGTGTACACGACCTTCTTTTTGTTGCGCTGTACCGATCTTTTCGCCGTTTTTCGTTAGACCACGGATATACCAGCCGCCTTCTTCGTCCCAAAGGTGTGTTTCACACGCTTCACGCACGTTTGCTGCCATCTCGGTGTATTTTTCAACGTCGGCTTCCTTACCTAGGTATTTCGCTAGGTCGATGAACTCCTGCAGTGCCCAGAAATGTAGGAACGACACCATTGAAGATTCGCCGCCACCTAGGTTCAGACAGTCGTTCCAGTCTGCACGCAGACCTTTACAGATACCGGTTTGACCTACGTATTCAGCCGAGAAGTCTAGCGCGGCTTTCATGTGGTCATAAACCGTTGCATCGCCACCGTCGGCGTAAGGGATCACTTCGTCGAAGAAGCTGTGCTCACCGGTTTCCATCACGTACTTACAGATGGTTGGAACTAGCCATAGGTGATCATCAGAACAGGTGTCTTCGATGCCGTGAATTTTGTCTTCATCAGAAGGTGTTGGAACTACGGTTGGAGATTTAGATGGTTTAACATCCGCTTTTTCTGGATCAAACCAATCTGGATCGAATAGGTGTAGACCGTAGCCCGCTTTTACTTGGCCGCGCAGTAGGTCAACGATACGTTTGCGCGTCATTGCTGGGTTAGCGTGAGGAACTGAGATTGCATCTTGCGCTGTATCGCGGTAACCAAGACCAGTACGGCCTCCCACCTCGATGAATGAAGCAAAGCGAGACCACACCACACACGTTTCCGCTTGGTATAACGTCCAAGCGTTGATCATGGTATCTAGACCTTCGTTTGGTGATTTCACTTGGAACTTGCCACAACGCTCATCCCAGTGTGCTTTGATACCCGCAAATGCGTTGTCGACTTCTGCAAGGTCTTGGTACTTAGCACGCAGACGCTCTCCGTTGCCTTTACCGATACCGAGAATGTAAGCAAAGCGAACTTCTTCACCCGGCTGAATAGTAAATTGCTTATGCAAAGAGCCACAGTGGTTGTAACAAGTTTGCGCTGTATTGAAACACTTACCTTGTTCTACCGCTAACGGGTTTGCTTCGTCACGGTATAGGCCTAGGAAGCTGTCACGTTGGCCGTCGTATGAATCTGGGGCAAATGTTGAAGCTAGGTAGTAGAAGCCTTCGAAATCGTTGGTGTTGTAGTACAGGTCGTACTCTATCACGCCTTCGTTGTAAGCCGTACCTGCCGAGTACAGAGACATCTGATGGTTTTGGTTATCAGATTGAATGTGGCTGAATGAGAACTCAACAAATGAGAATGCACTGATCGTACGTGGTTTGTCAGAGGTGTTTTTAATCACTACATCCCAGATTTCAGCGTCTTCGCCTTTTGGCACGAACAGAGTTTTTGTTGCGGTAATACCGCTGTATTCACATTTGAACTTAGAGTAAGACAAGCCGTGACGAACTTCGTAGTTTGCTTCGTCTAGGCTCTTCGCAACTGGTTGCCAAGAGATTGACCAGTAATCACCTGTCTCATCATCACGCAAGTAAACGTAGTGTCCTGGGCGATCGAATGTCGCATTTGGACGGAATTTAGTAACACGGTTGTATTCTGGAGAGTTGTAGAACGAGTAGCCACCCGCGTTGTGCGAGATAACCGTACAGAACTTCTCAGTACCTAGGTAGTTGGTCCATGGTGCTGGTACGTCAGGGCGAGTGATGACGTATTCGCGATTCTCGTTATCGAAATAGCCGTATTTCATTTGTGTCTTTCCTTTTTACGAAGCTGCATCAGCAGCCAAAATTTAAAAACTCTTCAAGCGTGATGTTTCGACATCAGTTTTGTATTACTTCCACGGTTTACGGTAATTCACTCCCTGCAAATCAAGCAGAGGTAGATGGCCTTTCAAGCGTGATAAATAGTCGGTCCAATCTCGGTGTTGTTTGTCTGTCCAACATGCTTCTGCCATTGCAGTTAAACGAGGGAAGATCATGTAGTCCATGCGAGGTTGGTTATTGATAATTTCGCACCATAATGCTGTTTGAATGCCCCAAATGCGCTTACGTATTGGGTCGTCAGCAGGCACTTCAGCGAGCGGCTCGTAGTTGTAAGCTTTTTCTAGTGGCAGTGGGTTTGCCCAGTCCACGCCCGGTTCTTCAGGTGCGTAGTCTTGGGTCATATCTAGGTAAGTGGTTTGTGCTGGTTGCAGCACCACATCAAAGCCTTGGCGAGCACAGTTCAAGGCCGCTTCTTCGCTTAGCCATGAGTAGATCACCGTATCTTTACTGACTTTGTCGCCGTGTTGAGCTTCTTCCCAGCCCAGCATGCGTTTGCCCAATTTACGAAGTTTGTCTTCGGCATAACGCAAGAAGTGTCCTTGCAAATCTTTGTAGTCGCTGTAACCCAGTTGTTCCATTAGTGCTTGGCATGCTGGGCTTTTTGACCATACGCCGTTAGGTACTTCGTCGGCACCAATATGAACGTAAGGCGCAGGAAAAAGCGCAGAGACTTCTTCTAGCACTTTGTCGATAAATTCATAGCTCCCCGGCAGAGCTGGGTTAATGACGTTGTCGTTGTAATGCTGAATACTGCGGTATTCGGTGGTATCTTCCGCTTCTACCAATAGGTGTGGTAACGACTTGATGGCGGCTCGGCAATGACCAGGTACATCAATTTCAGGAATGATGGTGATGCCGCGTTGCGATGCAAATTCGATAACGTCTTTGATGTCTTCTTGTGTGTAGAAGCCGCCGTAACGTTCATCAAAGTGCGTGTACTGTGGTTCATTGATCTCATCCAATCCGCGCCAAGCACCAATATCGGTCAGTTGAGGCAGTGATTTGATTTCAATTCGCCACCCCTCATCGTCGGTAAGATGCCAATGGAACGTATTGAACTTGTAATGAGCCAGTTGGTTGATCAAGCGTTTGACTTGCTTAACGGAGTGAAAATGACGAGCACAATCCAGCATCATACCGCGGTAACGAAAACGTGGCCTGTCCTTGATTGAACAGCAAACTACTTCCATTGAGTTAGGTTGATCGCCAACTTTGATTAGTTGTAATAACGTTGCACAAGCATGGGTAAAACCAGACGAAGATCCTGCTTCAATTTTGATTGACTCTTCGGCTACTTTCAGTTTGTAAGCGCCTTCATCCAAGGTTGGGTTGCCTTTGAAGATGATCTGACTGCCATTGTCTGATGCGAACTCAAATTGGTGAATGCGCTTAAGCTCATCAAGTAGCCATTCTTTAGCTGAATTGGCCAGGCTTGAATAAACCGCGACGCCAGCATGATGATCAAAGCTAAAATAGTGATCGCTGACCTCAATATGGTTTGGTTTTGGCAGCAAGGGCTGTGCATGGGTTAAACTTGCAGGAATCTCACTGCGTTCACGGTATGGTGAAGCTAATACGATAGGCGTGACATCCACTTGTGCGCGCTGTGGGTTTCCATCAACGACAAAGTTGATCATCGCTTCGTTAAAGCCATCCGAGTAATAACGGAATGGGTTCGAACCAATACTGAATTCACAGTAATAGTGATGGTTGGCAGCCAGTACCACCCCTTCTGGCTTAAGTGTGCAAAAACTACCAATTTGAGTCAGTTGACCATTTGAAACGCTGTCTGGAAGAATGTAACGATCGAAAGCGAAAGTTAAGCTCCAGCTGTTTAGGTCTTGGTCGCTCAAGTTATGAAAGGTGAGGCCAAAGCGGCAGTTTTGTTTCTGCTCAGAAAGGACCACGAGATCAACACGATATTCCATATCTACTCCTACGCCGCACTGAGCGAGTAAAGGTTATGTTCTGGTTTGCCAGCAAACATAATTGCGCCTTCAATCGCGTCAAACTGTGGCTCAACAATCCATTGCTGAACTGGTGGTGAGAGCCAACGTAAAATGCGTTCAGCAATGCTACCCATTAAACAAATACGTGTTGCGCCGCGCTTGTTTAATGCCACGAGAAACATTTCTATATCCGCTGCGGTTTGCTTCAGTATTTCAATGGCCAGTGCATCGCCTTGTTCCGCATGTTGGAAAATAGCCGGAGAAAACTGCCCATAATCACGAGGAAGCGCCTGTTTTGACCACGCCACCACGTTGTCGACCTCATTTTCGAAATGCGTCATAAAGTGTTGTGCTAGGGGCGTTTTTTCTCTGATGCCATCTTCAGCTAACAAAACTTGCTGAACTAGGCGTAGCCCCATCACTGCGCCGCCACCTTGATCCGAAATAGGGAACTCACGACCACCGACAACGTGTTGCTCCAATCCTTTAAGGTAGATGCCACAAGAACCGGTTCCCGCAATCATGATTGCGCCATCTTCGCCATTGTGCGCACCAACGCACGCACCGTAAGCATCGGTATTCAGAGTTATACTGGCAAATGGATGAGGAAGAGACATGAAGGCTTGCCAAGATGCTTTGTGCTCTGCGCCAGCAAGGGCTAAGCCGACGTGCATCGACGCGAAATCTTGTTGTGTTAGACCGCCTTGCTCGGTAGCCGAAGTGATGGATTCAAGAATCGAAGCCATTGCTATTTCAGCACCTAGCATGATGTTGGCACTGCCGCTTTTGGCCTCGCCAAGAAAATTACCTTGTGAATCTTTAATCCTGGCTCGACATGACGTGCCGCCACCATCGATACCGACAAAATACATTCCCATGATTATTCTTCCTTCATATTTTTAGAGGTCGCCAACTGAGAAACATGCTGAGCTTGACTCATTATCGCGAGTAAGTACCAAGCGCCATGCGGGATCCATTGTTCGCCCCAGCGCCAGTTTTGTAACACGTCTTCTTTTTGTGCTGGTGGGTTAAATGCAATGTCTTCCTCGTCTTCAAAGCCGCCAGTGATTCCGTTACACACGCCACCTTTTGCGTTGAAGAAACCATATTGAGGGAGGTAATCAGGGTTGTTACGACCATGGCCATCTAGCATGCACATGTCGTATGGGTTTAAGCCTACAACCCAGTTCAATGCATCTTGAGCAAACACAGAAAGTTGTTGCTGTACTTCTTGCGACGCTATATGCGGTTGAGCAAGGTACGCCATGGTCGCGAGTGAGCCCAGTCGAGCATTCTCGCCTTGCCACCAATAGCCGGATTCATTGTTGTGTGCGACAAAAAATGCCTCGCGTTTTGACTCATTTACGCCTTTAACATATTGGCGAGGGTAACCGAATGGGTTGATCACTTTATTCGATATTGTGATCTCAAACTCACACGCTAGGTTGACGATACGTTTTACCGATTCCGCTCGTGCTGAGTCGTCTTCAATTGATAGATATTCGCATAGGGCAATAACTGGTAGACCAGCTTCGGCTGCGTGAAAATATGGACGGCTGCCGTCTTGGTTTGCTGACCAAAAGTGTTGAATCTGCTCGTCGCTCATTTGGCGTGCAACTAAACGTTGCGTCCACAAACGGCTCTCTTCCAAGTAGCGAGTTTCTTTGGTTGCTTTAAACAGTTCTACACAAGCCAGTAGCGCACAGTATTCGTCGATAATGTTTTCTTCCCCATCATTGAGGTACTGCGTATTGTGCTCTTTTAAGTGCCAGTAACCATTTTCGGCAGCGTTGCGGTATTTTTGTTGATCGTATTCACCGTGAACACTTAAACGCGACGCTGCCGCTAGCGCTGCAATGGCGACACCGCCACCTTGTCGAAAGCCTGCTTGATAGTCGTCAAATTTGTGACCAAGTTGAGTTTCGTACGCGCAAATCTCGCGTTGCGCAGTATCTTTGCTCCACTTGTCAAAGACCGTCATGTAGAAAAAGCCTTTTTCGTTTTGCATACGCACAAGAAAGTCTGCACCGAACAGGGCTTCTTCAATCAGACGTGTACGTGTGAAAGCTGCAATGTCTTCGCTTCCTTCAAGCAATGAAACCCCTTTTAGGATGTTCCAAACCACCATTGGGGTTTGTTGAGGATTCAAATAATTCGCGTATGAAAGGTGACTTAAATACTTGCTAACGTCTCCTGATGCGTCGTACCAGCCGCCGTGTACATCAACCTTTTTATTGGAGTTTAGTACTGGAAGTTGTCGATCTTGTTTATCGAAGATCCCGCCGCAACGTTGCGATTTGAAGTAGTGGATCACATCTGACAAAGTTTGATCCAACAGAATGTGTTCGCCAACGATGAAAGAGGAAGAGCGCGTATCTTCTACTTGCAAGAAATAGTCACCTGACGTTGTGAAAGAGGAAAAGTCGATGAGGTAGAAATAGCCCTGATGCCAGTTCGCCACTTTACCTTGTTCTTCAACCGCAAAAGTTGCCACGGTTTGCTCGCTAGTGGCACAAATCAATTGAGCAGTGTAAGAAGACAAGTGTGGTTGTTCGGTCTGGATAATGGCTTTCTTTGGGCCCAGACGTTCATAACCAATGTGGTTAGTCAGTAGCAGCATTCAATGTCTCCGGGAAACGATAAAAACAGGAATGGGTCAGGCTGAACCTGACCCTCGTTATGATTAATCTTCAAATAAGTAACAGCGGACAAAGTGGTTGTCGGACAGTTGAGTGACGCCCGGTAGTCGTTCGCGACATTTATCGGTAGCGTGTACACAACGTCCAGCAAATGGACAGCCGACAGATTCTGGTGTCCAAAGTGGGATTTCCCCTTTGTTGCCTTTCAGTTTCTCGTGAATAGACTTCGATGGATCTGGAACCGCAGATACCAACAGTTGCGTATATGGGTGTTGAGGATCGTGAATGATTTCCTCTGTGTCACCCCACTCAACCATGTGGCCCACGTACATAACCGCAAGATCTTCAGCAATATAACGCGCTGTCGCGATGTCGTGAGTGATGTAAAGAAGAGACATTTGCTTCTCAAACTTCATCTCTTCCATCAGGTTAAGAACACCAGCACGGATCGATACGTCAAGCATTGATGTTGGTTCGTCAGCCAGTACCACTTCTGCACCAACCGCAATGTTACGAGCCAAGTTCACGCGCTGACGTTGACCACCAGAAAGTTGGTGTGGGAACTTTTGCGCCGTTTCTTTTGGTGGAATCAGGCCAACCTGTTCTAGTAGGTCATACACGCGCTCTTCCAGTTCCTTCTTGTTGCCCGGTGATACCTTCTTGTGGATGAGAAGGGGACGAGCAATGTGGTGGAAGATGTTGTGTGTCGGGTTTAGCGAGCCAAATGGGTCTTGCCATACCATTTGCACGCCTTCACGGTAAGTCATCAAATCGTGACGAGAGTTGATGTCTTGAATATCACGACCTTTGTACTCGATGATGCCATCCGTTGGTGCGTACATTTTCGCAATCATTTTTGCGGTAGTAGATTTACCTGAGCCAGACTCACCTACCACGGATAAACCGCGGCTTTTGTACATTTTGAAAGATACGTCGTTGATTGCACGCATCTTAGATTGTTTGATTGAGTTACTGTTTAAAGGGAAGTCCTTAACGACATTTTTACCTTCAACCAGCAATTCGCCGAATTGTTTGCTCATAATTCTCTCCAGTGTAATTTTCTTCTTAGCTAGCGTTATTTTTTGTTGTTAAACCTTAGCTTGAGCAATCGTGTCGCCATATAAGTGGCAGTTTGAGAGACGACCAGGTTCAATTTGACGCAGCTGAGTTGGTACTCGCGTACAAGCTTCATGGACACGGTCACAACGAGCTTGGAATCGACAACCTTGAGGAACTTCTAATAGGTTCAAAGGGTTGCCTGGAATACCAGTCAATTTGGTCTTAGGACCAGTTAGTGGAGGGAAAGAGCTACC
>NZ_JAWOTP010000010.1:0-168127 GCF_033338935.1 Vibrio sp. Vb0598 | reverse complement strand
GAGTGGCCAAAGGGAGCAGACTGTAAATCTGCCGGCACTGCCTTCGATGGTTCGAATCCGTCCCCCTCCACCATATTGAAGAAGCCAGCTCATTGAGCTGGCTTTTTTCGTTTCAGGATCTTGATAGCATAGTCCTACTACAACGAACCTTTCACTCCTAACCGAAACTCTGCTCGATTGAATACCTATCACAGTAAATAAGTGATCAGAAATAGCGTAGGGAAAATGCTTGAGAACAAGGCGCAGTTATCGAGTATTTTAACAAGCTAGAATGACCAGTTATTTACTACGATTGGTATAACCTATACTCAATCTCACTAAAGCAACCAACCCCATGTGAAACTCCACAAACAAAAGGCTGAGGAGCAGATCTTTACCCTACAAACAATGTACTAGCTATTTTGATTTTGTTAGTTCGTATGGCCTTAATATGAATGTTCAATATAAATAGGAAAACACTTGAGGACTTACTAGAAAAAGTGGGCTCGCAAAATTACCAAACGGACTCAATTAGTGATGTTTGTATAAAAACACGTACAAGAAATATAAATGATAGATACAAAAAATCCCGCAGGGGATGCGGGATTTTTACTAGTGACTAAATTGGTTTAAAGGTGACTAGCCTTGAATACCAACGATTAACCATGGCGCACTAGGCGCAGTCAAGTCACGCTCTAGGTGCCAGATATCTTCGATTTCTTCTTCAACACCTTCTACTGTGTCACGGTAACGACCGCTAAACTGCAGACTAAGCTGTGCTTTATTTGCATCGTAATCAGCGCGGACGATCTCCGCATCAACGTACATTACGTCAGTATGCTGCTCACCGTCGAGCTTCGCGCGCTCTGCTTTTAGGTCTTCAAACAAGCTTGGAGAAACATATTCTTCAATAGTTTCTAGCTGGTTGTGATTCCACGCACCTTGCAGGATTCGATAGTGTTCACGAGAACCATTAATGAACGCTGCTTGGTCAAAACCCGGTGGGTAGTTATGTGGTACGTCTGTTTGAGCGCCAAAACCACCAAAGCCACCATTATTTGTGTTTGGTTGTTGCTCAAAGTTTTGCATGTTTGGTTGCTCAAACTTAGATGCGTTGCCACCAAATGCAGGCTGTTGACGATGCTGGTTCATACTGCCCTGCTTCGCACCTAGCATACCGCGCATTAGTTTAAAGATGACAAAGGCAATCAAACCAATAATTAGGATATCCATAAACTGGATACCTTCAAAAGCACCGCCAAAGAATGCAGCAAGTAGACCACCAGCAAGAAGTCCGCCTAGCAGACCACCCATAAGGCCTTTCTTACTTGAAGACTTTGTCGTCTGATCTTTGCCGACCGTATTGGTGTTTTGTTGCTGTTGTTTCGGTGCTGGTGCAGTTTTGTAGCTCTTACCGAAAGACTTACTGCCACCAAACTTCTTCGCTTCCGCGATAGGCGTTACAGCAACAGTAAACATCAATAAAGCAACAATAGAAAATAAACGTTTCATCGTTATCCTTAAAGTTAGCTATCTAAGATAGTGCCCCATTTTCAAGACGAAACAATCGTTGTTTCAAACAGTAGCACGCCAAAGATGATTTTTAAGTCATCATACTCTGTATACCGATTGATGAAAATAGCTTATAGAAGCTGACATGTATCAGAATATTGCCAAAAATGCAGACTGCTCACACTGCTTACAATTCAGCTGAAGGCGCTTGATCAATGTAAAAAAAGTATGGAATAAGTTCACTAATACTCCAGATTGTTTTACTTGAATTAGAATCAGTGACACAGCTCAGAATCCTACACCTTGAGGGCACTTGGACACATTGCCTTGTTGACGGTTAATAGGTAGCTGACTATCATATTGAACGATGTTCAATAAAGTAGTTTGAGAGTATGGCGCGCAGAAACGATCACACCCGAGAAGAGTTAGTGAATTTGACGTTAACAACGGTCAAAAACTTTTTAGATGAGAATTCTTACCACGAACTCAGTCTTCGTAAAATCGCTAACATGATTGGTTACGTGCCAAGCACATTGGTAAATGTTTTTGGTAATTATAATTTGCTACTGCTTCATGTTGTCGCTCAAACTTTAGATGAGTTATCTCAAGAAGCACGCAAAGCGACTAATGACAGCAAAGACTCCCATCAAGCGCTTTTTGAACTCGCTTATTGCTACCACGATTTTGCTCAAAAACACCCATACCGTTGGCAGTTAGTGTTCGAACACAACATGAATGGAGCAGAACTTCCGGAATGGCATGCCAAACGTATCGATGGTATGACGGGAATGCTAGAGTCACTATTGGCTCAAATCGCACCACATCGTACTGAATCCGAAGTGATTCAAGCGAGTCGAGTCCTTTGGTCTGGCGTACATGGCATTACTTTACTCAGTGTTGATGATAAGTTTTTCTCTAGTGAACCGATTGATGGCAAAGAGTTGATCAGTAATCTTCTTTCTAACTATCTCACGAACTGGTAGCAAAGGATTATCCATGTCATCCGACAGACAGCCGTCGTTACTTACGCAGAGAAAGTTCCTGCCCTATTTCATTACTCAGTTTTTTGGCGCTTTCAACGACAATATTTTTAAAAACGTTTTGCTGTTGTTTGTCGCATTCGCGAGCTCCAGTGCACTGCCTATTTCGAGCAATTTGTTCATCAACCTTGCGGCAGGCTTGTTCATTCTACCGTTCTTTCTGTTCTCTGCTTCCGCTGGCGTATTAGCCGACAAATATGAAAAGTCATGGTTTATTCGTAAGGTCAAACTATTTGAAATAGCCATCATGCTGTTGGGTGCCATCGGATTCATAACCGAAAGTTATGGTGTGCTTTTATTGCTACTGTTTTTAATGGGCACACAGTCAGCATTTTTTGGCCCAGTTAAATATGCCCTTTTGCCTCAAAAGTTAAATGCTAAAGAGTTAGTGCCCGGCAACGCTCTTGTTGAAGCTGGTACCTTTATCGCCATCCTTATTGGCACCTTAGGCGCTGGGATTATAGCCTCTGCAGACAACGCAAAATACCTTGCCGCATTTTGTGTCGTGATCTTCGCATTGTTAGGCTACTTGTCGAGCCGCTCAATCCCCTTTGCTGCAGCCAGCGCTCCCAATCTCTCTTTTCGTTGGCAACCATACAAGCAAACCAAACACACGCTCTCTATCGCCAAATCCGATCGAGTTGTTTTTCAATGCATAATGGCAATAAGTTGGTTTTGGTTTTTAGGCGCCGTATATCTAACACAATTCCCGAATTTCACTAAGATTTACCTAAATGGCACCGAGAGTGCGGTGTCTTTCTTGCTCGCTCTATTTTCCATTGGTATCGCGCTAGGGTCGCTACTTTGCAATTGGATCTCAAACCATCGTATCGAAGTCGGTATTGTGCCAATTGGTGCCTTTGGCATTACGGTATTTGGGTACCTAATGGCCACTTCCATTCCCAATGATCTACCTGTTTTCCATAACTTTGTAGACTTCTTTAGATATGAGCCTTTTTGGCCATTATTTTTCTACCTATTAATGATTGGCGCTTCGGGCGGTTTGTTTATTGTGCCTCTTTACGCATTAATGCAGCATCGAGCAAAGGAAACCGAACGTGCTCAAGTCATCGCAGGGCTCAACATTTTTAACTCTCTGTTTATGGTCGGCAGCGCTGTCTTAGGTATTGTGTGCCTAAGTGTAATCAAGATGACAATTCCTCAGCTGTTTGCATTGTTAGCCATTTTAAATTTCTTAGTTGCCGCTTACATCTTTTTGCAAATTCCTATTTTTGTAGTTCGCTTTGTCATGTGGATGCTTACGCACACCATCTATCGAGTTAAGCATAAGAATCTACACAACCTACCCGAGCATGGTGGGGCATTGATTGTATGTAATCATGTAAGCTACATGGATGCATTGCTACTTAGTGCAGTATGCCCAAGGTTGATTCGTTTTGTGATGGAGGAAGATTACGCCAACCTACCTCCATTAAGGCGCTTTTTACGTCGAACTGGGGTAATTCCAATTTCAGCGAGTAACAGAAGCTCTATTAGACGTGCATTTAACGATGTGGAAGCCGCGCTAAGCGAAGGTCATATCGTCTGTATTTTCCCTGAAGGAAGATTAACTTCAGATGGTGAAATGAATGAATTCATGCGCGGTATTGATATCATTCTACGTCGTAGCCCAGTACCCGTCATACCTGTTGCACTTAAAGGCTTATGGGGAAGCTATTTCAGCCGCGCAAAAGGTCGCGCATGCTGTGGCTTACCGACTCGATTTTGGTCAAAGCTAGAAATTGAAGCAGGACAACCGGTGCCACCAAATGAGGCAACGGCAAAAACAATGTTCGATAAAGTGCATCAACTCAGAGGCGACTGGCGATAAATACACTTGAACACATGTTTAGGATAACTGAACATGTGTTCAAATCATTAAGACAAACTGACCACACCCAGTGCGATATACTCTCCCTTTCATTCACAACAGCGAATAAAAACCTTGAATAGAAATTACCTCCTGTTTGGATTGGCGTTACTTTTTTGTTTAACCCCCCTTGCCTCCTCTCCTATTGCTCTAGTTATCGGTTTTCTACTCGCAAGTTTTGGTTTTGTGCCTTCCGAGCTGCCCATCGCTTCTTTTACTAAAAAGCTGCTGTCTTACTCGATTATTGGCTTAGGCTTTGGCATCAACTTTGAGCAAGCACTTGCAGTCACATCGGATGGTATCGGCCTGATCATCGCCACTATTACAGGCACACTGATCATGGGCACTCTCATTGCCAGGGTAATTAAATTGGAGCGAGTAACCGCTTACTTAATCTCATCAGGTACTGCAATTTGTGGTGGTAGCGCAATTGCTGCTGTGGCACCGGCGATTAAAGCGAAAGACGAGCAGATTGGATTAGCACTGGCAACGGTATTTGTCCTGAACTCCATTGCACTCTTTGTGTTTCCTGTGATTGGACATGCTTTAGGGCTAGATCAACACACGTTTGGCACATGGGCTGCGATTGCCATTCATGACACATCTTCTGTTGTCGGGGCTGCCTCGGCCTATGGGGAAGAAGCACTAACGACGGCAACAACATTGAAACTCGCGCGCGCTTTATGGATCATTCCTGTTGCTTTGATCAGTGCCGTCATCTTTTCAAGAGGCCAAAAAGAGAATGGAAAGAAAAAACTAGCTATCCCTTATTTCATTTTTTGGTACTGTGCAGCTATCGCGTTTAGCGACTTCTTTCCTCAATTTGAAATGGTCTATCACGGCATTTTCATTGGAGCAAAGCAAGCGTTGGTTGTATGTCTGTTCTTGATAGGTTGTAGCATTTCAATTTCAAAACTAAAGTCTGCTGGAGCTAAGCCACTGTTGTTTGGTGTGACTCTGTGGGTGTTAATTTCGACCACTTCTCTAAGTTGGTTACTGTTTTAGATATTGGTGGTCTGCTTATCGCGTTGAGGGGACGGTATTTCCCGTTTGCTATTTTTGTATATAACGACCAACGCAATAGCGATCAAAAATGCCGTTAGCTCTGCAAGAGAGCGGGCTAGCCCTTCACTACTTATCGCGATACCAATTTGTAGTGCTACTGCCGCAATTAAAACTAGCTTTGCCATCCTGAACCTTATGCATTTTCTCTCCACGAAGAAGCATAATTATGATTCAGAGTTATAAGGATACGAAATTCTCTTTATGACTAATACATAGCAAAATTGACTAATGCTGAAGTGATGACAGTAGCCACTCTTTCACGGCCTTACGTGAAATTTTGATCCCACCTTCTAGTAGAGTTTGTGGCATTACATGGTATTCCACTGGCCATTTAAACTTCTCTAACTTTGATTGCAAGTGCTGGTCATACTCCGACTTGCTGCGCAATCCATTGGTCTGAATCACAGCTACTGGTCTATGACCAAACTCCGCGTCTTCGACTGGAACCACTATACTCTGCACTACACCATCAATTTGGTTCAAAGCGGCTTCAATCTCTTCACAATGGATATTCTCACCACCAGAGATAAACTGATTGTCGGCACGGCCGATTATCTTTAATTCATCACCTTGCCACTCGCCAAGATCCTTGCTGTCAAACCAGCCTTTCTCATCCAGGAATGGGGTAACATGTCCTTGATGGAAATACCCTGCCGCTAATGTCTTACCGCCAATAAAAATGCGTTGGTCAACTAATTTTATCTTACGGTGCTTCAATACATGTCCAGCATTACTGGTGCAGTCAATTCTCTTTGCGGTAACGGTAGAGGCCGCCTCCGTCATCCCATAACCTAACCATGTCTCAATGCCTTGCCCTGTTGCTCGTAGTGCCAACTCGTGATCAACGTGGCTGCCGCCCAGTAGCACATGTGTCAATGACAAATGTGCATCATCATCCAATAACCGTTTTAGCTGAGTCGCAACCAAAGAAGCGTGTGATACGCCCTGAACATCATCAACAAGTTTCCCTGAACCGACCTTTAGTGTTGCTCCGACATATAGCCAACGATAGACAATCGCTAATCCAGAGACGTGATACAGCGGAAGCGATAATAGCCAAGCATCTTGCTGAGTGAAAATGAACTCCTGCAACAAGCCCTCTGCAGACGCAAGATGCTGTCGATGTGTATGGACCACAGCTTTAGGCTCCCCTGTAGAGCCAGAAGTAAATACTACTGAAGCTAGCCGGTCATGATGATAGCTATCTTCAGTCAACGAATCACTCTCTTGCTGTGATACTACAGGCGGTGAAAGCAATGTTGCCTTGAGTTTTTGTATATCATGTTCAGAAAAGGTCGAAGCGCACTCCTGAGAAAACCAGATAAACCGAGTTTGATCAGGCCTGTAAAGTGTAGCAAGCTTACCCTGCAACTTATCTAGTGGTTGTTCCATGGTCAGCGCAGCGAGCGCACCTAACTGTTTGGAAGCAAGATAAAACAACAGTGTTTCTACTCGGTTCTTGCCAACCAAAGTCAGCACATCCCCCCGAGTTACACCCAAGTCATTCAAATAGTGAGTGTATTGGTCAATACGCTTCGAGAGTTGTTGCCAGTTTAATACTTCTGTTGATGTCTTGAGTGCAATAGAAAAAGGGCTCGTTTGAGCCCAATATTTCCATGGTGCCTTCGCAATATTGTCTACGCAGAATGCCACACAATCTCCTGGTCTTTTAGAGGAAGTACGGGAAGTTCACACTTAGGCCAGCCCTGCTCTAGCTGAGCTTTGAATAAGCCAATCGTATCCAAACCTGGAACTTCATCAGGCAGCTGCCATTGGGCAAAGCGCGCTAATTGAGTTAAACCGAGACTGGATTCAATGCTCGAGCTAATCACTGCTTTCATCCCCAGTGACTTCGCTTTCTCTATCAGTGTAATACAAAAATCCACTGAACCAATGAGTGTGGGTTTGATGATGATCGTTTTCACACCAGTTAGATCTTCAAGACGGAAATCTTCACGACGAACCGCATCTTGCAATGTTTCATCCCAAGCGATAGCAATACCAGTATTAATCGCAAAAGAGAGACTATCGCCAGGAGAGCGGCACGGCTCTTCTAGAAACGTGATTCGTTGACGCAGAGACGGGGCAATGTACTTAGCGAACTGCTGCGCTTTTTCTGGTGTCCAAGCGCGATTGGCATCGAGTCGAAGCGTTAATTGAGGGATTGATTCAAGAAAAAGGTTCACAAGCATGCCATCGCGAATTGGCTCATAAAGTCCAACTTTCACCTTAGCGACTTTCTCACCTTCCATTTCGTTCAGCTTTGGAATGAGCTCATCTGGGTCGCCAGTGCATAGTGGCGCTGTTTGGTATTTACCTTGTTGTGGTAAGCCACCAGCTAATTCAAGCTGTGCCATCGATAAACCAAACGCAACCGACGGGTACATATTGGCATAATCCACATCCAACTCTGCTACCCAACGCTCCGCCTGTTCTTGTAGCTGAACACCCGCATCTTCGGTGCTCTCTAAGCTAAAACCAGGAAGAGGAGCGACTTCTCCAAGCCCTGTTTTACCATCTTCGGAAAGCGCAACAACATAACCAACACGTTCGGTTAGCTTATTGTCACGTAGGATGACACCACTATCCATGGGCAAGCTATAACGATAAATTTTCGCTTCACGCATAATTCAAGTCCTATGTAATGCCGTATATTTGAGCGTTCTGACGAGCAATCCCACCAGCCTCCCAGAGGGCGAGGCGCTCAGGAAAAAAGGAACAGAGGAGCTAACACGCTCCTCATTTAGACGGATTATGGGTTGCGAGGGAATTTATCAAAGTCTGGGCGACGCTTCTCGTTAAAGGCGTTACGACCTTCTTGGCCTTCATCAGTCATGTAGAACATCATCGTTGCGTTACCCGCTAGCTCTTGCAGACCCGCTTGACCATCACAATCTGCGTTTAATGCAGCTTTCAGGCAGCGCAATGCCATTGGGCTGTGCTGTAGTACTTCACGACACCAACGAACGGTTTCTTTCTCTAGATCCGCTAGTGGTACAACTGTGTTTACTAGGCCCATGTCTACTGCTTCTTGAGCATTGTAGAAACGACATAGGAACCAAATTTCGCGAGCTTTCTTTTGGCCTACGATGCGAGCCATGTAAGATGCACCCCAACCGCCATCAAATGAACCCACTTTAGGGCCTGTTTGACCAAATTGAGCGTTGTCAGCTGCAATCGTTAGGTCACACATCATGTGCAGAACGTGACCACCGCCAACAGCCCAACCCGCTACCGATGCGATCACTGGTTTTGGACAAGTACGAATATCGCGTTGGAAGTCCAATACGTTTAGGTGATGCGTACCTTGGTCATCTTTATAGCCGCCATAGTCGCCACGGATCTTCTGGTCGCCGCCAGAACAGAATGCGTCTTCACCTAGACCTGTCAGAATGATCACGCCAACACCAGAGTCGTAACGCGCATCTGCCAACGCATCAATCATCTCTTTTACCGTTTGAGGACGAAACGCGTTACGCACTTGAGGACGCGCAATGGTGATTTTCGCGATACCATCTTCAGACTTATGGTAATGAATGTCCTCGTATTTCTCGCCGCAATCTTTCCATTGAACCGGAGCGTAAAGTTCTTCTTCAGAAATGCCTACTGTTTTAGCCATGGTGATTCCCATTGTTCTCGTTACTCTCACCAAAGTGAGACTGAATTATTTGCTTGGTATGTATCGCAAACTGTTTGGGCTGCTCTTGATGGACGTTATGACCAGCGCCTTCAACTTGTCGATACGCCAACCCGCTATGTTGTGCCAGTTCGCTAAATTTTTGGTCTTTCTCACCACACAAGTAATACACTGGTATGTTCTGCTTTTGCAGTGAGGGCAACAAATATGCCTGTTTGGCTAACGATGTCGCCATCAACATATTCGCCACCGCTGAGCCAAGATTATCACTTCGCTTCGCAATGAATGTTTGTCTTTGCTCATGGTTTAGTGAAGAAAACACCGCTTGTTGGTACCAATCGTTCAAAACACGTTCAAGTGGTTCAGTTTTGAAACGCATTGCCCAGCGAGCATCATTCTCTAATCTCACCTGTTTCTCTGACTCAGTTTGAAGCCCGAAGTTTCCCCCTTCAACAATCGCGCCCGCAATATTGAGATCTGGAAAGCATTGATGGGCAATACCATGCATCGCAATGCGGCCGCCCATAGAGTAACCAATCAAAATAAGTGGTTGTTGTGAGGGAAATAATAAAGATAGTGTGGAACCAAGAAGTTTGCAGCAATCATTCAGATCGCTGCAAGAAATAGATTGGCTGTGCCCATGACCAGGGAGGTCAACCGTAACACGTTCATACTCGGGTAACGCGTTGATACACGCTTGCCAATCTTCACCACTACCAAGCAAGCCATGCAAAAACACCAAAGTGGGCAACGTTCTACTTTGGTGTTTTTCTAATACAGGGAAACGTTCAAAGTAAAGCATTCAGACTCTTATTAAATGCCTTGAGTGTCTCAGCAGCTTGATTAGGTGGGGTTTGAACCTCGACCAGCAACGTTCCTTGGCGGTGACATAAATGCTCTTTTACAGATGATTGGAATTGCTCCAGTGTAGAAACATGCAAATACGCCAAACCAAACTGCTTTGCCGCGTGTTCAAACTGATAACCATGAGGCATTTGATAATATGTCGTCCTGCGCTCTGGTGGTACTGGCAACATATCAAAAATCGCACCGCCGTCATTATTAGTAACAACAAGTACCGCCGGCAGTTTATTGTGAGAAAATAGCGCCAGAGAATTGAGATCATAAAGTGCTGCTGTGTCACCGATATACATTAGTAACGGATTACCTCTTGCCCGTTGCACGCCTGATGCCGCAGCAAACAAACCGTCAATCCCTGATGCGCCTCGATTAGTGAAAACCTCTACACCATCCAATTTTCCGTACATATCAACAAGCCGAACAAACAAGCTATTACCCAAGAAAACATCTACGTTCTTTGTGCGCTCGTTGATGTCTGCTGCCAACGCAATTTCGTCAATGGCAGACGCTGAATCAGATAGGAAGGCTTCTTCGATACGTTGATGAACTCGCTTAACGTCATTCGCTAACCTATCAGCCCACCCAGCAAATATTGACTTCTCAAAACTAATGCGAGAAACCCACGTTTCAGGAGGCTCAACCCAGTGCATTTGCGCCAGATGATTTTGGTTATTCCGGTCCATACAAGGTGAGACATACCAATACTGAACGTCTTTACTTTGTTGATTTTTCGATACTTGTTTATCAATCCATTGGTTCAAACGTTTGGAGATGATTCGGCTACCAAATTGGATAATAAGTTCACAAGATTCAAGCTCGTTTGCGAACTCGGGAAGTTGAAGCCATACATCGTAATACGCCCAATCCGAACTGAGACCACTTTGCGGGTCTGCAAGTACTGGCCATCCCATCTTTTGTGCAAATGCCTGCGCCGACTTCGCTTGTTCAAGCGGTAAGCTGCCAATCACAACCAAGCCTTTTTTGTCTGAAAAAGGCGGGATGTTCGCCTGTGACAAATGGCTAAAACGCTGAGTATAAGTGCCGCTTCCTTTTCGCCATCCGGCGACCGAATCTAAGTAGGTTTGATAATCCGCTTTTGCGCCGTTGGAATACAAAGGCTCTGGAAATGCACAATTAATATGAACGGCACTACCCTGCAATTGCTGAGTAAACATCACTTCGTCAACAGAGGTCAGCAACCAGTTAAGCGACGTTGCTAAATTTGGGCTTGGTAAATTCAAACTGGCCGAAACATGATGTGAAAAAATACCCAATTGATTTATCGCTTGGTTTGCACCACAGCCGACAAGTTCTACTGGACGATCTGCTGTCAGCAGCACCAGTTTTTCACCAGTAAGTTTGGCTTCGGCAACCGACGGTAATAAGTTCGCCACTGCCGTACCAGAGGTAACGATAATTGCCACGGGTTCCTGAGTAGCTTTCGCTAAACCAAGAGCCATAAAGCCCAATCCACGCTCATCAAAATGAGTATGAATGGAAAAGTCGGACTGTTCTGCCGCTTCTAAAGTTAAAGGCGTAGAACGAGATCCGGGAGCGATACAAACATGCTTAACGCCAAATCGCTGAAGCTCAATCAATATGGTTTCTGACCAAACTCGATTGAGCACCGCTTGGTCATGACTCATGATGCGACTCCCAATGGCGGATGATCAGAAATCAGCGTAAGTAACGTCGACATTTTCTTATCAAGTTCTGCCCACTCATGTTCTGCAATGGAGCCTGGAACAATCCCTGCGCCCGCAAACAGTTGTACTTGCTCACCGAGCACAAGCGCACTTCTGATTGCGACACAAAACTCTGCACGCTCATGGCTGATGTAACCCATAGAGCCTGCATACCAGCCGCGTGCAAACGGCTCATTATCAAGAATAAACTGCATGGACTCTTGTCGGGGTAAGCCAGCAACCGCCGCTGTTGGCTGAAGCGCCGATAACAACTGAACACCATTTATCCCCGCTCTTAGACTAGCGTGAATATTTCGCTTAAGGTGCTGCACTTTTCGTAGTCTGACCAAACTCGGTTCAGCTTCCACTTCAACCATTTCAGAATGCGGTGATAGACGGTCAATGATGTCGTCCACCACATACTGGTTTTCGTTGAGGTTCTTTTGGTCTTGGGATAACCAATTCGCCAACTCCATATCTTGAGTGGCATTGTCTCCCCGACCAATCGTACCTGCTAACGCTTCGGTATGTAGCTCATGCCCTACGCGAGAATACAAACGTTCTGGCGTAGACCCCATAAAACTGTGCTTACTGTCTAAGCTCAGCATGAAATGGAAGCTATGATGGTTATTTAAGTAACTTGCTTTAAGTAGCTGTGCAGCACTTAATGTGTTATCAAGCTGCACGGTAGAGCGACGCGCTAAAACCACTTTCTTAAAATCATCATTCTCTATACCAGTCAGAACCTTATGAACTAACTCATTCCATTGAGGCTGACTTGGCGTATGAACAATAGAGCGGATGTGAGACGAAATTGGAGCTAAGGTCGCGACCTCACAAACCAGTTTATTCAACCCAGCTAGAGTTCGCGCTTTGTCTTCTGAAATATTAACTGCGAGAGACCACTGTTGGTCAAAACGAATTAACTCAATTTGAGGCAAAAAGAAAAAAGAAGGCATACAGCGACGATTCTTCTCATGCTGTCCATCAAAAGAGCGCCCGCCCCAGACTCTTTGCCCTTCACCTAGAATGGTATAAGCAGGACCTGGCTCAACAAAAGCGTGCAATTGCCCTAGTGCAACGACCTCTTCACGTGTATCGCGGGACTGCCAATAAAACTTAGGGAAAAGTGGTTGTGCATCAAGCCAATCAATAAATGAGAAATTAGGTTTCTCGCTAAGGGGCTCGACCAGACGTGTTTGATTGCCTTCCGATTGCTGAACTCGCTCGATAATTCTCTTTACGGCTTGATGGAACTGTGACAAATCAACCTCGTTGTATGTGAGGATAAATGGTAACTGACGGCTACTCTAAGTTTAGACCCAAAGCAAATCAAGGTCGTATGCGATCTTTTGCAAAATCCTGTGATAGCAAGCGAGCAAAACTTAACCAGCAGACAGATTATTTACAGATATATATTCTAATAAAAAACAAATTATTGTATTTTAATAAAGAAATTAACGAATTTTTAGGAATTAAACAATGCAAAATATCGGGATGTCGTCAAAACTCGACAATGTCTGCTACGACATTAGGGGTCCTGTACTCAAACATGCTAAGCGCATGGAGGAAGAAGGGCATAAAATCCTAAAGCTAAACATTGGTAACCCTGCCCCATTTGGTTTTGACGCCCCTGATGAGATTTTAGTCGACGTGATTCGTAATCTGCCGACTTCTCAAGGCTATTGTGATTCCAAAGGTATTTACTCTGCTCGTAAAGCTGTGGTCCAACACTATCAGCGTAAAGGTATACGCTCGCTAGATGTCGAAGATGTGTATGTAGGTAACGGCGTGTCTGAGTTGATCGTAATGGCCATGCAAGCGCTATTAAACAATGGCGACGAAATGCTGATCCCAGCACCAGACTATCCGTTATGGACAGCTTCAGTTGCACTATCTGGTGGTAAGCCGGTTCATTATCTATGTGATGAAGAGGCTGACTGGTACCCAGACCTTGAAGACATCAAAAAGAAAATCACACCAAAGACACGTGGCATTGTTCTGATCAACCCGAACAACCCGACAGGTGCGGTATACAGCCGTGACTTCCTACTTGAAGTGATTGAGATAGCACGCCAGCACAAACTGATCATTTTCGCAGATGAGATCTACGACAAAGTGTTGTACGACGGTGCAACACATACCTCAGTCGCCACACTCACTGAAGACGTGCTAGTCATGACATTCAATGGCCTTTCAAAAGCCTACCGTGTTTGTGGTTTCCGTGGTGGCTGGATGTTCTTAACGGGGCCTAAACATCTGGCTCAAGGGTACGTGAATGGCTTGGAGCTGCTTTCATCGATGCGTTTATGCGCAAACGTACCAATGCAGCATGCGATTCAAACCGCGTTAGGTGGATACCAGAGTATTAATGAACTGATTTTACCTGGCGGACGCTTATTAGAGCAGCGCAACCGAGCGTATGAACTGATCAATCAGATTCCTGGTGTTTCTTGTGTCAAACCTAAGGGTGCGATGTACCTCTTCCCGAAAATCGACACTAAAATGTACAACATCAAGAACGATCAGCAGATGGTTTTAGATTTCTTAAAACAAGAGAAGGTCTTACTGGTGCAAGGTTCTGGTTTTAACTGGCCAAAACCAGACCACTTCCGCATCGTGACACTACCGCACGTTGAAGATCTAGAAATCGCCATTGGACGTTTTGAAAGATTCCTATCAACCTACAGCCAGTAATGAATCACTGGTAGTAATTAGTGCTGATCTCTCATATGCTTAGAGGAACTCCTAGTGAGTTCCTTTTTTACACCAGAAACGGAGAAAGCCATGAAAGAAAGCCATTTTTTCGCCCACCTGGCTCGAATGAAGCTGATCCAACGCTGGCCTTTAATGCGGTCCGTCTCACCAGAAAACGTTTCAGAGCATAGCTTACAAGTTGCTTTTGTCGCTCATGCCCTTGCCCTAATTAAAAACAAAAAGTTCGGCGGCAACCTTAATCCAGAGCGCATAGCGATTCTTGCCATGTACCATGATTCCAGTGAAGTATTAACGGGTGATCTTCCAACTCCAGTGAAGTATTACAACCCTGAAATTGCCAAAGAATATAAGAAGATAGAATCGGCAGCGGAACAAAAATTACTCTCAATGTTACCGGAAGAGTTCCAAGATGATTTTGCCCCCTATCTTCTTTCTCACTCTGCACATGAAGAGGACGCAAAAATCGTTAAGCAAGCCGATTCCATCTGTGCCTATTTAAAATGTCTCGAAGAACTAAGCGCCGGCAACCATGAGTTCGCTCTGGCAAAAAAACGCTTAGACGTCACTTTGCAAGAACGCAGAACACCTGAAATGGATTACTTTCTCAATACCTTTGCCCCAAGTTTCGAATTATCGTTAGATGAAATCAGTTAGCTTACGGAGATAATCGTGTCGTTTGAATTACACCCGCAATGGCAAGAGCGCCATGATGATGAGCATAAAATCCGTCGAGACGACCATCGGAGCCCGTACCAACGAGACCGAGCGCGCATTCTTCACTCGGCTGCATTTCGACGCCTACAAGCAAAAACCCAAGTACACGGCAATAGCTTGGAAGACTTTCACCGCAGTCGGTTAACACACTCCTTAGAAGCGTCGCAACTCGGGACCGGTATCGTCGCCCAGTTAAAGAAAAAACAACCAGAGTTCCGTGATCTATTACCATCAGACAGCTTAATTGATTCATTATGTTTGGCTCACGACATCGGGCATCCTCCATACGGTCATGGGGGAGAAGTCGCTCTAAACTACGTAATGCGCGAACATGGCGGCTTCGAGGGGAACGCCCAAACCTTTCGTATCGTCACTAAGTTAGAGCCTTATACCGAGCATTTCGGAATGAATTTATCACGCCGCACACTGCTTGGTTTGATTAAGTACCCTGCCCTCATTAGTCAAACACGCTCCGTCAAGTTGCCTCAACCAGCCGAGCATCAACGTAAACTAAAAGCAAAAGATTGGAGCCCAGCTAAAGGCATTTATGATTGTGATAAAGACTTATTTGATTGGGTAATTGCACCGCTTTCTGACAACGACAAGGCATTGCTTAGTCTGATGCGTTCAACGCCAGAATCGGAGTTTGAACACAGTAAAACGCGCTTTAAATCAATCGATTGCTCAATCATGGAGCTAGCAGATGATATCGCCTACGGTGTTCATGATTTAGAAGATGCAATCGTACTTGGTATGGTGACACGTCAGCAATGGCAAGAAGGCGCAGCAAGTCAATTAGCGGACTGTGGCGACCCGTGGTTTGAAGCTCATATCGATTCCATCGGACAGATGCTATTTAGCGGGAAGCACCATGAGCGGAAAGATGCCATCGGTGGTATGGTTAACGCGCTACTGACCAGCATTTCAATCAAAGCGGTGGATGAGCCGTTTAATAACCCGTTACTGTCTTGGAATGCGTGTTTAGAACCACAGATGGCACGTGCACTTGACGTACTCAAGCACTTTGTCAGCACCTTCGTTATCCAAGTCCCGCAGGTCCAGATCGTTGAGTATAAGGGTCAGCAAATTATTATGGATATTTTTGAAGCGTTAACAGCAGACCCAGAGCGATTACTACCCGTTCATACAAAAGATCTGTGGTGTCAGGCGAAGAGCGAGAGCAATAAGATGAGGGTCATCGCCGATTATATTTCTGCAATGACCGATGGTCACGCGCAAAAGCTACACCGCCAACTTTTCTCTTCCATCGTTCTTTAGTAACACTCAACCTTTCAAGTAATTCTTTTCAAAAACGCCCGGAGGCATCTGGGCGATTTGGAATTCGATCATCTTTTCAAACGCACGCATCAGCGGTGTAAAGTCTCGCTCGGGTTCAAGCAAGCGAAGCGAATGATAACCAGCCTCGACTGTCGATAAGCTATTCTCAGAGGGCGCCTTACGAATGGTGTAGTGCCCTTGTAGTTGCTTAGGCAACTGCACGGTTGGGAGTGGATGTAAGTTGCTTGAGAGTTGCCACATTTTGTACGCTTTTTTCCACGTACCATCGAGCAAAATCAAACGTATTTTCTTAGATACACTATGACTCGCTTGAGTGATTTCAGAAATGCATCGTGACTCTTCTGATGGGTAAAGAACAAAATGTTGATATGACTCATCCGCTAATAAGTGATTTAAGGCATCATCACAAGAAAAGTCCTCTCCTATCAAACAAATACAGTTATCTAAACTCAAATTGAGAATCCGTGCCGTACCAAGCGGACGATGTTCTTCACTCGTGTGCTGAAGAATGATAAGTTCTACCTCGCTTGCCAGCGGTACAATCCATTGGCAAATACACGCTTTTTGCGATTTTCCACAACGAGAACAATAACGAGACATAGAGTGAACCTTTATACCTTGCTGAGTATTATCAGCGTGATCTGTTTGATACTTCAATTTGAACCAATGGCAAGCCTAACCGAGTGGCACAGCTACAATATACGCCATGGTGAATGGTGGCGAATCGTAACAGGAAATCTCACACATACCAACTTTGCGCACTTAGGAATGAACCTCGCCGGATTGTGGATCATTACTTTTATTTTTCGCCCAAGCACTCGTAACTTCCTTATCGTTTTTTCAATCTTATGTGCATGTGTTGGTGCGCTGAATTTGTTTACCAAAATGTCGGTGTACGTGGGTTTATCCGGCGTATTACACGGATTGTTTGGATTTTGGGCGCTCAGAGAAGTCTTTGAAAGTAGAAGAAGCAGTGTGTTGTTAGTCGGAGGGCTAATCGCCAAAGTAGCATGGGAGCAGGTCTATGGCCCATCAAGCAGTACTGCTGAGCTTATCGGTGCAAACGTTGCTATTGATGCTCATATGTTTGGCGCACTCGGTGGGTTAGTAATGGCTTTACTGGAAAAAGGCCTTCGCCGTCGTTTATTCGGATAAAAAAATCCCGAACCACGAAAGAGGTGCTGGTTCGGGAAAGCAGTAATAGGGAAGCAGATATTGTTCTGAATTCAGACTCAATATCTGCAATACATCAAGCTACAGTAAAATGCGGTCTTCGTTTTTCTTAACTGTCGCTTCACCAATGCCTTTTACGCTCTTCAAATCTGCTGCCGTTTTAAAAGGGCCATGTTCCTCGCGGTAGTCCACTATACTCTGCGCTTTCTTCTCACCTATACCTTTCAACATGGTCGCAATTTCTTCAGCAGTGGCCGTGTTGATATTTACAGTAATTTCAATTCCTTCATATTTGTCAGTGGCTGAATCCGCAGCCATGCTAAAAGGTGCAAAAACAAATAAGCACAATGTCAAAATCCATTTCATATTGAACATACAATCTCCAAAATAGTAGGCTAAAAACAGTCATCGAGAGCGAGTCACTATCAAGTTTGCAATGGAAAGCAATATGGTTATGCATTTAACAAACTGAGATGACCCGGAATTCACAACGGCCGCTATCACTTAAACGCGCACTAATTTAAGTAATGCCTATTGATGATAGAAGTTCATAAAGACAAAAATAAAACGGACCGCTTATGCGGTCCGTTTTATTCAACATACAAATTACACTAATTGTGCTTAGTTGCTCACAACAAAGTACTCAATGTCAGTATTTGCACGCAGTACGGCTAGTACAGATGATAAATCTTGCTGAGAAGATGCACGCTGCATTTGCATCGCAACTTGATCTTCTAACTCACTATCTAGCTCTGCGTTTACAGCAACAAGCTCGATGATAATGATGTTACCTTCAAGATCTTTAGACTGACCGTATACTGGTTTACCATCGACTGGTTTTGCCATCGCGAATACCGTTGTTGCCAACGGAGAACGACGATCTACTGTCTCTTGTTCACCAAAGGCAAGATTGTTTTCAGCAAGCACGTTCGTCTTACCTTCTTTCAATGCCGCAACGACTTGTGTTCCAAGCTCCATCGCTTCTTGCTCACCTTTAACACGAGATAGCTCTGCAACAACCTGATCTTTCACTTCTTCTAGTGGAAGAACTGTCTCGTCACGCGCATCTTCAACACGAACAACGATAATATGCTCAGGCGCAACTTCGATAGCTTCAGAGTTTAGGCCATCTTCTTTAACTTCAGGGCTTAGGATAGCTTGCATTACCGCAGGGCTACGAAGCACTTCAGGTGCATCAACCTGAGAAATAAAGTCTGTTGTCTTCACTTCTTGGTTAACCGCTTGAGAAGCATCATACAATGAGTCTGGGTATTCAAACGCTACGCGCTCAAGCTCATTTTGCAACTCGTAGAATTGATCGATAGCTTGTTGGTCAACCATCTCTTGTTTGATTTCAGCAGCGACTTCTTCAAATGGCTTCGCCACAGAATCTTTTAGCTCTTCAAGCTTGATAATGTGATAGCCAAAGTCCGACTTTACTAGACCCGACGTATCGCCAGGATTCTTCAGTGCGAATGCCGCTTCTTCAAAAGCAGGGTCCATCACATCACGCTCGATCCAACCTAAGTCACCACCGTTTTCAGCGCTGCCAAAATCGTCAGATTTCTCTTGAGCAAGCGTCGCAAAATCTGCACCCGCGTTTAGCTCATCTAGGATAGCTTGCGCTTTTGCTTCATCGTCCCCTTCTACAAGAATGTGAGCGACACGGCGTTGCTCTTCTGAAGAGTATTTGTTTAAGTGCTCGTCGTAGTACTTTTTCACCTCAGCATCAGAAACATTAACTTGTTCCTTTAGCGCTTCAGCTGACAGTTCGATGTAAGAGACTTTAACCTGCTCTGGGCGTGTAAAGTTGTCTGGGTTTGCTTTGTAGTACTCTTGAATTTCTTCGTCGGTCAATTCAATATTTTTCGCAAACTCCGCTAAGTCGATCTGAATCGTGCGAATATCACGAGTTTGAGTGAACAGCTTGCCTTCTGCTTGTACTTCACCCGGCAGAATAAATTCACTGTTTTGTAGCGCATTCAGCAGTTGCTCACGAACCAATTCACGACGCATGTACTCAGCAAAAGAGTCTGGCGAAAAGCCTGCACGACGCAAAGAAGCTTGATAGATCTCTTGATCAAACTGACCATTAGATTGGAACTGAGGCATGTCTAGAATCATGCTACGCACTTGAGTGTCGCTGATTCGCAGACCCAAAGCTTCAGCTTGTTGGTCAAGCAACACGTCATTGATCATTCGATCTAAAACGGATTTGCGGAAAGATTCAACATATGCAGGGTCAGCCAGCATTTGAGAGAAGTAGTCACCCAACTGAGCTTGCATACGGTTACGCTCATTTTGGTATGCCATCTCGAACTCACCACGAGGAATCTCAGTGTTACCGACTTTCGCTGCAGAGTTGTTGCTACCACCAACGATGTAGCTACCTACACCTGCAAATACGAAAGACAGGATGATAAGTCCAAGGATAATTTTGACCGCGATGCTATTCACGCCTTCGCGTAGTCGATCCATCATAATTTAACTGCTCTCCACAATTGAAGCCTACTGCTTCTATCTAATAGAAATAATGGCGCAATAATATCAGAAAAAGAAATGCGCATCAGTATGATGCGCATAATTTAAGAAAGTTCGGCTCGAAGTTTGTAAATTTTTGTTCGAAACTTATTGTTTGAGCAAAAGTTAAGCAAATGGCCGGTTACAGAAATAACGCCGTGATTAGTTACAAGCGTCTTTCAGTGCTTTACCAGCTTTGAAAGCTGGTACTTTTGCTTCTGCGATTTGGATTTCTTCACCAGTTTTTGGGTTACGACCAGTACGTGCAGCACGAGTACGAACGCTGAATGTACCAAAGCCAACTAGAGCGACTTGATCACCAGATTGAAGAGTTCCGCTTACTGCTTCGATGAATGCATCTAGAGCACGACCCGCTGACGCTTTAGAAATATCTGCATTTTCTGCGATTTGTTCTACTAACTGAGTTTTATTCACTGTAATTTCCCCTTTGTGTCATCTGTGATTATTTTTGTGATGACTTTCGTTCCATTGTTAAGAAAATATGCTCCACCCCTTATTCATCAAGGGCTGGCAGCTATCGAAACTAACTTAGCGCCCAAAAAAAACGCTGACAAGCCTTTTTGGGCTTATCAGCGTAAACTTTTACTTATTTTTGCTACACATCACTATTTTTGAGACTCAAACTCAACGCCCGTCGGGTCTCGCTCTAGTGCGACTTTCAGTACTTCATCAATCCACTGTACAGGGATAACTTCCAGATCCGCGATAACATTATCAGGAATCTCTTCCAAATCACGCTCGTTATCTTTTGGAATTAGCACTGTCTTAATGCCACCACGGTGTGCCGCAAGTAACTTCTCTTTTAGGCCGCCGATAGGTAGAACCTCACCACGCAGTGTGATTTCACCCGTCATCGCTACTTCTGCTTTCACAGGGTTGCCTGTTAGAGAAGAAACCAATGCTGTACACATTGCTGTACCCGCACTTGGGCCATCTTTTGGTGTCGCGCCTTCCGGGACGTGTACGTGAATATCTTTCTTCTCGTAGAAGTCAGTATTGATACCTAGCTTTTCTGCACGAGAGCGAACCACTGTCATTGCTGCTTGGATAGACTCTTGCATCACATCACCAAGAGAACCCGTTTGTGTCAGCTTACCTTTACCTGGCATTGATTGAGTTTCAATCGTTAATAGATCGCCACCCACTTCGGTCCAAGCTAGGCCAGTTACTTGACCAATTCGGTTACTTTCATCCGCTTTACCGTAATCGAAACGTTGAACACCTAAGTACTCTTTTAGGTTGTCCATCGTTACCGTTACTGACTTGATGTCCTTATCCAGCAAGATGTTCTTCACCGCTTTACGGCAGATCTTAGAAATCTCACGCTCTAAGTTACGGACACCCGCTTCACGCGTGTAGTAACGAATGATGCCAATAATCGCAGAATCTTCAATGACGATCTCATCCGCTTTCAAGCCATTACGCTTCACTTGTTTATCAACAAGGTGACGTTTTGCAATGTTCAGCTTCTCGTCTTCGGTGTAACCAGATAAACGAATAACTTCCATACGGTCTAACAATGGACCCGGGATGTTCATCGAGTTCGATGTCGCAACAAACATAACGTCAGAGAGATCGTAATCCACTTCTAGGTAGTGATCGTTGAACGAGTTATTCTGTTCAGGATCAAGTACTTCTAGTAGAGCCGATGCCGGATCACCACGCATATCGGAAGACATTTTGTCGATTTCGTCCAATAAGAACAGCGGGTTCTTCACACCAACCTTCGACATCTTCTGGATCAATTTGCCTGGTAATGAGCCGATATAAGTACGACGATGACCACGAATTTCCGCTTCATCACGCACACCACCCAACGCCATACGAACATACTTACGGCCTGTAGCTGAAGCAATTGAACGACCAAGAGATGTTTTACCGACACCAGGAGGACCAACAAGACAAAGGATAGGGCCTTTTAGCTTGTTGATACGGTTTTGAACCGCCAGGTATTCAAGGATACGTTCTTTGACGCGTTCTAGACCGTAGTGATCTTCATTAAGAACCTCTTCTGCTTTCGCTAAGTTTTTCTTAACTTTTGAGCGCTTAGCCCAAGGAACGCTGACCATCCAATCGATGTAGCTACGAACCACTGTTGCTTCAGCAGACATTGGAGACATCATCTTAAGCTTTTGCAGCTCTTGCTCTGTCTTTTCACGTGCCTCTTGAGGCATTTTTGATTCGTCAATCTTCTTCTGTAGCGTTTCGAACTCGTCTGGTGCGTCTTCCATCTCACCAAGTTCTTTCTGAATCGCTTTCATTTGCTCATTCAGATAATACTCACGCTGAGATTTTTCCATTTGCTTTTTAACGCGACCACGAATTCGTTTTTCAACTTGCAGCAAGTCGATCTCTGATTCCATCTGGCCCATCAGGAATTCCAGACGCTCAGTGACGTCAACAATTTCAAGCACTTGCTGCTTATCTACCAACTTTAACGGCATATGAGCCGCAATGGTATCCGCTAAGCGTGCGGCTTCGTCGATACCATTAAGTGACGTTAGCACTTCTGGTGGAATCTTCTTGTTTAGCTTAATGAACCCTTCAAACTGATTAATCGCGCTGCGAACAATCACTTCTTGCTCACGCTCATCCAATTCTGGCGTAACAACAAATTCAGCTTCCGCTAGGAAGAAGTCACTCTCTTTAAAGTGATTGATTTTTGCTCGCTGCTGGCCTTCGACCAATACTTTTACTGTGCCATCCGGAAGCTTCAAGAGCTGGAGAATGGTGGCTACCGTACCTACGTCAAATAGGTCGTCAACCGTAGGCTCGTCAGTATCCGCTTGCTTTTGTGCCACAAGAAGAACTTGTTTGTTGGTTTCCATCGCCGTTTCTAGACAGCTAATCGATTTCTCACGACCAACAAACAATGGAATAACCATGTGTGGGTAGACCACTACGTCACGTAGAGGTAGTACCGGGATCTCGATACGCTCGGAACGTTCCAAGTTCATATAATTCTCTCTTCCGCTTTCACGTTTAACGTATTACTTAAGGCAGTATATGGGGGCTAATTGTTTGGATTCAATAAGAGAAATAAAAAAAGGAGGTAATTACTTACCTCCTTTTTCATTATGGCTGAATTTACTCTGCTCCAGCTGCCTGATTGTCTGCGTTACTGTAAATAAGCAGTGGCTCTGACTCGCCATTAATGACGGACTCATCAATCACGACTTTACTAACGTCTGTTGCAGATGGTAATTCGTACATGGTTTCAAGTAGCACGCCTTCAAGAATCGAGCGTAAGCCACGAGCACCTGTTTTACGCTCCATTGCTTTTTTCGCGATAGCGCGCAGCGCATCTTCACGGAATTCAAGTTCGGCGTTTTCTAGCTCAAACAATGCTGCATATTGCTTGGTCAGTGCGTTCTTCGGTTCACATAGGATCTGAATCAACGCTTCTTCATCAAGCTCAGTCAGTGTTGTTGTTACAGGTAGACGACCAATGAATTCTGGAATGAGGCCGTACTTCACTAAGTCTTCAGGTTCAACTTGAGTAAATAGCTCACCTACCGTCTTCGATTCATTCTTCGAACGAACTTCAGCACCAAAGCCAATACCTGTACCTGTTGCAACACGCTGCTCAATCACCTTGTCTAAGCCAGCAAAAGCACCACCACAAATGAACAGGATCTTAGATGTGTCCACTTGTAGGAATTCTTGCTGAGGATGCTTACGACCACCTTGAGGTGGAACCGATGCAACCGTACCTTCGATAAGTTTTAGTAGCGCCTGCTGAACACCTTCACCAGATACGTCACGCGTAATAGATGGGTTTTCAGCTTTGCGTGAAATCTTATCAATTTCATCAATGTAAACGATGCCGCGTTCCGCTTTAGCTACATCGTAATCACATTTTTGCAGAAGCTTTTGGATGATGTTTTCAACGTCTTCACCTACGTAACCGGCTTCGGTTAGTGTCGTCGCGTCTGCCATTGTAAATGGCACATCCAAGAATCGAGCTAATGTCTCCGCAAGTAGTGTTTTACCGCTACCTGTAGGACCAATTAGAAGGATGTTACTCTTACCAAGCTCCACACCTTCGCTCGTTGTATCACCATTGCGTAAACGCTTGTAGTGGTTATATACCGCAACTGCGAGCACTTTTTTCGCGTAATCTTGCCCGATCACATAGTCATCAAGGTGTTCACGGATCTGTTTTGGCGTTGGTAACGCTTCAGATTCTTTCTTAGGGAGAACATCCTTGATTTCTTCGCGAATAATATCGTTACATAAGTCGACACACTCGTCGCAAATGTACACTGACGGACCTGCGATTAGCTTGCGAACTTCGTGCTGACTTTTGCCGCAGAAAGAACAGTACAGCAATTTACCGCTGCCACTTTCTTTGCTTTTATCTGTCATTCGCTAACCTCTTAGCCTTTACTCTTCATGAATGAGTGTATATCAATTTTTGCCAAAATGCGCTGGCAAATTACTCGCCACGGTGGCTTAACACTGCATCCACGATACCGTATTCCACAGCCTGCTCTGATGACATGAAGTTATCACGATCAGTATCGCGCTCAATGACTTCAAGAGGTTGGCCTGTATGTTCTGCTAACAACTTGTTTAGCTTCTGTTTAATCGTCAGGATTTCCTGAGCATGGATTTGGATATCAGAAGCTTGACCCTGGAAACCACCCAATGGTTGGTGGATCATTACACGAGAGTTAGGCAGTACGTAACGCTTACCTGGCGCACCACCTGCAAGCAGGAAGGCACCCATTGAACATGCTTGACCCATACATACTGTGCTCACATTTGGCTTAATGAACTGCATGGTGTCGTAAATAGACATACCTGCTGTTACGCTGCCGCCTGGTGAGTTGATGTATAGGAAAATATCTTTATCTGGATTTTCAGATTCTAGGAAAAGTAGCTGAGCCACGACAAGGTTTGCCATGTGGTCTTCCACTTGACCCGTTAAAAAAATCACGCGCTCTTTCAGCAGACGTGAGTAGATGTCGTAAGAACGTTCGCCTCGGGAAGTTTGTTCAACCACCATTGGTACTAGCGCGTCCATAATTGGCGACATTGCATTTTTTTCTTGGTAGCTCATATTCTTATGTCCCTAAAATAAATGGCCCGGATGATGACTATCATACGGACCATTGTTAGCAGAATAGTTAACGTTAAGTCAACCTTCTACGCAAGATATTGCTTATTAAGCAGCAGGTTGTTGTTGGTTAAGTAGCTCGTTGAAGCCTACTTCTTTCTCAGAAACCTGTGCTTTAGCGATGATCGCGTCGATTGCTTGCTCTTCTAGAGCTACGTTGCGCATGTTGTTCATCATTTCTTCGTTTTGCTCGTAGTAAGCAATAACTTCTGATGGATCTTCGTATGCAGTAGCCATTTCTTCGATTAGAGCTTTAACTTTCTCGTCGTCCGCTTTTAGCTCTTCAGATTTGATTACTTCACCTAGTAGAAGACCAACAACTACGCGACGTTTAGCTTGTTCTTCGAACAGTTCACGTGGAAGCTGAGCAGCAGCTTCTGGGTTACCACCGAAGCGTTGTGCAGCTTGTTGACGTAGAACTTGGATTTCTTGCTCGATAAGCGCTGATGGTACGTTGATGTCGTTTTGCTCAACTAGACCGTCAATCGCTTGCTCTTTGATGCGGTTCTTAACAGCTTGCTTAAGTTCGCGTTCCATGTTCTTACGAACTTCAGCTTTAAGTGCTTCAACACCACCTTCAACAACACCGAACTTAGCAACGAACTCGTCGTTTAGTTCTGGAAGTTCACGAGCTTCAACTTTGTTCACTTTGATTGCGAACTTAGCTGCTTTACCTTTTAGGTTTTCAGCGTGGTAATCTTCTGGGAAAGTCACGTCGATGTCGAATTCCATACCAGCAGTTTTACCTGCGATACCGTCTTCGAAACCAGGGATCATGCGACCAGCACCCATTTCTAGAGGGAAGTTCTCAGCTTTACCGCCTTCGAACTCTTCACCGTCGATAGAACCAACGAAGTCGATGCTTACGCGTTTGCCATCTTCTGCTGCTTCTTCAACTTCAACCCAAGTTGCTTGTTGCTTACGTAGAGTATCGATCATCTCTTCTACGTCTGCATCTTTAACTTCTGTTAGTGGTTTTTCAACAGTGATGCTCTCTAGGCCTTTAAGCTCAACTTCTGGGTAAACTTCAAAAGTTGCAGTGAAAACTAGGTCTGAACCTTCTTTGTTCTCTACAGGAGCGAAAGTTGGAGCGCCAGCTGGGTTGATTTTCTCTTTAACGATAGCTTCGATGAAGTGGCGTTGCATTACTTCACCAAGAACGTCTTGACGTACTGCTTTGCCGTACATCTTAGCAACCATTTTTAGAGGCACTTTACCCTTACGGAAACCATCGAAACGACGGTTTTTAGCGATGTTGCGTAGTTCAGCTGTTACAGCGTCTTCGATGTTTGCAGCTGGAACAGTAATGTTTAGACGGCGCTCTAGGCCCTCTAGCGTTTCAACAGTAACTTGCATTATATATAAACCTCTAAAGTGGCTCGGTTTTCCGAGCGTATGAGCGAAACTCAGAGGAGCTTACGCTTCATCCTTGTGTAGTGTTCTGTCCGAACACCTAATTTAAAATCGAGTATCGATACTGGTTGTCAGTACCGGACTAATCAGTGATATCTTCGATAAAATAACCAAAGGTATCTCCTATTAGCCTCAGGACAGAATTTTTAGACGCGACATTCTAGCGATCTGTCGCAACCCTGTCGAGCCAATAGCCACTATGTGGACATTGTCTGCGCTAAATTCTCGAATGCTGACCCATTTTTTCTTCAAAAATGCGATTCAGACACCGTCTAAGCATCGCCAGCATATCTAGAATGGGGACAATAGCGACTTTTTCAAGAGAATCGACCGGTTTTTTTATCGAAAAGCCTAAAAAGAGATCTTGCTCTTGTTTTACTCCACAGAGTTGAAAACTAAATCCCTAATCCTTCCTACAAACTATTAACATTTTCTTACGTGACCAAAGGAAGTTGTAAGGAGTGTAAGGATGTCGCAAAAAAAACGGATTCTGCTGACATTTTTTGCTTTCTATTTCCTGTGCGCAATTATCGGTGGCCATTGGGTTTGGCAGACCAGTTATCAATCTCTACTTGATAAACACCAATCACAGCTGGAGCAGTTTTCTGGCCATATAAAAAATAAACTCGATAAGTACGCCCATATCCCAAATCTTCTCGCTAAAGATGATCCTCTTTATCAAGCGCTTCTGCACCCCAACAACAGTGCGCAACTGGAAATCACTAATCGGTATTTAGAATCCGTTAATGGCGTGATTGAAGCAGCGGATACGTACTTAATCGATCAATGGGGTACAACGATCGCAGCCAGCAACTGGCGTAAAGAGCGCTCCTTTATCGGGCGAAATTTTGCATTTCGCCCTTATTTCAAACAAGCCATTGTAGGCAAAAGAAGCCAATACTACGCACTGGGCTCAACATCTGGTAAACGTGGCTACTACTATTCTTATCCCATCGTATACGCTGGCGGTGTACTTGGTGTCGTCGTGGTGAAGATGGACCTAAGTAAGATAGAGGACAACTGGCAGCAACCTAACAGTGTTTTTGTCGCCAGCGACCCATACGGAATTGTTTTCATGAGTAGCCGAAGTGAATGGCTACTCAAAAGCTTACAACCACTGACAAAAAAAGAGAAAAAGCAAGTTTGGGCAAGCCAACAATATCTTGATGCGCCAATTGAAACGCTTGGATTAGTAGGTAGTTTGGACGAGGTGCATTCTGAGCTTAAACAGGGTTACCCATACAATAAAGGAACCTTGGTGGTCTCTTCGCTGCCCCTTCCCGAACTCAAACTGACAATTCGTGTGCTGTCTCCTAAACAGTCGATCGTTTGGTTCACCATGGGTTACATCTTTGTACTCACTCTAGCATTCATGGTTTTGTTTTTAATTGGTCAGCTTATTTATCACCGTCAACAGCGTCACTTGCAAATTGAACGAATTCAACAAGAAGCCAATCAAAAGTTGGAATATCAAGTCATGGCACGGACTGCCGAGTTGCAAGCGGAGATCGCACAGCGTATCGATACCGAGCAAACTTTACGCGTTACTCAAGACGAATTGGTGCAAGCAGCGAAACTCGCGGTGTTAGGACAAATGTCGGCCAGTATCAGCCATGAACTGAATAATCCACTTGCGGCAATTCGTAGCTTTGCGGAGAACGGCAAGCTGTTTCTAAAAAAAGAAAAATATGAGCGAGTGGAAGATAATCTCACTCGCATTTCTGCTCTCACTGACCGTATGGCAAATATCAGTCAGCAACTTCGCTCTTTCGCCAAAAAAACCAGTGGTGACGAGTTGGCTCAATCTCGACTGTTCCCTGTTATTGCCTCTGTAAAAGAACTGATGAAGCCCGCATTTAAATCAGGGCGCGTCACGTTAGAAACAAATTTGCCAGAGCATGATGTTGAAGTGCAGATCAATATTATTCAACTGGAGCAAGTGTTGGTCAATTTACTGACTAATGCGATAGAAGCACTCAAAGAGCAACAAGACAAACAGGTAGAATTATCTGTAGAACACGATGAGCACACTGATTTGGTTTGGATTCATGTTGATGATAATGGCCCAGGGCTTGGCTCTTTCTCACTTTCTGATTTATGTGAGCCGTTTCTAACCACTAAACTGAACGGTTTAGGTTTGGGTCTCTCTATCTCGCAACAAATCTTAGCCAGTATGAATGGAAAATTATGTGCCCATAATCGAGAACAAGGCGGCGCTCGATTCTCATTGTGTTTACCTATCACTTCTTACAACACTGAACCATCAAAAGGATAAGATCATGTGTCAGGTGTTTTTTATTGATGATGAGGCCGATCTCAGAATCGCTATAGAACAGACCTTTGAACTGGCGGATATCGACGCCAAGTTTTTTGTGGATGCAGAATCGGCTTTAATAGCGATGCAGCAAGGAGAAGAAGCTGGCGTCGTGGTCACTGATATCTGTTTGCCGGGCATTTCTGGTATGGATATGCTGACAACTTTGACTCAACGCGATGCAAACTTACCCGTCATCATGATCACTGGACACGGTGATATTTCCATGGCTGTGCAAGCCCTTCATCAAGGCGCTTACGACTTTATTGAGAAACCTTTTGCGCCAGAACATTTGGTTGAAACGGTTAAGCGGGCGATTGAGAAGCGCAAACTAACCAATGAAAATGAAAAACTGCGCCTGTCACTTAAAGCCAGTAAAACCCTTGGTCCACGAGTTATTGGTGAAACCTCTAGCATCCAAATATTACGAGAGACCATCACCCAAATCGCCGATACCGACGCCGATATTTTATTGTTTGGTGAAACCGGTACAGGGAAAGAGTTAATCGCTCGTTCTTTACATGAGCAAAGCTCTCGCCGGAACCAAAACTTTGTCGCCGTAAATTGTGGAGCGGTTCCAGAGAACTTAATTGAGAGTGAACTCTACGGCCATGAAAAAGGCGCATTCACTGGCGCCGAAAGCCGTCGTATCGGTAAATTTGAGTTTGCACAAGGCGGCACACTTTTCTTGGATGAGATCGAGTCGATGCCTATCCAAGCCCAAATTCGTTTATTGAGGGTATTACAAGAGCGCGTGATTGAGCGTGTCGGTTCAAATGAATTATTGCCTTTAGATATTCGAGTGATTGCCGCAACAAAGGTCGATTTAAAACACGCAGCTGAAGAAGGTACTTTCCGTCAGGACCTCTATTATCGGCTCAATGTCGTGACCCTGGATCTCCCGCCACTACGCGAACGAAAAGAAGACATTCCCGCCCTCTTTCACCATTTTCTGTTGGTAGCAGCTTCACGTTATGGCAAAAGCTCACCTAGCTTGTCACCCCAAGATCTAGCGCAACTGATGAGCCATGACTGGCCTGGCAATGTTCGAGAACTCAGAAATGCTGCAGAGCGTTTTGTGCTATTGGGTAAGTTAATTCAGTTGGGAGAATCGAACCCAGTTGCTAAGTCTTCCTCAAGCCTTGCAGAGCAAGTGGCGGAGTTTGAGAGAGCAGCCATTGAAGGCGCTTTATTAGAAAACAACGGTAGTATTAAACAGACAATGTGCCAATTGAATGTGCCAAGAAAAACTCTTTACGACAAGATGCAGCGCTACCAAATAAATAAAGACCTTTACAAATAAAACACGTTCAAATAGCTGGCATTATATTCAACTTGAATCATAATTTTTAACAACGGGTTTATCATGGTTGTTATAGATATGAACGAAAAAGTGAGAATACCGATTGTTACAGATACCGTGCTCGTAGACGGTTGCTATCAAGAAGAGAGAAGATTCGGTGAAGAGCGTCGCAAAAATAAAAAGAGGTGGCGACACTATGAACGTCGAATTAATTCAGACCCGCGCAAAACTTGTTACAAGTCAATAGACGAAGAGGTGTGAATTCTCACACCTCTTTCTACTTTCTGGCTTCCATTACTTGGTAATGATCTCCGGCCCCATCAAGGTAGTAGGCAACCAAGTCGAAACCCATGGTACATATGTGACGATAATTAGGAATAAGAACATCACTCCAACCCAGGGTAATGCTGCCTTCACTACATTCATCATCGACATTTTGGCAACACCAGCGGTCACAAATAAGTTAAGACCCACGGGCGGCGTTATCATTCCTATCTCCATATTCACCACCATCATTATGCCCAAATGAATTGGGTCTATGCCTAATGCAATCGCAATTGGGAACACGAGCGGCGCAACAATGATCAACAAGCCTGATGGCTCCATGAACTGACCACCAATCAACAACAAGACGTTCACCACAATCAAAAAAGTGATTGGTCCGAGACCAGCCGAGAGCATCGACTCGGTGATCATTTGCGGGATGCGTTCTTCCGTTAAAACATGCTTCAAAATTAAGGCATTAGCAATGATGAACAGAAGCATGATGGTGAGTTTACCCGCTTCATACAGGGTGTGTTTGGTGTCTTTATGAACAAAGGTTTGGAAGATTTTAACGAGCGCAGGTTTAGTGTTTTTCTTGTCTGCAAATGGCCCCATGTCTTTGTATACAAAGTTAGCAATAAAGAATGAGTACACAGCAGCAACCGCAGCGGCTTCTGTCGGCGTAAAGATACCGCCATAGATACCACCAAGAATGATGACGACCAACAACAAGCCCCAGCTTGCATCCTTGGCGGCATCGAAGGTTTCTTTCCAACCAACAAAAGGCTGTTTTGGAAGGTTCTTGATTCTCGCGGCAATGTAAATCGCGATCATCAACATGACACCCGCCAGCAAACCGGGAATCACACCACCAAGGAACATACGTCCAACTGACACATCCGTTGCGGCTGCATACACCACCATCACAATCGAAGGTGGGATCAAAATCCCTAGCGTACCTGCGTTACAAATTACCCCAGAGGCAAACTCTTTTGAGTAACCGTTTTTGATCATACCTGCGATAACAATACTACCTATGGCAACAACCGTTGCAGGTGAGGAACCTGACAACGCGGCAAACATCATACACGCGACAACCGAAGCCATCGCCAAACCGCCGCGGAACCAGCCTACAATGGCAATGGCGAAACGAATGATCCGCTTTGCTACGCCACCCGTCGACATAAAGCTTGAAGCCAATATAAAGAATGGAATAGCCAATAGCGTGTAGTGGCCCGCGAATGCATTAAACAGCGTTTGAGCAACTGACGCTAAAGAGGCATCCGAATGCATTAAAAGGAAAAGAACACTGGAAAGGCCCAGCGAAATAGCAATTGGCACGCCAACCAGCATAAAGCCAATTACCATCAAAAATAGAAATAAGATATCCATGGCTTATTGCTCCTTGTTTTTAGCGTCTTGCGAGGCCTTTGGAGCCATTACGTCTTCAGCGTCACTCATCTCAGCTTTAAGAGATTCGAGCTCTTCCTCCGCTTCATGTCCTGCAATCAAGCGATCGAGCTTACCAGTAGCGATTTGCCACGTGACTTGAACAAATCTAAACGTTAGTAGCGCCATTCCAAGTGGCAAAGCGAAGTAAGGAATAAAACGTGGCAGCTTTTCATAACGCTCTCCCTCATTTAGCCAGTCGGCCATGAACTGGAGTATTTCAGGCATCGGAATATCGTCCGTTTCATACCACGCTCGGTCAGTAGCGAACGGATACCAGTAGTTCCAAGCGCCAATTAACAGCAAAATAGAGAAGGCTAAGCAACACATTGCTGCAAAAAGCGCCAGGGCTTTTCGTTTACCTTCCGGAACGATGTTAATAATGACATCGACACCAATATGAAAGTGTTTTTTCACACCATAAGATGCGCCAACCAACACCATCCATGCGAACATGAAAACGGTGAGCTCAAGCGCCCAAAGAATATTGTCGTTAAAGACATAACGAAAGATGACATTGGCAAAGGTCAGCAAGGTCATGGCACCCAAGAAGAAAGCAATCAAAGTCTCTTCAATGGCATCGGTGATTCGTCCAGCCTTGGCAAAAAAAGTCTGTTCCATAATTACATCACGTCGTCTGTAGGGGGAAAGAGCCCCCTCAGTTTGAGAGGGCTAAATGTGCTAGGTGTTATTATTTTTGGTTAGACGCCAAAGCGGCTTCGATTAGGTCAGAACCAATGTCTTTTTCGAACTTCTTCCATACTGGTTGAAGTGCAGTGACCCATTCTTGGCGCTGTTCTGGCGTTAGAGTACGAACCACACCACCTGCCTCGATGATATTGTTCTTATTCGCAAGGTTTACTTTGGTTGACTCAGCATTACGCTGCGCAGTTACCTCTTGAATAATGGTATTTAACTGCTCGCGCTGATCATCTGGTAGGTTTTTCCAGAAGTCGTTTGACGTCACAACTAAGTAATCCAGAATTCCGTGGTTCGTTTCCGTAATGCCATCTTGAACTTCGAAGAATTTTTTGCCGTAAATGTTTGACCAAGTATTTTCTTGACCATCAATAACCTTAGTTTGCAAGCCGCCGTAAACTTCTTTGAACGACATTTTTTGTGGGTTAGCACCTAGCTGCTCAAACTGAGCAACGAGTACATCAGACGCTTGAACACGGAACTTAAGTCCTTCAGCATCAGTTGGAGAAATGAGCGGCTTGTTGGCTGACATTTGCTTCATGCCGTTATGCCAAAACGCAATGCCTTGTAGGCCACGACGTTTCATTGAATTTTTCAGCTTTTCACCCGCTTCCGAGTTTTGGAAACGGTCAACCGCGTCGACATCATCGAACAAGAAAGGAAGATCGAAAAGGCGGTACTTCTTGGTGAATTTCTCAAACTTAGAAAGAGAAGGAGCAGCGAGTTGAACATCACCATTCAGTAGCGCTTCCAACACTTTGTCATCATCATACAGTGTTGAGTTAGGAAACACCTGCATACAGACTTTACCGTTCATCTCTTCGTTGACGCGCTTTTCAAGTAACGAAGCCGCGATGCCTTTAGGGTGTTTGTCCGCGTTCGTTACATGGCTAAACTTGATGACCGTTTCACCCGGGTCACAATTTGCGGCAGCATTAAAACTGGTAACAGCAAGTGCAGAGACAGATAGTAGAGTTAGAGGCTTAAACATTATTATTCTCCTTGTTGAATCACATCCCATCCCGTCCATGAGTAACTAGGTGTTAGGCGATGGGTACGGATGTTCAACAAGGAGCAATTAATGGACCATGTTAAAATTTACATGTATTTCAATAAATTAACATAGCCCATTAACATGAATCCGAAGTGTAACGAGTGAATTCCACCCAAGAAAAAGATACAAATGGGTGGGAAATGACCCATTTATGAAGAACAGCTTATCTCCATTTTCTTCCCCCATTCCGGCGGCAATTTCGCATAATCATCAAACTCGGTTTGCTCATCAAATGGGCGTTTTAACAGTTCGGCCAATCGGTGTAATTCGCTAAAGTCCCCTTCTTCCGCTTTATCAATCGCCAACTGAGCCAAGTAGTTACGCAAGATGTATTTGGGATTGGCTTGACGCATCTGTTTGCAACGCTGTTCGGTTGAAATCAGGCCCCCTAGTTCATCAACCTCTAGCTCACACCGAGCTAAATACAGCTCAAGCCAAGCTCGCGCTGCTTCTCGGTCGAGAAATAAATCGATTACGGCTTGGGAAGGCGCATTATCAAGGTTTGAAAGTGTTCTGAAGAAGCGAGTGTAGTCCGTTTTGTTCTGGTGAAGAAGCTCAAACATAGCTTCAAACAAACGCCCGTCTTCCGCTATCTTGGTTTTTAAGCCCAACTTCTCACGCATGAGGCAGCTGAACTGCTGGCTTAAATGAACTTCAAATTGACTCAACGACGATTCTAAATCTTCTCGTTCAACGAGTGGCGATAGCGCATGCGCCAGTGCTGACAGGTTCCAAAGCGCAATTCTAGGCTGTTGATCAAATGCGTAACGACCCTGGTAGTCTGAATGATTACAAATGTATCCCGGCTCATAATCATCAAGAAAGCCAAACGGACCATAATCAAAAGTTTGCCCAAGAATTGACATGTTATCGGTATTCATCACACCATGCGCAAAACCAAAAGCTTGCCAATATGCGATCATCTCGGCTGTTTTAGTCACGATGGCGTCAAACATCGCGGCATATGGTTTCTCCGCCGATGCACAATCAGCAAAGTGCCACTCAATCACCTTATCCGCCAACAGCTTCTGCTCTGCTAACTGGTTGGTGTAAAAGAAATGCTCAAAGTGACCGAATCGAACATGGGTTTCAGCCATTCGAAGTAACAAAGCGCCCGATTCCGTTTTTTCTCGATAAACAGGTGTATCACTGACCATCATACCGAGAGCACGTGTCGTGGGAACCCCAAGGCCCGCCATGGCTTCACTGCACAGGTACTCACGGATAGTTGAGCGTAATACCGCTCGCCCATCTCCCATTCGCGAGTAAGGCGTTAGCCCTGCACCTTTGAGGTGAAGATCAAACCAAGTACCATTCTGATGCTCAATTTCTGCCAACAGTAATCCACGTCCATCGCCCAAATCTGGGTTGTAAACGCCAAACTGATGGCCTGCATATTTCATCGCAAGAGGACGAAATTGTTCGAATTCACTTAGCCCAGAAAAAACCGCCAATAACTCATCGTTTTGCTCTTCTGGTAAACCAAACTGCTGTGCAAACTCACCATTCCAAGCGACCCAGCGAGTGTTGTCCAAGGGTTGTGGCTCGACCAACGTATAGAACGCTGACGGTAATTGACTAAAGCGATGGGTGAAATTGACCCGTTGCCAAATGGACATGTAGGGTTCCTTAATAAAAAGAAGTACTGTTGTGAGTATACGTGTGAATGTCCCTGTCATTCAGCCATGAAATGGGCATGGGTATTTTGCGTGAATAACGCGAAGGCGGCAGGAAGGTATCAACCTGCCGCAGACCGTCTCCTAAACGGAGGTAGCATGTAAAAACGATCAAAGGGTTAAGCGGAAAATTCTTCACCCGTTTTTGGTGGCTGTGATGGCGTATCAAAACGAGCGCGTTCGATATCCACTACCGTTTTATAGCTCAACGATAACAATGCCAGCTGGTACGCGCCAAAAATACCATAGGCCACACCGACGAAGCTCAACATAAAGAGATTCGTAAAGTGGCTAAAGATCAGCTGACTGAGCAAGCCCGCACCCAATGGAATTAGTCCCATCAAAATGAATACTTGTTTGTTGTATGCTCTGCTCTGGTTCCACGAACGACGCAAACTGCGCGGCTGATGATCCATTGCAGTCGCTGGCAACACAAATGACCATCGCGCCATTACCCAATAGCCAGGAATGCTTGCAATCGTTGTGATAATAGCCATAGCAACAAAGTCGGCTTCACCACTTTCTGCAATGTAGATAAACGACAACACAAAGATCGGGATACCAATAACGAGCATCATCATCAGTCCAAACAGTATCCACCAGCCTATGAAACGGAATTCTCGAGCTGACAAACGAAATACATCCAACGCAGAGTGCATGTAATCGCCGGCTAAATAAATTCGATGCACACGCACAGCCGCCATAGCGGCAACAAGTGGGTACAAAATAATTGTGACGAAATAAAATCCTGCGACATTGCCTTCTTGAACGTTCGCTTGATCTTGCCCCGTCATTTCAGGATACATAAAAGCAAAAATTGAGTGCACGATAATCAACGGAATACAAGCAATAACAATTGCGAGTAGATTCCTTCTGACCATCACTGCCGCTTCTCGGCATATTTCCGAAACAGAAAAGCCCTCGGTAGACATATAACATCCTTAGTTCATAAAAATCGGCCCCTAGGGTAACCGCAGAGTAGAAAAATCGCTTTAAAAATAATGAGAAACACATCTCATAAGACAATGAGAACGAAACCAAAATAGATCAGATAAAAAATAAGCCACTCAATGTGAGTGGCTTATACCGCAATTCAATACCGTTTTAGACGCGACGTCGCCAGCCTAATGTTGCAAGTAACATCAAAGCCCAATAAGAAACACTGCCGCTACCTTCAGAGTTCTTGAATGTCGTTGTCTTCAAAGAAGCAACAACCGTCACGATAACTTCCCCCGTAGCAGTGGCACCATGACCGTCTGAAACCGTATATTGCAGCTTGATGCCGTCAGTAGGGCTATCCGGTGCTTGAAAACGGATTTTGCCATTCTCTACACTCGCACTTCCCACACCCGTTACGTTCTGTACGCTTTCTACAACCAGTTTATCGCCGTTCACATCCGAATCATTGCTCGCTGCATCAATCAGAATACTTTCACCAACGGCAACGGTCGCCGTATCTGCAAGCGTAAGTGGCGCTGCGTTTTTCATGGTTAAATCGACGGTAGCACTGGACGTTTCATTACTAGGATCAGTCACGGTTAAACGGAATGTCAGAACCTCACCCGCTTTTGCACCTTGAGGCACCGTAAAGCTTGTGCTAACACTGGTTGCATTGCCAAGAGAAACTGAAGTGCCAGCCAACTGCTCCCATTTATAACTCAACACGTCACCATCAGCATCCGTACTATTTAACGCAGACAACGTGACTCGCTGCCCAACCGTCATGTCTTTATTATCAAAATCAATCACGGCCACTGGCGCTTCGTTGCTGCCAAGCACTTCCACCTGCACATTCACGATTGAAGATGAGTACGCACCATCAACCGACAACAAACGATATTGGAAAGTGTCCAGACCAACGAAGTTAGCTTCAGGTTGGTACTGGTTGCCAGAGATGGTGCCGTGCTCAGGCTTCTGCACAATGTCCACATTGAACTGATACCCTACCGCCATGAAATCATTGTCCATCAGGTTCAGTTTGATTGGCGTATTTTTATTGGTTTGTAACGAATCAGATTTCGCTTCAACCAAGTTGCTCGCATCCACATTTAATAATGCTGCAAACGGAATATAAGAGAACCCGGCTTTTTCTAGACCAAACGTGCCAATCTCACTGTAATCACCAGTCCACATTACAGGTAGGGAGGCTTTTTCAGTTTTTAGCAAGCGGCCGAAGTCAAAGTTTGCATCAAATTGACCGCCTTCCAATTCAACGACCAATAGATGCTGACCCGCACTCAATTGGCTTGATTGAGGGAATAAAATTCGAGATGACTTTTGGAAGTTACCTTGCTGTAAAAGCTCAGCGTTGTTTTGATTCAATATTAATCGATAGCCAATGTTTCCAGAAAATGGGAATCGCCAAACTCGATAAATCATGTCACTTTGAGCGCTATCTCTTTGCGCGTAAAGTTGAAGGCCATCAAGCTCTGTATCACTATTCAAGTCCAGTGACACCGCCAGAGTGTTACTCCCACTCGCGTACACATAACCTTGATGAAGAGAGTTCAGCCATGCTGATTTATTTGGTTCGTTTGTATGCTCAAGAGAAAAGCTACCGCCGTTGGTGTTGCTGGCAATGTTGGAAATACGAACCCCAGTATCAAACCCTGTGATCGCTCTCAGACCCGGGGTCGATGTATCTGAAATGACATCGCCACCATTAGGGTACAAATCGTCAGCGTCACTCCTACCATCATTTTCTAACTCATTCAGACCATCAGCCTGCATGATTTGAACCTGCATCGCGCCAACATCATTAAAGCGGTTCTGGACATTGACCGACGTCGCCAGGATACCTTCAGCCGCCAATGCTCGGTCGTAACCGCTAAAGGTGCGATTTTCCAAGTAAACACGTGGGCCAAACTCTTTCAAGTACGGGTCGAGATACACCAGCTTGACATCGTCGTTGTTCACAGAAATAGGCGCTGGACTTTCATGAGTTACCGTTGGTACAACAAAACCAGCAGCGTGTTTGCTCCATGCACTCATGTTCACCGGAGTGTCACCAGCGTATGAATCTCCCGGTTTCTGCGCCCATGAACCGCCACCCATCACGCCCCAAGAGCCGATCGAGGCATCACTGTTCCTTGCGTACAAATCCGGTAAGCCAAGCATTAAGTGGCCAAGCTCGTGTACGATCACGCCCAAGGTCGCTTGATGATCAACTTGATAGTCAGCGAACACACAATAGTCTGTGATCTTTTTACCATCTAGTGTGACATCATCGTGAGAGAATTTGTGCGGCCAAATAGCAGGACGGTTGAGAACCCCTGTTGAACGATCGCCCCCCGCAAAAATAAACATGACAGAGAGTTCTGACGGTTCTACGGTACCATTTTGATTGCTGTCGTAGGCCGAAAGATTAAAGTATGGATCCAGTTTTTGATAAGCCTCGGTGAAAACCGCATTCAACTTGGCGGTGCATGTTTTATCAGTCGAACTAGAGTGACAGTTAGGGTGGCTTTGTGCCACAGTCACATCTATCACACCGTCATTGGCGGTGCCGTAACTCTCAAGTGCAGGAACAACTTTGAATTTACCTTGAGAGTTTTTATCAAAGTAATCCACAACGCTTTGACCATTGGTATTAAATACGCGTTGCTCAAAATCATGCACCATTGCTTGGTCATCAAACGAAACTTGCACAACCAATAGGGGCTGCTGCTTCACCGTTGAACTGCTCATCGCCTGGTAACCTTGCGCCGAACGCAGTAGGTTTTTTCGTGCCATCGGTTCAATGGTTTTTAGAGAAGATAATTGCGGTTTAACTTGTAAATCCGGGCGAAACCTCGCCGACTCAGGTGGCTCACTCGACTGCGTTTTCACCACACCTGTCGAGATCAATATTGGCGTGTCTGACTCGCGCTGAATCTGCGCGAAAAACCAAACGCCGTCTTCCTGAAGTAAGGCATTGCCCTGCTTATCTTCAAACCAGTGGAAATCTGCCGTTCCACGTAGAATTGCCTCACTGGAGCTACCATCGCTCAACGCAATAGTATGCCAAACCGGTGATGGCGGAGTAGTTGCCATGCTCTTCCCTGCAAGAAGCGCAGTTAGCATAGCCATGGCGAGTGTGTTGAATTTCAAAGTACGACTCCATCTTTTCGATTCGTTAATTAATACCAAGCACAACAAGCACAAAGTAACCCTATGGGCATAGAGTAAGACTGAGTGACTATTGACGAAGGCTGGTATCAATTCGCTCAGATAACACGACGTAGTTTGGTGTCACACTACAAAAGCGTCGGATTCCAAAACGCTGTTATGAGCGTAGCTTCTGAGAATATAAATTGAGTGAATGAATAGTATCGAAACGAAAGGAAGAAGAAATGAACTTCTACGAATTTGTAGGTAAAACTGGGCAACATTCCACATATTCTATAAATGTACGAGCACTGCTATTAATCAATGCTCGTAATGGTCGCGCGGCCATTGTTTAACGCTATATTAACCTGTAAGAACGGCGTCTTCTGGGTATTTGACCAAGGTAGGTTCAGGACGTGCCAACATGTAGGCAAGCGTGAGCGGCCCAATACGACCAATGATCATCACCACGATCATAATGTATTTACCAGGTTCAGAAAGTTCCGCAGTCAAACCGGCGGTGAGCCCCACTGTGGCAAATGCGGAAATGGTTTCAAACATAACCTTATCAAAGCTGGCTTTCTCGGTAAGCATCAATAAAAACATTGCGCTTGTCAGGATGGCTCCGCTCACAACGATAATTGCCAATGACTTAGTCACAGTTTGCCAATTTATGGTTCGCTTAAACATAACCACATGTTTCTTTTGGCGTAAAAAGGTCCACGTAGCCATAAACGCAACAGCAAATGTGGAAACTTTAATACCGCCCCCCGTTGAGGTGGAACCCGCTCCAATTAACATTAGAACAATCATGACCAGTAAGGCTGGCTGGGTAAACAACGCCAAGTCAACACTATTAAACCCTGCCGTTCGAGCACTCGCAGATTGAAAGAATGCCGCCAACCATTGCCCTGTTGCAGGTAAAGACGCCATTGTGTTTGGGTTGCTTCGCTCAAGTAACCAAAACATCATCGTTCCGACTAAGAGCAATATCGGTGTCGCAATCAGCATGATTTTGGTGTGAAGATGCAAAAAGTGAAAACCTTTGCGCCAGTTTAGCCAGATGTCACCCACAACAGTAAAACCAAGCCCGCCAAAAATGAATAGCCCCGCCAGTGTAAAGATAACCAACGGATCATTCACAAAGCTCATCATACTGTCAGAAAACAGCGCGAACCCAGCGTTGTTAAATGCAGAAATTGCATGAAACAAGGCGTAAAACATACCAGTCTGCCAGCCCATTTCAGGGACCCAGCGGATAGAGAGAAAAATAAACCCGATCGTTTCTGCAACAAGCGCGAAAACAACAATCCGCTTTACTAGTCGGTTTAGATTGACTTGCCGATCTTGCCCTAATGCTTCTTTCGCCAGCGCTTGTTGACGCAAACTCAAACGCACGCCGAACATATAGAGTAAGACCGCCGACAAAGTCATCTGCCCCAACCCACCGATTTGCATTAAAAACATCAGCAAGATTTTACCCGCAAGCGTAAAGTGTTGCCCAGTATCGACAACACCAAGCCCTGTCACACTAATAGCGGACGTTGCAGTAAACAAAGCATCCGTTATCGACAGGCCCGTAACAGAAAAAACTGGCAAGGTTAGCAATACCGCAGAAGGCAGTAAAACACCGAGAAAACTGAGCAATATAATTCGCGGTTCGTTGCCTTTCGCTTTCTCTTGTTTACCATCTGGTGCGTAAAAAACACCTTTCTGATGAAAATACGTCATAGCGATTTTAATTTATTTGCGAGCGCATCTTGAGGGCCGACCACAATAATTAGGTCACCAATTTCTAGTGTGGTATTAAGGTCAGGTGCCTTGGTAATTTCTGGGCCCCGTTTAAACCCTAGCACTTGCACGCCATCGACTTTGCACAGAGCCAAATCACTTAGTGTCTTACCCATCCAACGAGAGCCAATCACAAACTCCGTCATAGCTAAGCCACTGCCTAATGGGTGGAACTCAAGAACCCGTTTATCGAGCATTTTACGCGCGACACGTATCCCCATGTCACGCTCAGGCATGATAATGTGGTCTGCGCCAATTTTTTGCAGAACACGAGCTTGGAAGCGGTCGTTGGCTTTAACCCATACTGACTTTACTCCCGCCTCTTTAGCAATCAATGTCGCAAGAATACTGGCATTGACATCCGCTCCGATGGCAATCATCACCATGTCGTAATCATCAAGTTTGAGCTCAGCAACCGTCTCTTCGTGAGTACAGTTAGCCACAACCGCCTGACTAACAAAACTGGCAGCTTCTTTAACTCTGTCTTCGTTGATGTCAACGGCTAAAACTTGAGCGCCTGAATCTTGTAACTCTTTACACACTGCCAAACCAAATCGGCCAAGACCAATAACGGCGAATTGCTTATCACCTGTTTTCATTTGTGCCCCATCTTATGCATTCATTAGCAAGCAAAAAAGTTTGCGCCCATTCCTTACCTTGTGCAAACCTGCGGACAGATAATTGACAAAAGCTTAACGCACCTTGATTCACTTTACGTGTTAAGCGTATGACACTGATTAACTTTTTTCCTCATTACCGAATAGAAACCGTCGCGATGGCTACATAATTGGATGCCTAAAAACGCAAAAAGCCGCAAGAATGCGGCTTTTAGATCATTGGATAAACTGGCTATTTTGATTCGCGCTTATCGTGCGATTTACGTTTATTCTTAGGCACGTAATTTAAAATTGAAATTGGTACTGGCTTTCTTGGCGCAAAACCTTCAATTTCCACTCGCTCTAGCAAGTGCCCTAAACGACTTTCAATCATGCAGAGGTTCTTAAAGTCGTCTTTTGAAACCAGTGATATCGCCTCACCTTTCGCGCCAGCACGACCTGTACGACCAATACGATGTACATACTCATCCGCTGGGTAAGGTAAATCGTAGTTGATGACAACTGGCAGATTATCAATATCAATACCGCGCGCAGCAACGCCGGTTGCGACTAAGTACTGGATTTCACCCGCTTTAAACTTTTCTATTAATTCCTGGCGAACACGCTGATTACGGCCACTGTGGAATGCTTCTGCCACAATGCCACGTTTCTCAAGTTGGCTTACCAGTTTGGCCGCGCCGTGTTTAGTTTCAATAAATACCAGTACTTGCGACCAGTCATTTTCTTTAAGCAAGTGACTTAACAGCGACGACTTCATGTCTTTATCGACGGTCGTGATCCACTGTTTAATATTTGATTTTGAGGCACTGTGCTTTGCAATCGTGATCTCTTCAGGATCAATAATCGCATTTTTCGCCAAGTCACGAACAGGGTTAGATAACGTCGCTGAGAACAGCAAACTTTGCACATGTTCTGGCATACAGTCGACGATTTTGTCGATCGCATCGATGAATCCCATATCCAACATTTTGTCGGCTTCATCAAGCACTAGCATTTCCACTTCATCAAAGTGAATCGCGCGTTGACCGTACAGATCAATCAAGCGCCCAGGCGTGCTGACCACAATATCGACACCCTCGATCAAGGCTTGTTTTTGTGGTGCATAATCCACACCACCAAACATCGCCATTGAGCGTAATGGTAAGTTTTTACCATAAGCTTCAATACTTTGATGAACCTGAAGCGCAAGTTCGCGTGTTGGAGTTAGGATAATCGCACGAGCGCGTTTTTTACGTTGCGTTTCGCCTCGACTAAGCTTTTCTAAGATTGGCAGAACAAAACTGGCCGTTTTACCTGTGCCCGTTTGCGCTGCTGCAATTAAATTGCGGCCACGCAATACGATTGGAATGGCTTTTTGTTGGATAGAAGTGGGTTTTTCATAACCTAGCGCTTTTACTGCATCAGCAATCGATGCGCTTAAACCAAGCTTAGAAAATGGCATAGAAAGGTCTCAACAGAGGAAATGGGCGCGTAGTGTATCAGAATCCCCGTGAAGTAACAGAAGGATTCATGCACGAAAAACTAGGAACATGACACAATCTTAGCCCATGAAATTGGGCTGCAAACCTTTTTCTAATTTTTGCCTCACTTTGTAGGAAACATCATTAAGCGTGATTTTCCCCGTTTTGTGGCGGTCGATACCTGCATTCTGTCGATAGGCAATTGAGCCTTGTCTGAACAAAACGAAAGACGGCGGTTTACCAATCGCAGCAGGGTAGAGAATGGCCATGTAAGCATCTTCTAAGCTATTAATTTTATTTCGATAGGGCCAATAGTACGCTTTCACATAGTCAAGTTGTTCAAGCGCGCTCATTCTCGCAAGAGTCTTTGTGTTCACTCCTAATGACTCTGCGGTAGAGGGCATAAATTGAATTAACCCTGTAGCCCCGCTTCCGGAACCATTTTTGATGCTTGGACTGAAAGTTTCAGCAGTTTCAAATGCCATGCACGCCATAAGATGATTAGGATTGATCTTTAGCTCTTTACTAATACGGATGACTTTAGATTTGAACTCTGGAGAAACTTTACCTCCCCACGCTACCGCGTTCTCGGGATCTGCAATCGAAGAGACCGTTGATGCGTCATGTTCTTCGACAATTTTAGAAAGTAGAGGAAGCGTTTGGCGTAGTCGATGGCTCGAACTCACCAAGCGAATTGATTTGGTAAGAAACTTGTCTTTTTTTTGGTGTAGTTTTTGGAACTTTACTAACTTATACAGTTGCTTATAAACCGTTTTCACAACGAAGCCAGATGTAGGGAACACTCCCAGAATGTAATCCATTTCCTACAAATTTAATATAAATATCAGCAACAGGAATTCTAGGTGTGATCAATGTCACCATAAAAATTCTCAAATTCGATACACACCGATGTAAGTGGTCAATGTGTCTCCAACACGCTAGAAGTAAAAGTAAAGAGGCATTAAAAAGGTCTTACCAATTTTTTGGTAAGACCTAGGTTTACTGATTCTCGGATAAGCGAATGTATATTCTTACAGTTCAGCTTCCCGAACCAGTTCTGCAAGCGTCGACAAACGCTGCTCACTTTGTTTTACGTAAGGATTATTCGTATCCCAAGCATATCCAGCCAAAATCGCACTAATCATCTGTTTAATACGTGGGTTCGGGTTTTGATAGAAAATCACATCTTGCAACGTGCCGTTGTACCAGCCTTCCACATAAGTGCGGAATGTGTTCACTCCCACCATTAAGCGTTGCGAGTACTCTTCTTGCCAATCAACCTTTTCACCATTCAGCTGACGAACCACGCAGTCCGCTGCAAACTCGGCCGATTTCATGGCGATAGTGACACCCGATGAAAATACAGGATCAAGAAACTCACCTGCATTACCAAGCAACGCGTAGTGCTCTGTCGCTAAACGTTTGACGTTAGCAGAATAGCCACCCAACTCGCCTGCTGGATTCGGGTAATTCGCATTTCGCAACAAAGAAGCCAAACCCGGCTCTTCATTGGCTAACTGCTGCAACGCTGCAATCTTATCTTCTGGGTATTGTTCGAAAAATTCTGGCTCACCCACCACACCAAACGAACAAGTACCATTAGAGAATGGGATTAGCCAGTACCATACGTCGTGATTTTCAGGATGAACTGAAATTAAAATTTTGTTGCGATCGTATTCCGGCTCTTGGGGAGAGATATGATCTTCGATATGGGTAAAGATCGCTTTTCTAGGCGGAAGACAAGAAGGTTCTTCTAGCTCCAACAAGCGTGGCAAAACACGCCCAAAGCCACTTGCATCCAACACAAAATCTGCTTCGATTTGATAAGCCTTCTTATTTGAGTCGAGCACTTCTAATCGAGACTTTTTCCCTTCAAACACTAGGTTGAGCAGCTCATGCTGATAGCGAATCTCTACGCCTTGATCTTCAGCGCTATCTGCCAATACTTTATCAAAGTTGGCACGTTGAACCTGAAACGTCGTGCCCGGTCCTGGCGTGTATTTGTTTGTAAAGTCGAACTGGGTGTATACGCCATTACGACGAAATGCAGCACCATCTTTATACTGGAAGCCAAACTGCTTTACTGCATTGGTCATTCCTGCTTGTTCAACAACTTCCATACAGGCAGGGAGTAGGCTTTCTCCTATGGAAAAACGTGGAAAAGTCGCTTTTTCTAAGACAACAACATCTATGCCACGCGATTTTAATAACGCAGAAACGGTTGAACCTGATGGCCCCGCTCCTACGACAACAACTTGCTTGAGCTCTGTTTTCATTCTGAATTTAGTTTGCTTGTAGTTTTAATAAGGTATGACCAAGGCCAATATTGTCGGTTCTTTCAACGACAGATAAACCTGCCGCTTCGACAATTTCTAAGAAATCATCACTGCGATAAAAGCGACTATTACCGTTAGCTAAACAGGTAAAATAAAGAGAAGTGGCATTAAGGCTATAGGAAGCTCCCGCGTATTTTTGAGCATCCCAAAACAGCTCCAATACGTAAATAGTATCTCCCTTCGTTAACTGGGCTTTAACTTTTTTAAGGATATTGAGGATCTCAATTGGGGAAAAGCAATCCAAGAACTGGCTCATCCACCATACGTCAGCATGCTCAGGCAATGTTTGTGCTTTATCAAGCATGTTTGCAGGGTATGGACGTACACGCTCGACGAACTGGTTTTCTGAAACATTCTTCATCGCTACTTCTAATTGCTGCGGTAAATCAACAATCGTCACTTGAACGTCAGGGTCATGTTTACAACACTGAATCGCCCATTTTCCCGTATTTCCGCCAATATCCACAAGATGCTTTGGCTTGCTTGCAAATACCTCTTTAAGCAGAAGTGGGAAAGAGCGATCCGAATAGAAATGATCGAACTTAAACCAGCTCTGTTTGGCTTGTTCTGGTAACGTCGATAGACCTTGATAAATGGTCTCCCAATTGCCCAACTCTTTCAAACCTGACGGTTTACCTTCTTGAATTGCTTCCGTCAAATGCATCATCGCGGCGTAACAAACATCTGCCGTAAAATCCATGTTTGCATTCGTCATACCATCATGAAGAAGGTAAAAACCAAGGTTTGCAAGCGAATAGTTAGGTCGTTCCCATAAAACAATATGCGCACTAATCGCCATATCCAACAGTACTTTAACACCATATTCTGATACTCCCGTTTTCTCGGCAATATCTGTGGCACTCATGCCTTGAGCGCCAGCGCTGTCTAAAGCGGCTAAAATACCTAAATCTCGAAGCGTTTTGGCGGTCTGGAACACGATTGGTGCAAAAGATAACTTCTGAGCTTCTGTCTTCGCTTCAAAAGCATTAAAAGGGTCATTATTTTGATTTAACACGGAAAAACCTAACTGCAATTAATAGTTTTATTGTTGAGATTGATTGCCCAACAATGCAATAGCTCGCTGAATATCAACATTCAAGTTGTTTACCCAACGATTGTAATTGCGGTGGATTTTGCCATCACTTGCTTTGAGATTTACTGAGTTGAGATAAATAATTGAGTAATATTTATTATTGTATGGGATTTTTACTTCTGCAGAGTGTTTACGAACGTGGATTTTTGCAATAAGAACACCAGGGCTTACTTCTTCGATCGTCCAGCCTCGGTTAGTTGCTGATTGCACTATGGCCATTTTTACTTGTTTATTTTGAAGATCATAAGCAACTGGAGTATCCTCCACATTCATTACAGGTTGTACTCGTCCACAACCAACAAGAAGCAAAGTTAATAATAACGAGACATACAGCTTAAAACGCGACATGATAATTTCCTTTTTATTGTGAATTTGGGTCAACCCCAATTTGTATCGAGCTGTAAAATAAACAATTTAACCCAATATGCCAAACTCGAAGATCAACATTTCGTTCAATATTGATGCGTGGACAGCGAATTCATTCGGTTTATCCGAATCCAATGAATGGAAACAATGGGCAACAGAGATAAAATGGCCAGAAGATGGCAAAATCAATGTTGCAAATATTCCTGCGATGATGCGCAGAAGAATGAGCCCACTCAGTAAACTGGCGGTACAAACTGCAATCGAAATGCTTAATCAACATCAAGTTGATTACCTTGTATTTTCAAGCCGTCATGGTGAACTGCATCGCAGCGTCGCACTAGTTGAAGATATAATTAATGGAGAAGAGGCGTCTCCGATGGCTTTTTCTCAATCGGTGCACAATACCGCCGCAGGGCTTGCCACTATCGCAACTAAACAACCCATTCCCCTAACTTCTATCGCTGCGGCAGAAAACACATTCCAAAGCGCAATATTAGAAGCATGGCTGTTTTTGTCCGACAATCCTGACAAAAAAGTACTGCTTGTTGATTTTGATGAGCCTATGCCTGACTCTTACTTAGAATATGAAAACCAACAATACAAAGGGTTTGGACTTGGCTTGATACTTTCTCATGGAGATGGCTTCACGGTGCAAAGCGGCATCAGTGCAAAATGCTCAAACCACCCGTTGCCACAAGGCTTAGCGTTTTTGCAACACTACTTGTCAGATGAAAATCAGTGGACTATTCACGCTCCGAAACAAATTTGGGAATGGCACAAAAAATGACTCGCTTAAATCAGTATTGGCGTGTGCTAGCAACAGGCTTTTGTTTTTCAGTATTTGGGTTAGGTGGTTTAGTACTGAGCTTCATTGTTATTCCGACCATTCGTATTTTTGTTTCAGACCAAACGGAACGCGAATATAAAGTTCAAGGTGCGATTCGATATTCATTCAACACATTTTGTAAATTGATGAAGTTGAGTGGCGCAATCGATTATCAAATTATTGGTGCCGATATTCTTCAACAAGATCGTAATTGTTTAATTGTTGCCAACCACCCTAGTTTAATCGATTACGTTCTCATTGCTTCACAATTAAATCGCTGCGACTGTTTAGTAAAATCGGCAATATGGTCGAATCCTTTTATGAAGCACATCGTAAAAGCAGCCGGATATATTCCCAATGAAGCACCGGATGATTTATTAGCACTTTGTGATGAACGATTTAACAAAGGCAACGTGTTGCTTATATTTCCTGAAGGAACAAGAACAACGCCAGGTGTAGAACCGAAATTACAACGTGGTGCAGCACAAATTGCGGTAAGAACAGAACGAGATTTAAGAGTTGTCCATATTACGGTAACACCAAGTTTCCTCACAAAAGAGAAAAAATGGTATCAAGTACCGGCAACAAAGCCCTTTTTCAGGGTTGAAGTTAAGGATAAAGTTGAGATTACCCCCTTTATAAAGCAAACTACGTCGCCGACAATAGCGGCGCGACGCTTACAACAGCACCTAGCTGAAAACATTTTTCCAGAAAACTTTTATTAATAAGCAGGTCCCAGTGGAACAGTTACACAACGACATTAAGCAACTTATTATTGATGCTTTAAACCTTGAAGATTTAACCGTAGATGATATTGAAACGGATGCACCACTTTTTGGTGATGGACTTGGCTTAGATTCTATCGACGCGCTTGAGCTTGGACTCGCAATAAAAAAACAATACAACATCGTTATTGATGCCGACGACTCAAATACGCGCGAACACTTTGCGTCTGTAGCAAATCTAGCGAAATACGTTTCTTCTCAAACTAATGAATAAGTTGTAGGTATATTCATGACTGATGTAAATAAAGATCAAGTATTTGAACAAGTTAAAGATGCGCTTGTTGAGCTGTTCGAAATTGACGCAGCCGACATTCAATCAGATGCGCACTTATACCAAGATCTCGATCTTGATAGCATTGACGCCGTTGATTTGGTCGTACACCTACAGAATGTCACTGGCAAAAAAATCAAGCCAGCAGAGTTTAGTGCAGTAAGAACCGTTGACGATGTGGTTAACGCTGTCACTGAGTTATTGAAGGAAAGTTAATGCGCCAATTGCTGACTGGTTTGTCTGCAATTGTACTGTTTGCCTACCCCTTCGCCGTCTATTTCGGTATAGATAAATTTGGCTTGAACTTAGTTGGGGGCTTGTTAATTGCTGCGTTACTTTTGCGTGTTTTCGTCGCAAATAAGACCCCACTAAAAGAGTTTAAGTTCTTGGCGCTCGTTACGGGCGCTGTTGGCATTGTCCTAATTACGCTTGGCATGGTGTTTAAACAACATGGGTGGCTTCAGTTTTACCCTGTCGTTGTCAATGCATGTATGCTGTGTGTATTTGGACTGAGCTTAAAACAGCCGCAATCGATCATAGAGAGGCTTGCTCGCTTGCAAGAACCCGACCTTCCGGCTAGTGGCGTGACTTACACTCGCAAAGTGACGATGGTTTGGTGCGCCTTTTTTACGCTCAACGCTGCTGTTGCACTCTATACCTGTTTCCTACCAGTAAAAATATGGACGCTTTATAACGGCCTCATCAGCTACTTACTTGCTGGTGGCTTGTTCGCTGGAGAATGGATCGTGCGTCAATTTGTTCGAAAGGAACACTAATCGTATGAATACAACGTATTCGAGCTTTACCTCCCTAGCGACCTTGTTCATCGCAGAGAGGTCTGAGCAATCCCCAGTCTCTTACGAGCGCGACACGGTTATCACGTGGGGTGATTTCCAGCAGCACGTCGCAACACTTGCTCAGCAGTTAGAAACCCAACCAACGCAAAACATTGCGTTGTGTTTTGGCAACAGCTACCTGTTTGCCGTTGGCTTTTTTGCTTGTTGTTATGCAGGAAAATCCATTGTATTACCTGGTAATTACCAACCAGAAGCACTCAAAGAGCTCAGTGAGCACTACGATTTGTTGCTGCATGATGCCGATGTCTCGGTTCCAGAACTGGTGAGCTCGCTTTTGATCGAAGCTCAATCATTGCTAGAAACCACCGTGATTAACGAGCCAGAGGCCAAACAACCTTATTTTTGGCGAGAATTAAACCTAGCGGAAATACCGGTAACGCTATTCACTTCGGGTTCAAGCGGCACACCAAAAGCCATTGCAAAAACGCTTAAACAGCTCGATATCGAAGTTTCTATTCTAGATAACCTATGGGGCGACACAGTTGCCAACACACGCGTTGAAAGCACCGTTTCTCATCAACACATTTACGGCTTGCTGTTCCGCGTATTGTGGCCTTTGTGCTCTGCACGTCCATTTTCAGCACACAACCTTGAGTTCCCAGAGCAAATTGTCCATCACGCTGATGCTGACACCACGCTAGTAAGCAGCCCTGCGTTACTAAAACGACTCAGTGAAGAGCACGATCCGGTTGCGATTCGGTGTGTATTTTCTTCTGGTGGCCCCTTGCCAAACCAAGCGGCGCAGCACAGCCAGGAGTTGTTTGGGTCACTTCCTATTGAAGTGTTTGGCAGCACAGAAACCGGCGGCATCGCTTACCGTCAGCAGCACGTAGCTAGCACTCCCTGGACGTTATTCCCTGGTGTTGAAGCCGAGCTTAACCATGAAAATTGTTTAAAGCTCCGCTCGCCACACATTGATGAAAACACTTGGTACCAAACTGCGGATGAATGCTATTTCCATGATAGTATTTCTTTTGAATTGCGTGGACGCACTGACCGAATCGTCAAAGTCGAAGAAAAGCGTATTTCCCTTGTCGAAGTGGAAAAACGTTTAGAGCAATTGCCGTGGATTCAAGAAAGCGTGGTGATCCCAATGGAAGAATCTGGTCGCCTCACGTTAGTCTCGATCATCGTACTTAACGATCAAGGCAGCGATGTGCTTAATGAACTTGGTAAAGGCAAATTTTGGCTTGAGCTTCGCAAGGCACTGCGCAATTGGCTAGAACCGATCGCTATCCCGAGAAAATTCCGAGTGGTCGACGAAATTCCATTGAACAGCCAAGGCAAACGCCAAGTTGCTGAAATTGAAAAACTATTCCAATAAAGCTAGTAACATGGATAAAAGAAAACCAACTATTCAGAATATTGAAGTGAGTGACCATACCGCGGAGCTGTCGCTGCGAGTGGATGCTGACATCTTAGATTTCCAAGGTCATTTCAATCACTTCCCTCTTTTACCCGGCGTCACTCAAATTGATTGGGCGTTGTTCTACGCCGTTCAATATTTGAACACTCCCAAGGTATTTAAAGGAATGGAAGTCATCAAATTTCAAGAGCCGATTCTGCCAAACGCCGACGTTTGTCTCTCACTCTCTTGGGACAATGAGCGCGAGAAATTGACCTTTAAGTACACATCGAAAAACGGTGAAACCTTGGTGACTCACTCTTCAGGCAAAATGAAACTGGGTGAGTCACGTGAGTGATTACCGTCCCTGCTTTTTAATTCCTTGCTACAACCACGGCAGCACAATTGCAGACGTAGTTGCGTCGTTATCCTCTTTCGATTTGCCAGTGCTGGTCGTGGACGACGGCAGTAATGAAGACACCAAACAAGCGCTTTCAGCGTTGAGTGAGCAAGGGCTGATAAAACTGATTAGTTTGAGCGAAAACCAAGGTAAAGGTGGCGCGGTGATGGCTGGCCTACATCAAGCTCACCAACTTGGTTTTACGCACGCCATTCAAATCGACGCAGACGGTCAACACGACCTAGAAGCATTGCCGAAATTGCTCAGCGCCAGCGAAACAAAACCAGATAACCTGATTTCGGGCCAACCGATATACGACGAGAGCGTACCTAAATCCCGTTTGTATGGTCGCTACGCTACGCACGTGTGGGTGTGGATAGAAACCTTGTCACTGTCTATCAAAGACAGCATGTGCGGTTTTCGCGCCTACCCAGTGGCGAAAACGGTCGCCGTGTTGAACAAGTACAGCATCGGCAAACGCATGGATTTTGATATCGAAATTCTAGTGCGAATGTATTGGGAAGGCGTCGACATTGATTTTGTTCCAACGCGCGTTTTCTACCCTGAAGGTGGCATTTCCCACTTCGACGCATTGTGGGATAACGTCAAGATAAGCTGGATGCACACTCGCCTATTTTTTGGCATGTTGCCGCGCATTCCTTCGCTACTCGCCAGAAAGCACAGTCACACAGACGACAGTAATGCCCACTGGTCGAAACGAAAAGAACAAGGCACGATTTTAGGCATCAAAACCTTACTCGCGGTTTACCGCTTGTTCGGCAGAAAAGCGTTCGACCTGATTTTAAAGCTAGTCATGCGCTACTATCACTTCACGGGGCAATCTGCCCGCGAAGCGTCTGAGATTTACCTGAACAACTTACAGCACTACGCAGCGCAGCAGAACATCGCACTGCCAAAGCAGTTGGACAGCTATCATCATCTGCTTTCTTTTGGGCGTACCATGCTCGACAAACTGGCTGCCTGGCAAGGTGACTTTAACGTCGATAACCTAACCATTCACGGCCAGCATCATTTCGAAGAGATGGCGCAGAAAAAACAAGGCGTGCTCATTTTAGGCTCGCACCTTGGCAATATCGAACTCTGCCGCGCGCTTGGTCGTCGACACTCTCATGTCAAAATCAATGCCTTGGTATTTACCCAACACGCTGAACAATTTAATGCGGTAATGAAGGCGGTAAACCCAAATTCGGAACTGAATCTGATTCAAGTCAGCTCAATGGGACCAGACACCGCGATTCTGCTTCAACAAAAAATCGAGCAAGGAGAATGGGTAGTGATCGTTGGCGATCGCACTTCCACCAGTAAAGAAAATCGTATCGTTTGGGCAGATTTTCTTGGTAAACCCGCACCATTCCCGCAAGGCCCATTCATGCTAGCATCGGTATTAAAAGCGCCGGTTTACCTACTCTTCGGCCTACGCGACGACGAAGCAAACACTCCGCATTTTAATGTGTACTTTGAACACTTTAGTGACCAAATCACGCTACCGCGCAAGGAGCGTCAGCAGGCACTAGAACTCGTTGTTCAACAGTACGCACACAGATTAGAACACCACACACTGCAAGCGCCGTTACAGTGGTACAACTTTTTTAACTTCTGGACTTTAAGTAATCAGCCACATGACAAACAACAATAATCACAACATCACTTTTGGTGCCCAATCTTTAACCATCGAAGATGTCGTTGCCATTGCTCAAGGTGCAAAGGCACACATGAACACCTCGCCAGAATTTACCGCGAAAATTGATCGTGGCGTGGCGTTTCTGGAACGATTACTGAAAGAAGAAGGCGTTATTTACGGCGTGACCACGGGTTACGGCGATTCATGTACTGTGGCGATTCCACCCGCTCTTGTGGATGAACTTCCGTTGCACCTTACACGCTTCCATGGCTGTGGCTTAGGTCAAATCCTTTCTCATGAGCAAGCTCGCGCGGTGCTGGCAACCCGTTTATGTTCATTGTCGCAAGGCGTATCTGGCGTGTCTCACGATCTGTTGACCCAAATCGTTACGCTTATCAACCACGACATTGCGCCGCGTATTCCACAAGAGGGCTCGGTGGGCGCAAGTGGCGATTTAACGCCTCTGTCTTACCTAGCGGCGACCTTAATTGGCGAACGTGAAGTGCTTTACAAAGGTGATGTGCGACCAACACAAGAAGTGTTTGCAGAGCTGGGCATTGAGCCAATTCGCCTAAAACCAAAAGAAGGTTTGGCGTTAATGAACGGTACATCCGTGATGACGGCCCTCGCCTGTCTTGCCTACAAACGTGCAGAATACCTAGCGCAGCTTTGCACCAAGATTACCGCGATGGTCTCTGTGAGTATGCAAGGTAATGACTTCCACTTTGATGAAGCGTTGTTTGCGGTAAAACCTCATCCTGGTCAACAGCAAGTTGCGGCTTGGCTGCGTGATGATCTCAATGCTGAGCGTCCGCCACGCAATAGCGACCGACTGCAAGATCGCTACTCGCTGCGTTGTGCGCCACACGTAATTGGCATGGTGCAAGACTCACTGCCTTGGCTACGTCAATTGATTGAGAATGAACTAAATAGTGCCAACGACAATCCAATTATCGATGGCGACAACGAGCGCGTTCTCCACGGCGGTCACTTCTACGGTGGTCATATCGCAATGGCGATGGATACGTTGAAAGTGAACATTGCCAACTTAGCTGATTTGCTGGATCGTCAGATGGCGCAATTGATGGATTACAAGTTCAATAACGGCCTGCCGTTTAACTTAACCGGTGCAGAAGGCGAGCGTAAACCGATCAACCACGGCTTTAAAGCGGTTCAGATTGGTATCTCAGCTTGGACGGCAGAAGCGTTGAAAAACACCATGCCAGCAAGCGTTTTTTCACGCTCAACCGAATGTCACAACCAAGACAAAGTGAGCATGGGCACCATCGCGGCTCGTGATTGCTTACGCGTACTTGAGTTAACAGAGCAAGTTGCTGCGGCTTCACTCCTAGCAAGCGTTCAAGCGGTTGAGATTCGTCGCCGTCATAACGAATTGGACGAACACCACATGAGTCAGAGTTTGCGAGTAATTCGTGACGCAGTACTGAGCGAGTTTGAATTTGTGATTGAAGATCGCCCATTGGAACAAGATTTGCGTAATTTCATTGAACGCATTCAGCAACGTCATTGGCCACTCTACGCGGAGGTATAATGCAAGAGCAGGTTCTCTACCCATTAGAAGCGGAGGTGACTATGGTCACCTCATTCCAAGATGCTGACCCGATGGGCGTGATTTATCACGGCAACTTCTTTCGATATTTTGAAGAAGCGCGTCGTGTGCTGATGGAGAAGCTCCAATACAGCTATCGCGATATGCAAGACTCTGGGTACATGTGGCCGATCATCGATACGCGCGTTAAATACGTGAAGGCGATTCCGTTTAATCACACCATTCGTATTACCGCGCAACTCACTGAGTGGGAAAACCGCTTACGTGTGGATTACGTGATTTACGACGCCGAAACGAATCAACGTATGTGCAAAGCGCATACAACGCAAGTCGCTGTATCCATTGAAAAGCAAGAGATGTGCTTTGTTTCTCCGGCAATCTTTTTAGATAAAGTAGAGCAATGGCACAACCATGGGAGCCTGAACTAATGCAAAAGTGGTTACTCTCTTTTTTGTTGATATTTTCTGTTCCAGCACTGGCCACACCGACAGCAAACGTAACAGATTTGGCGTCGCTTCAACAGCAGTTGTCTCAGCATGAAATCGTGCGCGGAGATTTTACGCAGCAGCGTCATCTGGAAATGTTCAGTCAACCTCTAACCTCTAAAGGTCAGTTCACACTGAGCAAAACACATGGCTTGTTGTGGCAACAAACAGAACCTTTCGCAGTCAATTTGGTATTGACGGAAAACAAACTTCGTCAAACTTTTGCCGACCAAGCACCGAAAACGATCTCTGCACAAGAAAACCCAATGGCGTTCTACTTTAGTCATGTGTTTTTATCCGTGTTCCACGGGGATACTTCTGCACTGCAAGAACAATTCACACTCGATTTTTCAGTTGAGAACAATCAGTGGCAGCTCGTTTTAGTGCCCAAACAGTCACCATTAAATGCGGTGTTTAAAGCCATCACCCTTTCCGGTAAAACGCATATTGATCGCCTAACCCTGCAAGAGCTGCGCGGCGATAAGACCGAAATCACGTTTACAAACCAGACCTCTCTACCTCAGGAACTCACGGATGCCGAAGACGCTCAATTCCGTTTCTAAACTCAGTCTTGGCACTCACACCTTTGCTCTGGTTTGGCTCAATCTCGTTGTTTTAGCGGGCGCGTTGCTACTCAAACAATGGGTTTGGAGTGCAGAATCTCCGATTGAGACCAACATTTTAAAACTGTTGCCGAAGAACCAACAAAACCCGGTGGCTGAGCAAGCCTTTGAGTCGGTCTCGGCAAGTATGAGCGACAAAGTCATTTTCGTGATCACAGCGCCGGACAAAAATGCCCTTTTTGCAGCAGCCGCTGAATTTGATAAGGGTTTGCGTCAGAGTAATCATTTTCGCGATGTGGTGGGAAAAATCTCACCTCAAGAGCAGCAAGCTTGGGCGAGTTACTACTTTAAGCACCGCTTCCAATTGCTGACGCCTGAACAACGAGAGCGTTTAAGCCAAAATCCAGAACAGCAAGTGCAGCATGTGATTCAGTCGCTGTACAACCCGTTTTCTGGAGTGACCGGGCAAGAGTTACAAAATGATCCTTTCTTGCTATTTCGTGATTATTTGAGCCAAGTTACCCAGCAATCGTCCTCTTTCCGATTGGATAACGGCTATCTGTCCGTCGAAAAAGACGGTGCTCAATACTTGCTTATTACTGCCGAGCTAAAAGACTCGCCTTATAGCCTAACTGGGCAACTTGCAGTCCCTGATATTCAAGCGCTAGAACAAGGCGTCGCGCAGAAATATGGCGCTGAAGTCGCACATACTGGCGTTCTATTTTACGCTGACTTTGGTACGCAAAGTGCAAAATCGGAGATCAGCACCATCGGTGTATTCTCTCTACTCGGTATCATTGCATTGTTCTTGCTGGTCTTTCGGAGTGTGATGCCGCTGTCCCTAGCACTGCTTTCCATCACCATTGGTCTGCTCGTTGCGTTGTCCGTTACGACGTGGATTTTTGGAAAAGTCCATCTGTTCAGCTTAGTGTTTGGCGCAAGTTTAATCGGTGTGTCTATCGACTACGCATTCCACTACCTAACGGAACGTCTTGCGGCGGGAAATGAATGGGATAGCGAGCAAGGGTTAAAGCATATTTTCATAGCGATCACACTGGGCTTAATCACCAGCTTGATCGGCTATTTGGGCATGTTAGTGGCACCGTTTCCTGGTTTGCAGCAGCTTGCGCTGTTTTCATCCATTGGTCTGATTGCCGCTTACATCACCGTGGTGGCTTGGTATCCGATACTGGCTCGTAACCCATCGCGCACCATTTCGACTTTACCGGGACAATCACTGTTGGCGAAATGGTTAACGCTTTGGAATCAACCTCGAATTAAAGTCGGATTGCCGATGTTATGTGTGGTTGCGAGTGGCTTTTTCTTGCTGCAATTGAACTACGATGACGACATTCGTCTACTGCAAACGATGCCGAACGATCTCAAGCAGCAAGAAACCTTGATTACGACGCTCAGTGGCATGCAATCTTCACAGCAAATGTTGGTCGTTACCGCCGACGATGACGAAAACCTAATGAAAAAGCTGGAGTCTTTGACGCCAACATTAGAAGCGTGGAAAGCGGACAGCACCATCGAAAGCTACCAGAGCCTGAGCCGCTACTTGAGCTCAGTGGAACGTCAGCAACAAGACTATCAATTGATTCGCGATCTTTACGCGACACAATCCAGCCCACTAGCTTCCGGACTGAGCTTAAGTAAAAAGCCTAAAATGGACGCCGACTTTATCCCTGTCACGGTTGATCAGTACTTGCAAAACCCAGTATCAGCGCCTGTGCGTTTTCTCCATTTGGGTAAGATCAAAGGAAAATCTGCAACGGTAGTGGTGTTAAACCAATTGCAAGACTCCGCCGTTGTTAAGGCATTTGCCAAATCGCAGTCTGATGTTGTTTATCTAAACAAAGCTGAGGAAATATCCGCCCTATTTGGTGAATACCGAATCAAAATCATGGAACTATTGGCAGCCGCCAGTGCTGTGATCTTTCTGGTATTAATCAAGCGGTACGGTCTGCAACACAGTTGGCGAGTTTTACTGCCATCATTGATTGCTTGCGCCTGCGGTCTGGCAACGGCAGTCGCGATGGGAACAACATTAAACCTATTCAACTTGCTTGGCTTGGTGCTCATTCTTGGTATCGGGATCGATTACACTCTGTTCTTTGCCGAGAAAGCCCGCAGCGTGAGCACACTATTGGCGATCACCCTTTCGGCAATAACCACTGTGCTGTCATTTGGGTTGCTATCACTCAGCCAAACTCACGCGATTCACAGTTTCGGCATTACGGTGTTAAGTGGTATTTTTGTTGCTTGGCTGCTCTCTCCGATTGCGATTAAAACAGAGGAAACGACGTCATGATTTTTAACCATGCTTTTCGCTACGCGACGTTCATCACACTGAGCCTGTTTTTAAGTGCATGCAGCTTGGTCCCTCACCAATCGACGCCTCAGGTCGACATTGACGAGCACACCCAAGTTAGCTTGCCCACTCCCGCAAGCTTGGGCTATCAGTTGTCTGCCAGTCAGTTAATTACGGCTTCTTGGGCAATAGATGGTAAAACCAAATCTGAGCAACTTCCGGTACAACTGCAAGTGATCAACAACGAAGTGGTGCTGGCAGGCTTCTCATCCTGGGGGACAAGAGTACTCTCACTGTCTTACGATGGAGAACAAATTCAAACCGAAGTGCTCAACGGTTTACAAGGTTCGCTACCGCAGCCAGAACAGGTATTATTTAACCTGATGATCACGCTCTGGCCGAGTTCCGCTTGGGAAGGATCGTTAAATGAGGTAAGGTGGCGAATTATTGATAAAAATAATTCTCGCGCCATCTTTGATAGCGACGGTGAAAAGATCATTGAGATTCAATACAGCTCTTCTAACAAGTTAGAGGGTAAGATTGATTTTCATCACCTCAAACATCAGTTTTCAATTTCTATTCAAACACTGCAACATCAGATTAATTAAGAACAATTTAGAATAACAATATGCCTATTCGCTCTTCTCAACCTTTGTATATTCAGGCCTGTGGCTTCCACTCTGCCATGGGGCAAGATGACACGCTCATCCACCAGTGTTTATCGGGAGCGAAGCCATCCAACATGGTGGTTGACCAAGATATTTTAAATTCAGGCCGCCAAACAGTAATCGGTCGAATCGCACAGACGTTACCGCAATTACCACCCGCACTCAGCCAGTTTGATACGAGAAACAACCGCCTCGCACTTTCGGCTTTACAGCAAATCGAAGGCGACGTGCGTGACGCCATTGCTAAATATGGCCGTGACCGTATCGCAGTCGTGATCGGCACCAGCACATCTGGCATTTCAGATGGCGAAATCGCATTTGGCGAAAAGCTGGCAAACGGTAATTTTCCTGCCGACTACCATTACACCAAACAAGAGCTTGGTAACTGCAGCGATTTTATTGCCGCCTACTTTGATTTGAGCGGCCCACATTACTCAGTTTCAACCGCCTGTTCTTCTAGTGGCCGTGTCTTTTTAACCGCGCAGCGCCTGATTCGCTCTGGCATTGTTGATGCGGTTATTGTGGGTGGTGTAGATACCATTTGTCGCCTCACACTAAACGGCTTTAACGGTTTAGAAGCTCTATCCGATACTCTTTGCAAACCATTTGACCAACATCGTAACGGCATCAATATCGGCGAAGCCGCAGCATTAATGTTGCTAAGCAAAACACCTGCGCCCGTTGCTCTTCTCGGAGCTGGCGACAGCTCAGACGCACACCATATTTCCGCACCACATCCAGAAGGGTTAGGCGCAGAAGAAGCGATGAAAAAAGCGTTGGCCAATGCAGGACTTACAGCGCAAGACATTGGTTACATCAACGCACATGGCACAGCAACGCCGTTAAACGATGCGATGGAAAGCAAAGCCATTCATCGCTGCTTTGGTGACTCCGTTCCCGTAAGCTCGACAAAGCCACTTACCGGACACACATTAGGAGCAGCAAGTGCTACGGAAGCCGCGATCGCTTGGCATATTCTCAAGTACAGCCTTGATTTGCCAATACAACACTGCGAAACCAAAGCAGACGATATCCATATATCGTTAGTTGAGACGCCAACCAAACTGGGTAACAAAGCGATTCTCAGCAACTCTTTTGCTTTTGGTGGCAATAATATTAGTCTTATTTTTGGTTACGCTCATGACTAAACTTCCTCCCATCGAACAACTTTTGCCACACGACAAACCAATGATCTTGGTTGATCGTGCTTTGGATGTTCAACAAGATACGATTCACTGTCAGGTTGATATCGCAGAACACAATCCGTTCTTCGACTCGGCCTCTCAAACTGTGCCAGCTTACGTTGGCATTGAGTTTATGGCGCAATCTGTCGCGGCGTGGTCTGGTTACCACGCATTAATGAAAGAACAAGCGCCACCGATTGGCTTTTTACTTGGTAGCCGTCGATACACGTCTGAATGCGATACGTTTTCTCGCGGACAGGTGCTCGATGTGTATGCTGAAAAAGTTATGGAAGATAACGGTATGGCGGTTTTTTCAGCCCGTATTGAGCTACAAGGAACTGTTGTAGCGACTTGCCAATTGAACGTTTATGTTCCATCAGAAGAAAAATTACAAGAAATGAAAATCAGGAGTCAACAATGACCCGACAAGTCCTCGTTACAGGTGCCAGCAAAGGCATCGGTAAAGCCATTGCCGTTCAATTAGCCAAAGATGGTTTCCAAGTCATTGTCCATTACATGGGCGATCAACAAGGCGCGCAAGACACCCTAAACACCATCGAACAGCATGGTGGTAGCGGTCGTCTTATCCAATTCGACATCAGTGACCGCGCAGATTGTCGTGAGAAGCTAGAAGCCGATATCGCCGCACACGGCGCTTACTATGGCGTCGCAAACAACGCTGGCATCACAAAAGATACCGCTTTCCCTGCGATGACCGAAGAAGAATGGGATGGCGTGATCCATACCAACCTAGATAGCTTCTACAACGTTCTTCACCCTTGTGTTATGCCTATGGTGCAAAAGCGCAAAGGCGGTCGAATTGTTACCCTTGCATCAGTATCTGGCCTGATGGGTAACCGTGGTCAAACCAACTACAGCGCAGCAAAAGCGGGCGTAATTGGTGCGACAAAATCACTCGCACTTGAACTGGCAAAACGCAAAATCACCGTTAACTGCGTTGCACCAGGACTTATCGACACAGGCATGGTAGACGAACACGTGAAAGAACACGCGATGCCGCAAATTCCTCTGCGCCGCATGGGAGAGCCAGAAGAAGTTGCTGGTTTAGTCAGTTACCTTATGTCTGACATCGCAGGCTATGTAACTCGCCAAGTCATTTCGGTAAACGGAGGCCTAGTATGAGCCGTCGAGTTGTTGTAACCGGAATGTCGGGTGTGACTGCGTTTGGTAACGATTGGCAATCTGTCGAACCAAAACTGCGTGACTGCCAGAACGCGACGCAATACATGCCTTCTTACGAACAGTATGATGGTTTGAACACCAAGCTCGCGGCACCAATTTTAGATTTTGAACTGCCAAAGCACTACAAGCGCAAGCAAGTACGCGGCATGGGGCGTGTTTCCAAATTGGCGACCGTCGCAACAGAAAACGCACTGAGCCAAGCAGGTTTGATTGGTAACGGCGTACTCACCAATGGTCAAACGGGTATCGCATACGGCTCATCAACAGGCAGTACTGACGCCATCGGCGCATTTGGTGTCATGCTGAATGAGAAAACCACGAAAGCGATCACCGCAACGACTTACGTGCAGATGATGCCGCATACCACAGCAGTGAACGTTGGTCTATTTTTCGGTTTGAAAGGCCGAGTGATCCCAACCAGCAGTGCATGTACCTCTGGCAGCCAAGCAATCGGCTACGCCTACGAAGCGATCAAACATGGCTACCAAACGGTAATGGTTGCTGGTGGCGCTGAAGAATTGTGCCCAACGGAATCCGCTGTCTTCGATACCCTTTTTGCCACCAGTCTGAAGAATGAAGACCCGAAAAGCACACCAAGACCTTATGACTCCGATCGCGATGGTTTGGTGATTGGTGAAGGTGCGGGAACACTGGTTCTGGAAGAGTACGAACACGCCGTCGCTCGTGGCGCGAAAATCTATGCAGAAATCATCGGTTTTGCCAGCAACTGTGATGCCGCACACGTCACTCAACCACAGATGGAAACCATGCAAATCTGTATGGAAATGGCTTTGCAAAACGCGGGCATTCCTGCTGAGAAGATCGACTATGTATCTGCTCACGGCACTGCCACCGACCGCGGCGATATTGCGGAAAGCAACGCAACAGCGAATGCTCTGGGCAAAGTGCCAATCAGTTCACTCAAGAGCTACTTTGGCCACACACTAGGCGCCTGTGGCGCGATTGAAGCGTGGCTAGGTTTAGAAATGATGCACACAGGTTGGTTTAACCCAACGCTCAACCTAGAAAACCTCGACGAGCAATGTGGCGATTTAGACTACATCGCTGGACAAGGTCGAGAGCTGGACGTGAAATATTTGATGAGTAACAACTTCGCCTTTGGCGGCATCAACACCTCCATCATCTTTAAAAAGATGTAATTCCCTTAATAAATGCAAAAGCGCTGGTTAACCAGCGCTTTTTTGTTGGTGGCTATCCAGATTGCTAGAAATTGCAATGGCTAGAATGCCATTCAAAAGTTGTAGATAGAGTGGCAATTACAGCCAAAAACCTAAAAACGACAAAGCCCCGACAACTCAAAGAGTTATCGGGGCTTTTGAATAAATGGCACGCCCTATTGGATTCGAACCAATGACCACATCCTTAGAAGGGACGTGCTCTATCCAGCTGAGCTAAGGGCGCGCTACAGGGACAGGATTATACGAGTTCAAACGGGTAAATCAACGGGTTTTCATAACATTCTGATCTGAATGCCTAAAAAAAGTCCATTAAAACGCTTAATGTTCAAAAACACCACAAAGCAAACGTTTGCGTATGGATGTTGATAAGAAATTCTGCGACAATGCGCCGCAGATAATCTGCCTTCTTAATTTATAAGGAAAGTCATGACTGCTCAAAATATAGACGGAACTCTCATTTCCCAAACTGTTCGATCCGAAGTGGCTGCACGTGTTAAAGCACGTGTTGAAGCTGGGCTACGTGCTCCTGGTTTAGCAGTGGTTCTAGTTGGTGAAGATCCTGCTTCTCAGGTTTATGTCGGTAGCAAACGCCGCGCATGTGAAGAAGTTGGGTTTGTTTCTAAGTCTTTTGACCTTCCTGCGTCTAGCTCAGAAGAAGAGTTACTAGCGCTGATTGATGAATTAAACAACGATGATGAAATTGACGGCATTCTAGTGCAATTACCCCTTCCTGCGGGCATAGACACAACACATGTTTTAGAGCGCATTCACCCAGAGAAGGACGTGGATGGCTTCCACCCTTATAACGTTGGCCGTCTTGCGCAACGTATTCCAAAGCTTCGCTCTTGCACGCCAAAGGGCATCATTACCCTACTCGACCGTTACAACATTGAGCTACGTGGTAAACATGCGGTTGTGGTTGGCGCATCAAACATTGTTGGTCGTCCAATGACACTTGAGCTGCTGCTTGCGGGCTGCACAACAACAACATGTCACCGTTTTACCAAAGACCTAGAGAGTCATGTGCGTCAAGCTGACGTTGTCGTGGTTGCGGTTGGTAAGCCTAACTTCATCCCTGGTGAGTGGATTAAAAAAGGCGCAGTGGTGGTCGATGTCGGTATTAACCGTCTTGATTCAGGCAAACTAGTTGGTGACGTGGAATACGACAAAGCACGTGAAAGTGCGAGCTTTATTACTCCTGTTCCTGGTGGTGTTGGCCCAATGACCGTCGCAAGTTTAATTGAGAACACAATGCTCGCTTGCGAACAGTTCCACACAGACAAATAATGTAAAACTTCAGATACGAAAAAGGCTCCGCAAGGAGCCTTTTTGCTAATTGTTGATATCTATTTCAATTACAGACTTAAAATCACGCCCGCAATCGAAGCGCTCATTAAGTTCGCCATGACACCAGCGATAATCGCACGGAAACCATGCTTAGAAACAAATGCACGCTTTTCTGGTACCAATGAGCCCAACCCACCAATCAGCATCGCCATGCTTGAGATGTTTGCAAAGCCACACAAAGCAAACGTCACGATTGCTTGTGAGTGTTCACTAAGTTGAGACTTCACTTCTGCAAGCTGGATGAAAGCGACGAACTCATTCACCACAATCTTGTTACCAATCAGCGAGCCTGCTGTGGTTGCTTCTTGCCATGGTATACCCAACAACCAAGCGACTGGCGCAAACACAAAACCTAGGATGAGCTCAAAACTTAATGGTGTCCCAATAAGATCACCTATCCAGCCTAACATGCCGTTTAGCATTGCAATGACACTAATAAACGCCAGTAACGTACCACCGACCGATACAGCAATGCGTACACCCGCCATGGCACCATCGGCTAATGCTTCTACTACGTTGGTTGCACGTGGAATTTCAACTTGGCTAATGTCGATATCTGCTGCTTTATCCGTATCTTCTGGCATTAAAATTTTTGCCATCAACAAGCCGGCAGGTGCTGACATAAATGCAGCAGCAATAAGATAGTTGAGGTCGACACCCAGTGATGCGTAACCAACCAACGTTCCGCCAGCAACTGACGCTAAACCACCTGTCATAACTGCAAAGAACTGCGAGTCAGTCATGTGTTTTAGGTAAGGCTTTACCATTAATGGTGCTTCAATGGTGCCAACAAAGATATTCGCCGTAGCAGACAAAGACTCAGCACGACCGATACCCAGCAGCTTTTGAATACCACCACCGATAAAGTTAATGATTTTTGGCATCACACCAATGTGATAAAGACCTGAGATAAGAGAGGAGAAGAAAACGATGATACCCAGAACATTGATCGCAAAGGTGAAGCCCCCTGTCGCCAAATTACCGAATAAAAACGCAATGCCCTCTTGACCATAGTTGATCAAATTCGACACAACACTGCTCACTGAATTCAGCGCATCTCGTCCTGCTGGTACATATAAAACCAACAACGCAAACAGTACCTGCAAAGCAAACGCAAACGACACCGTTCTCAGCTTTATATTTTTTCTATTTGTAGAAAGTAGCCATGCTAGGAATAGTATGGCTACGATACCAATAATTGAGTTCATAAAATGAATCCGACAGAAGGGGGATATGGAAGGCACCGGATTGTATAGCGGACTCAAAATGCTGCAAGTTGAGGATGTTAACAGTGTGAAAAGTTTAAGCGACCAATAACTGACCAACAAAATAACCAATTGAATTTATTGAAGATAAACGTTTGCTTATTTTAATTATTTCCATATGGAAAATATGTTTCTGATTCAGGAAAAATTTTTGTGAAGTGAATCACCTTATGTGTCGTTCTACAACGTCATTGATCCTGTTATTTAGGAATAGAGATGTAAGGCGCCAAACGTTGGTCCCAATGACAAGGGTTGCCGATCTTCTGTTTGATAAAGTTAATCACTGCGGATATTTTTTTTGGCATATGCTGGCGGCTTGGGTATACCGCATAAAACGGCATCGACTGGCTGGCTTTCCAATCAGGTAACAGCTGTATTAACTTACCCGTTCTGAACTCATCACCCAGCAAGTAAGTGGCAAGGTAGGCAATACCCCAACCTGCAATAGCCGCATCCCGAACGGCTTCTGCCAGATCTACTGAATAGTTACCCGAGACTTTTACGTTCAATTCTTGCTGATCTTTGGTAAACGCCCACCCCGTATAGTCACGCTCCCAGCTTCTGTATATGAGGCAGTTGTGAGCAGATAGGTCATCCGGTTCTGTTGGCGTGTCATGTTTCAATAAGTAATCTGGCGATGCCGCAACAACAAACTGGCAATCCGTCAAACGCTGCGCAATGTAACCTTCAGGCAAATGCTCGTTGTTGGTTACCCATAAATCGAGCCCTTCGGCTAACATATCGACCTTATAGTCAAACAGATGTACTTCCACTTGAAGTTGAGGATACAGTTCGCGTAACTCTTGAATCGCTGGAATAATGTGTAAGGTACCAAATGATTGCGACAACCCAAGACGTACCAAACCTGCCACTTCATCCCGCTGGGTTTCCATCTCTAATGTGGCGCTGCTCACCGCTTGTACCACTTGCTCACAGTGATGAAAAAAGGTTTTCCCTGCCTCAGTCGGCGTAAAGCTTCGCGTAGTGCGTTGAACAAGCTTGATACCAAGAGACGCTTCTAACTGACTCAACTGTTTACTCACATGAGACACCGACACGCCTAAGCTCTTTGCAGCAGCTGTGAAGCTTTTGTGTTTAAGAAGAGCGGAGAAAATCACCATTTGTGCGGCACGTTCAGATAACACGCTTTACCTCGATTTGGTTATAGAAAAAACAAAGGGCTCCGAAGAGCCCTTGTATTGAAGACTGAATGCCAAATTGTTTGATGGCAGATCAGTATTTAATGCGGTCAGCCAAGTGACTCACAGCAAGTGCGAAGTAGTAAGAGCGGTTCCACTTCATCAATACGTTGTAGTTATTGTAAACCAGATACGTACGACCATTCTCGTCGTCCGGCATGATCAACCATGCTTTGATGTCTTCATCCAGTTTTGGCAACGGGCTACCGTCATATTTTGTGATACCTAATTGGCTCCACTCTTGAAGGTATTTGCCTTTTTCAGCCGTGCGCCCTTCTAGGCTGCGATCAATATTTTTAGGAACCTTAACTTGGCGACCCCAAGTATATTTATCATCCCAACCAGACTTGCTCAAATAGTTAGCGGTTGATGCAAACACGTCCGCTTCAGATTGCCATATGTCTTTTTTACCATCACCGTTGCCGTCAGCAGCAAAACGAAGGAAAGAGCTTGGCATAAACTGGCATTGACCCATCGCACCAGCCCATGAGCCTTTAAAGTTCTCTAGCTCAATATGGCCTTGATCGAGGATCTGAAGTGCCGACATAGTCTCTTTACGGAAAAACTCTTCACGACGGCCTTCAAATGCCATTGTGGATAGTGCATCAATCACTTTAAAGTTGCCGGTAAACTTACCAAAGTTACTTTCAACTCCCCATAGCGCCACAATAAAGCGCGGGTGGACACCGTACTCATCGCCTATACGCTTTAGCTCGGTGTAATGCTCTTTGTAGAGTTGTCTGGCTTGCTTCACCTTCCATTCAGGCACCGCGCGAGGAATGTACTCATCCAATGTCAGTTTCTTTTCTGGTTGGTTTCGGTCCGCTTTTACTGCTCGGGGCTTGTACTCAACATTAGCAAAAGCAGCACTAATGACCTGCTCTGAGATACCTTTATCACGAGCTTCAGCACGCAGCTTATTCAAGTATTCATCAAAACCCTCGCTACTTGCAAAAGCCGAGGTACACATACCAACGCTAAGCATGGTAGCCAGTATCTTTTTCATATTGCCCTCCTTGAGCAAGGCAGAAATCCCAGATGAAAAACGATGACGTTATTCGCCTTTCTGCTGGGCTTTTTGTTCTTTGTACTTTTCTAATAGGTTCTCCGGCGGCGGTGGAACCTGAAGAAAGAAGCCATCATTTTGTAATGAAGCCTTCACTTTTTCGATATCAACTTGTGCCAATTTACGGCCATCAAGTTTAATCGTCATGACAGCGATAGGCTTACCGAACATCTGCATTAAGGTGTCAGGAACCTGTGAAAAATCATCCTTTTTCGGAATATAGAGATAAGTACCTTCTTTTTTCGAGCTTTTATAAATAGAACAAAGCATGACACGCCTTTTATGCTGATTTAGCCGCGTTGAGTGCGGATTAGGTTGTAAACGTCAAATTCTCGCAAACTTAATAGCAAATTTGAGATTAATTCACCTATTTGCCCCCGAGAGAACTTGCTGCGTCAAAGGATGAAATATAACATGACATACCTAGTTTAAGGCAACGCTCTTTCAATAAAGGCAAGAAGTCCACGATGACCCATTCACCAGACCTTAAAGGTAGCAGTTTTACATTGTCAGTTTTACACCTTTCTGACAATGAGATCGCAAAGACTGTCGAATTTTTGCAAGAAAAAGTTTCTCAAGCACCTTCTTTTTTTGCATCCGCGCCTTTGGTAATCAATATAGCAAAAGTACAAGGCGACATTGATTTCCCTAAGCTTAAACAAGGCATCTCAGATGCCGGTTTTATTCCGGTCGGTGTAACGGGCTGTAAAGACAAGCGTGTACAAAACCTTGCTTCCGAAGCTGGCTTCGCCATTATGTCGGCGAGCAAATCGCCAAGCCAAGCACCTGCCAAAATGGCACCAACGAAAGTAGTTCGTACGCCTGTCCGCTCAGGACAACAGATCTACGCAAAAGATGGTGATTTGGTGGTGCTAGCGCACGTAAGTGCAGGTGCTGAAGTCATTGCTGACGGCTCTATTCATATCCATGGCACACTTCGAGGTCGTGCGATTGCAGGAGCAAGTGGTCAGCAGGAAGCGCGTATTATTTGCCACGATTTACAAGCAGAACTGGTATCCATTGCGGGTGACTACTGGTTAAGCGATCAAATTGAAAGCGAGTACTGGCAAAAGAAAGTAATGATCAGTAAAGCCGATGAATCATTACATTTAGAAGTTCTCGCGATTTAATCTAAAAAGGAAAAAAAATGGCACGCATTATTGTAGTAACGTCTGGTAAAGGTGGCGTTGGTAAAACCACTTCAAGCGCAGCCATCGCCTCTGGTCTAGCTCTTAAGGGAAAAAAGACCGCGGTGATCGATTTTGACATCGGTTTGCGTAACCTCGATCTAATCATGGGCTGTGAGCGCCGCGTCGTGTATGACTTTGTAAACGTCATTAACGGTGAAGCGACATTAAACCAAGCGCTGATCAAAGATAAGCGCACGGACAACCTATTTATTCTTCCTGCTTCTCAAACTCGTGATAAAGACGCACTGACAAAAGATGGTGTTCAGCGCGTATTCGGCGAACTTGATGAAATGGGCTTTGATTTCATTATTTGTGATTCACCAGCAGGTATCGAACAAGGCGCGTTAATGGCCTTGTACTATGCCGATGAAGCCATTGTCACAACGAACCCAGAAGTCTCTTCTGTGCGTGACTCTGACCGCATTCTCGGTATTTTAGATTCCAAGTCACTGCGTGCAGAACAAGGGCTAGAGCCAGTAAAACAACACCTGCTACTGACTCGCTACAACCCATCTCGCGTCACTCAAGGCGAAATGCTAAGCGTTGAAGACGTAGAGGAGATCTTACATATTCCACTACTGGGCGTGATTCCAGAAAGCCAAGCCGTACTTAACGCGTCAAACAAAGGTGTGCCAGTCACTTTTGACGATAACACCGATGCGGGTATGGCTTATTCTGACACCGTTGATCGCTTATTAGGCAATCAGGTTGAATTTCGTTTCCTTACTGAGGAGAAGAAAGGACTCTTTAAACGACTCTTTGGAGGCTAGACATGTCATTATTAGAATTTTTCCGTCCACAGAAGAAAACTTCTGCGAATCTAGCTAAAGAGCGTTTGCAAATCATTGTCGCAGAGCGCCGCAGCCAAAATGATCCTGCGCCGTCTTACTTGCCTCAATTAAAAGAAGACATCTTGAAGGTGATCAGCAAGTACGTGGCAATTGATCCAAATATGGTTGACTTAACATTTGAGCACAAAGACGACGATATCTCAGTTCTTGAGCTGAATGTGAAGCTACCAGACGAAGAAAAGTAATCAGTTTCTCTCACCAGACGAATGCTCTAATTAGAACGAAAAAGGTTGGCATAGAGGCCAACCTTTTTCATCTTTCATTACTTTAATGCTTTGTTCATCTTGTCGCCGAGTAAATCCAAACGCCACCCTTGCATCAAATCAGGCAATACTTCTGGGTCACGATCTTTTTTCCAAACCCAACTGATCAACTGATTGATCTGCTTTTTAGAGGCAAGGAACTCCGTGGCTAAACCTGACTTCTGCGAAGCCGATTTCACCAAGTCTTTCATATTTTTGAAGACCTGCTTGTAACCCGGATAGTCCATTAAACGCTCAATTTTCGCAGGATACTCTTCAGAAGGTGTTTGCTTCGCTTGTTTAACAATCGCGGCAATCTTCGCGCCATGGCGGTTAATCGCTCGGATATCAATATCTTCTGCTTCCATCTTCTTAAAGTTCGTTAAACCAAGACGAGCGACCGTTAATAGATCACCTTCTTTGAAGATAAAGTTCAGCGCTAAATCTCGTTTGATTGCTTCACGATAACGCCACGTCGCCAATGGCTTTAAAATCGCCAGCTCAGAAGGTTTTAATTGCCAAGCGCCCTTAATATCAAGGTAGGCATTCTCTTCATTGGTTACGCGAATACGTTTCGAAACGAGTAAATCACTTTCTTGCTGTACAGCTTCCCACCAACCTGCTTGCGTCACCTTATCGAACAGCTTTTCGTATAACGGTAATAAGTAATGAACATCTGCGGCAGCATAATCTAATTGCTTTTGTGTCAGTGGACGAGCCATCCAGTCGGTACGTGATTCACTTTTGTCGAGCTCTACGCCTAAATATTCTTCCACCAGCGATGCGAAGCCTGTCGATAGGCCGTGACCGAGAAAAGCGGCCATCAGCTGCGTATCCACCATAGGGAATGGTGTACAACCAAAAGCGTTTTGGAAAACTTCTAAATCTTCACCACATGCGTGCAGCACTTTTAGCACAGAAGTATCTTTTAATAGCGCTACAAACGGCGTCATATCCGTTAATTCAGTCGGATCAATCAGCGAGAGGCGATTACCATCGAAAAGCTGAATCAGACCTAACTGCGGGTAGAAAGTGCGAATACGAACGAATTCGGTATCCAGCATCACAACGTCTGCCTCTCGGGCATGAGTGCAAACCTCTTCTAGGTCTTTGTTTTTAGTAATAATTTGATAGTTCACATACTTCTCGCTATAAAAATGCCAGCAAAACGCTGGCATTCTATCATTTTTTAAATCTCTCGACTCGACGAAATCGGCTTATGCGCTTTTCTTCGCAAGTTCAGCGTCATTCTCTTCGCGTAAAACACGACGCAAGATCTTACCGACATTGGTTTTAGGTAAGTCTTCGCGGAACTCAACCAACTTCGGAACTTTGTAGCCAGTTAAGTGTTCTCGACAATGCGCGATCACTTCGTCTTTGGTCAAGCTCGGATCGCGTTTCACGACATAAATCTTCACTAATTCACCAGACACTTCATGCGGCTGACCAATAGCAGCAACTTCAAGTACTTTGCCGTGTAGTGCTACAACGTCTTCAATTTCGTTCGGGTAAACATTAAAGCCTGATACTAAGATCATGTCTTTCTTACGGTCAACGATATGCAGGAAGCCTTCGTCATCGAACTTAACGATGTCGCCAGTTGATAGCCAGCCGTCTTCGTTAATCGTATCTTTCGTTGCTTCAGGTCGTTGCCAGTAACCTTGCATAACCTGAGGACCACGAACTTGAAGTTCACCAGTTTCAGTATTCGCAAGAGCGTTGCCTTCTTCGTCCACGATACGAACTTCTGTTGATGGTACCGGCAGACCAATAGAGCCATTGTATTCAACAAGATCATGCGGATATGCCGCCACCAACGGAGAACACTCTGTTAGACCGTAACCTTCGAGCAAATAGCAACCCGTGGTCTTTTGCCATCTTTCTGCCACTGAGCGCTGCACTGCCATGCCGCCGCCAACGGCTAAACGTAGATTACTGAAATCCAACTCGTGGAAATCTTCATTGTTGACCAATGCATTAAATAAGGTATTCACGCCCGTAATCGCAGTAAACGGATGCTTTTGTAGCTCTTTCACGAACCCTGGAATATCTCTAGGGTTGGTAATAAGTAAGTTACGACCACCCATTTCGACAAACAGCAGACAGTTTACGGTAAGAGCAAATACGTGATACAGCGGTAATGCTGTTACGACTAATTCACGCCCCGGAGATAAAACCGGTCCGTACGCGCCTTTTGCCTGTAGAACGTTCGCAATCATGTTGCGATGAGTCAGAATCGCACCTTTCGCGACACCTGTCGTCCCCCCCGTATATTGCAGGAATGCAATGTCATCCCCAGACATAAACGGTTTAACGTATTGTAGACGACGACCTTTACGTAGAGCCTGACGCATTGAGATAGCACCAGGTAAATCGTACTTAGGCACCATGCCCTTAACGTACTTCACGACAAAATCGACAATCGTACCTTTCGCTCGTGGCAGCATTTGACCAAGACTGGTTAACACTACGTGTTTGACCGGTGTTTTATCGACGATTTGTTCTAGCGTATTCGCAAAGTTAGACACAATCACAATCGTCGTCGCACCTGAGTCATTCAATTGGTGTTCAAGTTCACGAGGAGTGTAAAGTGGGTTAACGTTTACGGCGATACAACCTGCACGCAAAATACCAAATAATGCTACTGGGTATTGCAGTAAGTTTGGCATCATCAGAGCAACGCGGTCACCCTTTTGCAGTTTTAACTCGTTTTGCAGATACGCTGCGAATGCGCGACTACGCTCTTCCAATTTACGGAAGGTCATAACCGAGCCCATGTTCATGAATGCTGGTTGGTCTGCATATTTTTGTACAGACTGTTCAAACATTTCTACCAAAGACTCATATTGCTCTGGATTAATGGTTTCAGGTACGTCACTTGGATAACGTGAAAGCCATGGTTTATCCACGATGTTACTCCTCGTTTATAACTGGCTAAAAAAATAGCGTCCTTTTTATTTTGAAAGCTATTACAGCACAGCGAACGTGCTTGAGCACGCAACTCTCAAACACTTGTTTAAATTTTGTTAACTACACCAAGAATTCGCGTTGCGACCTCGAGTATTTGCTCTAAATGACAGTGATGACCACCCTTGACAGAAACCACTTGCGGTGGGTTCTCTCCCCAATCAGCTTGGTTAGATGGTAAATTCTGAAATCCTTGATCGCCTAATACAATCAAATGAGGACAACGTATTTGGCTGGTAATCGAGTTAGCATGCGCTTGCGCCATTCGGTAAAGCGACGCACATTTTAACTTGGCGTCATGCCGCCAATACCATTTATCTCCTCGCTGCTCTGTTCCACGCTCGACTATCGGTAGAAGCTGCTCAGCGGTTAATTGGTTGGCTTGCATGCGTAATTTTAACGCCAGATCGAAGGAGGCAATGGCTCGCTCTGGCTTGTTTTGCTGTCTTATTCGACTTAAAACGCCATCGCGAAGACGAGGCAAACTGTTAGTAGGATCCTCATGAAGAGGTCCTGCTCCCTCAATTTGCACAAGAGCTTCGACCTGCTCTGGAAACGCTGCACTATAGCAACTTGCGATTAAAGCACCAAGTGAATGCCCTACTAATATCAGTCTGTTTGGTGATAATTCGTCCAAAAACTGATACAAATCGGCAATATAGTCGTGAAAGGGGTAATAATTATCGTGAGATTTATGACTCGATAAACCGTGACCAAAATGATCGATGGCGAGGAGGTGTAAGTGAGGATTAAGTTGATTCAACTGCTCCATGAGCGCTTTAAAGCTGCCCGCATTATCTAACCACCCATGAAGAAAAACGACTGACAAGTCAGCCGTTTTCTCGTTCCCTATCTCAAGGGCTGCCATTTTGCCGGCAGGAAGCTCGAATTGACGCTCATGCATCGCAGATTATTTGACCTGTTTTATCACTTTACCGTCTTGCGGGAAATCATTACGCCACATGCGGCAGTTAATCGAGTAACATGGGTAAAAGTAGGTTGGCGAGTCATACATGCGTACACGTTCTTCAATTTTCCATAAACGGTACCCTTCCCCCTTAATTACTGGGAAGATGTAACCGTGCTCACCGATCTTTCCTTCTTCTTCCCCTGCTCCTTTGCCTACAACCGTCACCAAACGGCCTTCACTAAAGGCGACAGGCTCTAAATAGCCATCAAAATAGGCGACAAAACGCCCCGTAGGCTCTTCATCGATATCAGGTTTACCAGACTTACTGATAGGAAGGTTTACAATCTCTAGACGCGTTTTATCTTTAAAGTTATCCACTTTAGCGATGATTCCACCAAGGCGAACATCTTCACTCACTTGCCCCTGAGACTCAGCAAAAGCTTTATAGTCTGTAACGACCAATTCTGTGCTTGCATTTAGCTCCTCAGGCAACGAGCTACACGCAGACAAACCAACCGTAGCAAATAATGCGAGAAAAAACCGTCCAAAAACCTTCATAAACCACCTTTCAATATTAGTAACCCCAAGCTGGGGAGATCTCACACGTAAATATCGACACCAAGTAATTGAGCCAGTTCCTCTTTTTTAGCTCGATTCATGACATCCATGTACTGCTCCATTGCTTTACGTGCGCCCCCTTCAGGAAGGTCATATTGCACTTGAGCTCGGTGAATTTGGGACTCATCCACGTGTTTTATGGAGTGCGCCACGGCGTTAGCAACCTTTGAAGGCTGACCTACAGGCTGCTTTGTTTGTGATTTATTTACCTGCTTCTTTTGACTGGCTTTATTAGTGCGATTTGCACCGGGAATCAAAGAAGGAGGCAAGCCATTAATCGACGCCATAGCACTCCATAAAAATACAGGGCAAACGCCCTGCTTTTTGTCAGGTTAATGAAAAACGGACTATTCGCGACCAGGAAGTTTTTTCCATGTCACATTATCACGTAAATAAACAGGGCTCGAATCTTCGACCGGCACGGTATTACCCTTTTTAAATTCTTGTTCAGCAAGAATCACAATGTCTTGTGAATCAGGGTACAGAACGTCACCATGCGTCAAATTAAACGGTAGGTCTGCTAATACTTCTTGGTAAGCATCCCAACCAGTACCTGCTGTCGTCCACGTTTTGTCGTCTGCTTGTGCTTCTTCAACTAGACGTGCTGGTGGAATTACGCACTCTGCATCCATCTCTGCCCACTCACCGTTTGCTTGGCGAGTGTAACGTGCCCAGTAAACTTCACCCATACGTGCATCAATGGCCACAGCGACATCGGTCACACCATGTAAGCGATAGCTACCTTGAGCCATTGCAGCCAGCGTTGAAACGCCGATCATAGGTAAGTCAGCACCGAACGCCAAACCTTGTGCGATACCAATACCGATACGAACGCCAGTAAAGCTACCTGGACCACGTCCAAACGCTAACGCATCCAGCTCTTGTAGAGTCAGGCCAGCTTCTTTGAGTACTTCATCAACCATTGGCAGTACTTTTTTGGTGTGATCGCGTGGTGCAACCGCGCTACGTGAAATCACTTGATCATTAGCCAACAACGCAACTGAACAGTTTTCAGTCGCTGTATCGATAGCAAGAATTTTTGCGCTCATTTAACTCTCTACAACTTTCATTTATTGGGTTATGCCTCAGCACTTGCGTCTGTGACAGATTGTTCTGCTTTCAGGAATGCTTTGATTCCATCTAAGTCTCGCGTCCTTGGGATAGGTGGTAGGCTTCCGAGGAAAATACCACCATAGTCTCGCGTGACGAGGCGATTATCACAAATGATCAACGCACCGTGATCCTTCTGATCTCGAATTAATCGCCCTACTCCCTGCTTTAACGTAATCACTGCATCCGGGATTTGTACTTCAGCAAATGGTTCACCGCCACGTAATCGACAATCCTCGATACGGGCTTTGAGTAACGGATCGTCAGGGGCGGTAAACGGTAATTTGTCGATAATAACACAGCTCAGCGCATCACCTCTAACATCAATCCCTTCCCAGAAAGCGCCCGTCGCCACGAGTAAAGCGTTACCCAGTTCCATAAACTCCGCCAAGGTTTTCTGCTTACTCATCTCCCCTTGCATTAACACAGGCAGCTCAAGTACTTCTCGGAACTTCTCACCTAGTTCACGCATCATGCTGTGAGAGGTACATAAAAAGAAGCAGCGACCATCATTTTCTTCAATCACCGGAGCAAGCATTCGGACTAACTTATCCGCTAAGCCGTTACTGTTTGGCTCTGGCAAATACCTTGGCACACAAAGGCGCGCTTGCTTTTGATAATCAAAGGGGGACGGCAGAGAAAATTGCTTTGTAGGCTTGAGGCCAAGGCGCTCAGTAAAGTGCTTGAAATCGCCCGATACGGCTAGGGTTGCTGACGTGAAAATCCACGCGCCTTGTTTAATCTCTATTTGCTCATGGAACTTGTCCGCGACAGAAAGAGGCGTAATGTGCAGAGCGAAATGACGAGGCGAGGTATCGTACCAGTATGAGTAACCGGTAATATCGACATCACATACCCGGTCGATACGGCCTTTGATCAAATTTGCTCGTTCAAAGGCGGTATCCAGTAATTGACTGCGCCCTAAGGCTATTTTGAGTACATCAATCGCCAATTCGAGGCTGTCAGTTAAGCGCAATAATTCTCGCTTAATAGAACCTGATTGCAACGCCTCACGCCAGTTGCCACGAAAGCCTGGCTCACCCAATACAATCCGCATGTCCATTGCGCTTTGCATGAGTTTGTCGCCCACTTTTTGCAATTGACGCATATCTTTGGCTTCGGTGCGGTAGGCTATTTCAATGTCTTTGGCAAGATCGTGAATTTGGCGGCTTGAAACTGACTGGCCGAAATATTCGCTCGCAATATCTGGCAACTGATGAGCTTCATCAAAAATAAACACATCGGCTTCTGGAATCAGTTCACCGAATCCTGTTTCTTTGATCGCTAAATCAGCAAGAAACAAGTGATGGTTCACTACAACAATGTCGGAATCCATGGCTCGCTTACGCGCTTTCAATACAAAGCAATCGGTGTAGCTCGGACACTCTTTACCTAAACAGTTATCATTGGTTGAGGTGATGGTCGGAATGATCATGCTGTCTTCTGGCAGATCATCACAATCACCAAGGTCACCTGTTTTGGTTTCTGATGACCAAGCACGCACTTTAACCAGTTGAGTTAATAACGTCGGGTCAGATTCATTAGTGTGGCTTTCGACCATTTGGCGGCTCAAACGATCCAAACACAGATAATTAGAACGCCCTTTTAATAACGCCACTTGGCCATAAAAACCAAGCGCATTGACCATGAGCGGTAAGTCACGATGGTACAACTGCTCTTGCAAGTTTTTCGAGCCTGTACTGATGATCACTTTTTTACCGCTCAACAGCGCAGGGACTAGGTATGCGAAGGTCTTACCGGTTCCGGTTCCTGCCTCCACCACCAACTGGGTTTGATCTTTGATCGCACTGCTGACGGCTTCCGCCATATCGATTTGTGGCTGACGAGCTTGAAAGCCAGGAATGGCCTTACCTAACGCGCCATCAGAGGAAAAAGTTTTTGCGATCATGCTTGGTATTGAGTTTGAAAAATTATCGAGAGTATATCAGAGGAATAGGAGTGACATCAGCCCACAATCTGACCAGCTTGCGGCGACACGCGGATATTTTGTTGAAACCAAAGTAAGAATAGATTATTTATGGTGAAACATGGCAGTACAGTTACACCCGCCAGGGAATAATAACAAATTCGTACGCTAAAATATTAATGCATGGAAGTACCTGATTTATGGAAAAGAAAACACTGTTGACCCACTGTTCTGACGCCCCGGGTCTCATCTCGAAAATTACTAATATCTGTTACAAGCACCAACTCAACATCGTTCACAATAACGAATTTGTTGATAATACCAGTGGCCACTTTTTCATGAGAACGGAGCTAGAGGGATACTTCAACGATCAAACGTTTCTTGCCGACTTGGACCAAGCTCTCCCGCAAGGTGCTAAGCGTAAATTGGTTGGCTCTCGCCGTAAGCGCATCGTCATTCTCGTCACAAAAGAAGCGCATTGTTTAGGCGATATTCTGATGAAAACCTACGATGGAAGCCTAGATGTTGAGATCGCCGCTGTGGTGGGGAATTACGACAAACTGCAAACTCTCACTGAGCGCTTCGACATTCCTTACCACCACGTGACCCATGAAAACCTTAGCCGTGAAGAACACGAGCAGAAGATGCTAGAAGTGATCGATCAATACGATGCTGACTTTTTGGTGCTAGCTAAATACATGCGCGTATTAACGCCGACGTTTGTTGAGAAATATCACCACAAAATCATTAATATTCATCACAGCTTCTTACCTGCTTTTATTGGCGCGAAGCCATATCAACAAGCTTACGATCGCGGTGTGAAAATCATCGGTGCAACAGCACACTTCGTGACTAATGATTTAGATGAAGGGCCGATCATCAAGCAAGACGTAATTCCTGTCGACCATACATTCAATGCCCAAGATATGGCGCAAGCGGGACGCGATGTAGAGAAGAACGTATTGAGTAAGGCTTTGAATAAAGTGATCAATGACCACGTCTTTGTTTATGGGAATAAGACAGTGATCCTGTAATCCCTCCGTACTAGTTACAACGATAGTGAAACCCGTCCAACTTGGCGGGTTTCATCTTTTCAGAAGATCCCCCCTCCAATTCTAACCATCAAAGTTAAACCGATACGTTATAATTTTTCATTTCTCCACAACTATTTACTGAGAGAATGATTCCGTTTATCATTTGCCCTCCTTATAATAAACCACGTTAATATTACGGAATTAAAATGAAAAAAACGTTAGTGGCTTTTCTGATTGGGCTGACTTTACCAGCAACCACAATCGCAGATACTCTTGAGCCTGTTCAGAATGATGTATCCACTCGCATTATCGGCGGCGAACCTGCCAACACTTCCGACTGGAAATTTATTGCTTCACTGGTACGTAAAGGACAACCTACATCTATTGGTCACTTTTGTGGTGGCAGTTTCCTAGGTGGAAAATACGTATTAACTGCTGCGCACTGTGTGGAAGGTCTTAATGCGGACGATCTGGATATCGTTCTTGGTCTTTATGACCAAAACAACGAGTCTCAAGCACAGCGCATCGCCATTAAAAATATCTATTCACATGATGAATATAACAACATAACAACGAACAATGACATCGCTCTTATTGAATTAGAACGCAATATCGATAGCGCAACTATTGACCTGGCAACGCCAGAACTTTTAGATAGCGTACGCGTAGGAGACAAGTTGCACGTGGCTGGATGGGGAAATACGTCCACGACAGACCGAATATACCCAACCGTTTTACAACAAGTAGATTTGGAATACGTAGATCGAGCTACCTGCCAAAACCTACCAGGAAACTACTCTAATGTATCAGATGACGGTATTTGCGCCGGATACTATTGGGGAGGTAAAGATAGCTGCCAAGGAGATAGCGGCGGTCCACTCATCGTTGATGATAACGGTATCAACAAATTGCTAGGCGTGGTCAGCTGGGGGGATGGATGTGCTCAACCAAACGCTTATGGTGTTTACGCCAACGTCGCTCATTTTCAACACAATGGATGGATAGATAGCCATCGCAATACTATCAGCTTCACTAAGTACCGAGATCTTCGTTTCGTTGAGCGAAAAGCGCAGCAAGAGACCTTTACTATTCGTAATGACGATACTATCCCATTCAACATCTACCAAAGCACAATATCATACGGAAGTACCATCGAGAAAAGCACTTGTACTGGTACCTTAAAGCCTTCGCAAAGCTGTCAAATTACCGTCGGCTACCAACCTAGCTATTCGGGATCAGAAACAACGATAGAGCTCTTTACCGATCATCCGAAACTGTCCAGACTCACAACAACTTTCGAGTATTCAGGTGTAGATAAAGCAAGCAGATCAGTGCGTAATGCCATTCCGCTAGCAGACGCAAATGTTTATACCGGTCAAAACGCTTGGACGGCTGAAAATGGTGAACTGCAATCAGCGGATATGGGAGCTTATCCTGGTGTATCTGAGCTGGTTTTGACCGATCTTCCGAAGGGCAAACTTACCATGGATCTCAAAGTAATGTCCGATGGTTTTGATTACTTGTTCATCTTAGTTAATGGTGAAATTTACGATAGCACCAACCAACTCCTCGATTATAAAGAGATCCAGATCGATCTTTACAAAGCATCTAATACGATAACGTTTGAATACGTCCAACACCCGTTTTCAAGTGGCATTTACAGCGCGCAAGCATTTGTTCGCAACATAAATATGTCAGTCAGCACAGATAATACGGGCGATGCTGGTAACGACGTTAATAAAAAGTCTAGTTCAGGCGGCAGTTTATCTATTGGCCTACTGGTGTTAATGGCTGCAGGTTCATTCGTACGACGCAAAAAAAGGTAACGAGATGAAACATAGACTCAAGATATTCCTACTTGGTTTGGGCACTATCAGTTTAACTGCATGTTCAGCAAACGCAGGACTGCAAACAAACCAGACGTCTGAGCACCAAGCAATGATGGTAGAGACTTATAGGACAAGTGAGAGTCAAATTTCATTTATCACAGAGTCTAACGGCTGCAGTAAGAACGATGATTTTAGCCTAAAAATAGAGCAAAGCTCACAGACAGAAGCTCTTATTACTATCGTTAGAGACAAGGCGGATCATTGTAAACGAATGCCGTTTGCCAAAACTTTTACACTGCCTTTAGATGAAGAGTTGAAAGGCAAAAAACTTTCCATTACCAACCCAAAAAGCAAGTCACTGGCTAAATAGTGATTCGCTTACGAAAGGGAGCCTCGGCTCCCTTTTTGCCTATCGCAACTCAGCAATTCTCACCCTAGCGTTTTACGCCTGCTCAGACTCCACAATACGCTTAAGTGAATGCGGGTGCAGCTTGATACAAATGCCTTGGTACTTAAACGCCACCGTTGGGTTGTTCAAGCGTTCGCCATCCCCTTTCGGGCTCGACAGTTTGATCTTCACACCCAGCTCTTCCAACTCATTAAAACGCGCCCCAAACGCTGGGTAAGTATGTTTCAAATCAGCAAGAAACTCGTCTGCAGTTTCGGTATGAGACGGAATAACAAACTCCACATGTTCCCAGCTTTCAGTTGGGTAGATTTTGCCTTCCGCAGGGTATGGCAGTTCCAGACACTCTATCTTCCAGCCACGGCTTTCTAACGCTTTGTCGAATTCAATAACAATAATCGGGCGACCGTTGATTTTCGCTTGTGAAATCACCTTACCGTATTGATTCCATGCTTCATGCGCGGCTTTTGCTGTTTCAGTATCATTAATTCGCAGCGCAATATGGTCAGCTTGAGCAAAGCTCAGATCCAGTTTTAACAGGGATGCAAGCTCTTCAATCTTCGCCATAAATGCATCCAGATCTTGGATCATCAATTTAGGCGCTAGGCGTTTTTCAACTAGTTGAGTCGTCATTGTGGTTCTCTTTTGGGGCGATTTATCTCATTACTCTGAGCGCAATAGTAAACGCAAACCAAACCACATTTCCATTCAATCGAAAAAGTATAAATTTCCCCAATTCCTCTCTGTATGAAAAGCAATAAAGTTGTTATCATTAGGCCCATTTTTGTGAACTCCAACAGAACTCGGCACTTACTTCGCCGAGTTCTTCGTCCTTGAATTGAAGGAAACGCGTGTGAATATCCAAGCACTTATTAATGACAAAGTATCTCAGGCTCTAGAAGCCGCTGGCGCACCTGCAGGCAGTCCTGCGGCAGTACGCCAATCAGCAAAGCCACAATTTGGTGACTACCAAGCAAACGGCGTAATGGGCGTTGCTAAAAAACTGGGTACTAACCCACGAGAATTTGCACAGAAAGTACTGGATGTTCTAGACCTAGATGGTATTGCGAGCAAGACAGAAATCGCTGGCCCTGGTTTCATCAACATTTTCCTAAGCGAAGAGTTCCTAGCAAAACAAGCGGAAGCAGCACTGGCTGACTCACGTCTTGGCGTTGCAGAAGACGAAGCTCAAACTATCGTTGCTGACTACTCTGCACCAAACGTTGCTAAAGAAATGCACGTTGGTCACCTACGTTCAACCATCATCGGTGATGCGGTAGTACGTACTCTTGAGTTCCTAGGTCACAAAGTGATCCGTGCGAACCACATCGGCGACTGGGGTACTCAGTTCGGTATGCTTATCGCAAACCTTGAGCGTGTACAACAAGAGTCTGGCGAAGTTTCTATGGAACTTGCGGACCTTGAAGGCTTCTACCGCGAATCGAAAAAGCTGTACGACGAAGATGAAGACTTCGCAGTAAAGGCGCGAAACTACGTTGTGAAACTGCAAAGCGGTGACGAGTACTGTGCAGAAATGTGGAAAAAACTCGTTGATGTAACCATGATCCAAAACCAGCGCAACTACGACCGTCTAAACGTGTCACTGACTCGTGACGACGTGATGGGCGAGAGCATGTACAACGACATGCTTCCTAAGATCGTTGCAGACCTAAAAGAACAAGGTCTTGCCGTTGAAGATGATGGCGCGCAAGTTGTATTCCTAGATGAATACAAGAACAAAGATGGCGAACCAATGGGCGTTATCGTTCAAAAACGCGATGGCGGTTTCCTATACACAACAACAGACATCGCATGTGCAAAATATCGTTATGAAGAGCTAAGCGCAGACCGTGTGCTTTACTTCATCGACTCACGTCAACACCAGCACCTAATGCAAGCTTGGACAATTGTTCGTAAAGCAGGCTACGTGCCAGAGTCAGTATCTCTTGAGCACCACGCGTTCGGCATGATGCTTGGTAAAGATGGTAAGCCATTCAAGACTCGTGCGGGTGGTACCGTTCGCCTTGCCGACCTTCTAGATGAAGCAGAAGTTCGTGCAGCACAACTGATCGAATCTAAAAACCCTGAGCTAGATGCGGAAGAAAAAGAGAAGATCTCTAAAACAGTTGCAATGGCAGCGGTTAAATACTCTGACTTATCTAAACACCGTACGACTGACTACGTGTTCGATTGGGACAACATGTTAGCGTTTGAAGGTAACACAGCACCATACATGCAATATGCATACACTCGCGTAGCTTCTATTTTCGCTAAAGCTGGTGTTGCTATGGACGCTCTCCAAGGTGACATCAAAATCACTGATGAGAAAGAGAAAGCACTTATTGCTAAGCTTATGCAGTTCGAAGAAGCGGTTCAATCTGTCGCTCGCGAAGGTCAACCACACATCATGTGTAGCTACCTATTCGAACTAGCAGGTCAGTTCTCTAGCTTCTACGAAGCGTGCCCTATCCTAGTTGCTGAAGACGAAGCAGTGAAACAAAGCCGTCTGAAACTAGCAGCGCTAACAGCGAAGACCATCAAGCAAGGTCTGTCTCTACTAGGTATTGATACTCTAGAGCGCATGTAAGCGATTCGAGAATCGAGAATCGAGAATCGAGAATCGAGAATCGAGAATCGAGAATCGAGAATCGAGAATCGATATGATTTCAAAAGGTTGGCGTGAAAGCGTCAACCTTTTGTTTTATCTGGCGTATACTGATGTCATTCAATTCAAATCGGATAATATAATGAGTTTTGAACTGCACCCTCAATTGGCAAAAGACACTACCGTTATCGGTCACTTCCCACTGTGTGTGGCACTTCTGCATAAAGACAATGCCGTGCCATGGGTTATTTTGGTACCTAAACGTGCAAACCTAAAAGAGCTTCACCACTTGCCAATGAAAGAACAGCAACAGTTTTTGCTAGAATCTCAGGCAGTAAGCCAAGCACTGGAAGCAACATTCCGTCCAGACAAGTTAAACCTTGGCGCACTAGGTAACATGGTGCCACAGCTGCACATTCACCATATTGCTCGCTTCAAAGATGACGTCGCATGGCCGGGACCGGTTTGGGGTAACACCAAAGGTGAATTCCGTACAGAAGAAGAGCAAAACGAATTACTTGGTCGCATTAAAAACGTGTTGTCACTGAGCTCTATTTTCCAAAAAGCATAAGAACTGCAAGCGAAAATAATTCGCCTTTGAATACGGCTGAAATAGACAGAGAAAGATTAATACGTATTTGTAACAATCTTTCTCATTTTTCTGGGATTATCACTAAAATAAAACTTGTTTAGACTACCAGCTCAGTTAGAGAGGGTCATCATGAAACAAGTCTTCAACACATTCCGATACGTCAGCTGGATCGCCATCATCTGTTCCATGGCTGCTTCATTCTTGCTTTTTCTTATGGGTGCAGCAAAAACCTATTCGGCATTTGCGGTCTTCATTCTCAATCAAACACCTCCAGAAGCACTCGCACATTTAGATAAAGCAGACATCGCGATCGCTTATTTGATCAAGTCACTGGATACGTTTCTTGTCGCACTAGTTTTGTTCATCTTTGCTCACGGCATCTACACACTATTTATTTCCAACAAAGCTAAAGCGAAAACACAAGAGCAGTCGGTTTTGCATTGGATCAGAACCCCGAACATCGGCCATCTAAAAAACATTTTGGCTGAAGTCATCATCGTGATCTTGTTTGTGAAGTTCTTAGAGCTCGTGCTGATTAACTTCGACAGCTTAGATTGGACGATCTTAACATTACCTATTTCGATTTTAGTTTTAAGTCTTGGTTTGAAGTTCCTAGGGTTAGGCGCGACTAAACACTCTGAAGAACATTAATTTCGCTGTATTCACAAACAATAACCAGCAAAATAAAAGCCGCATCATTGCTGATGCGGCTTTGTCGTTTTTACGTGATAATTTTTAGGTGACTAATTTTGATAGTCGCTACATGGTGACTGTCAGAGACAAACCATCTTGTTTAGTCACTGAGTAGCGAACACGAGTCACGTCATGAGCTTTATTAGTGTCGACTAGGCGGCTAATTTTGCCCTTCTTAATCCACACGTTTAACATCGCGTCGGCGCCATCTTCACTCATCCCAAACTGTTTAGCCAGATCTGACTGGGAGACGGTTCCTTTGTCTGCAATGTATTGATAAAGCTCTTTTAAAATCATGCTACTTGCGCCTCTAATGCACCGTTTTGTTTCTTACCAACTTGTTTGAACACACGGTAGGTACCAAAGAAGATAGCAACGATCACAGCCATCCAAATGCCACTTGTCACTGGGCTATCTGCGAAATGCGTCAATTGGTTGTAGAACGTCGCACATAGGTAAGCCAAGCCCATTGTCCAAACCGCAATAAAGCGTGCGAACTTATGACCAAACTCACGTACGTAAGCCCCCATCGCCGCCACACAAGGTGTGTACAGTAGGATAAAGATTAGGTAAGCAAATGCGGCATTGCCAGAAGCAAACTGAGATTTAATGTTACCGAAGATAGAAGCATCGACTTCTTGTTCTTCGGCAACGGCATTTGAGTCAGTTAAGTCACCCACTTCAATGCCTAGTGGATCTGAGTAGCTCAAACCGGCTAGGTTTTCAGGGATACTCATTACTGCCTCTTCTAGGCTGCCCATTAGATCAAATTCTGCGTCTTCACCGTCGCTTGGCGTAGTGTATAGACTGTTCAGCGTACCAACTACCGCCTCTTTTGCGAAGATACCAGTAATGATACCTACCGTCGCTGGCCAGTTGTCTTCTTGAACACCGATTGGTGAGAATACTGGAGTCACTACTTGCGCTGCTTTAGAAAGCACAGAGTTTTCGCTGTCTTCGTTACCAAAACTGCCATCAGTACCCAATGAGTTGAAGAAACTCAGAATAGCAACAACGATAACGATGGTTTTACCTGCACCAAGTACAAAGCGCTTTAGCTTTTGCCAAGTTTTGATCACCACGTTTTGTAGCGTCGGAAGCTCGTAATCTGGCATTTCCATCACTAGGCTGTCGCTGCTACCTGGGTAAAGCGTGTGCTTAAGGAAAAGACCTGTGAAGATCGCTGCCACAATACCAAGTAGGTAAAGTGCGAATACAATGTTCTGGCCAGAACCTGGGAAGAATGCCGCAGCGAATAGCGCGTATACAGGCAGACGAGCACCACATGACATAAATGGTGCCATAGAGGCAGCCAGTTTACGCTCACGTTCTTGGTCTAGAGTACGAGTTGCCATGATTGACGGTACGTTACAGCCAAAACCAAGAACCAACGGTACAAATGCTTTGCCCGGTAGGCCGATCTTCTGCATCACTTTATCTAGTACGAATGCTGCACGAGCCATGTAACCTGAGCTCTCAAGTACCGCTAGGAAGAGGTACAAACACGCGATAACCGGAATGAAGGTTGCAACCGTCTGGATACCACCACCGATACCATCAGCAAGAACCGTCACTAACCACACAGGCAAATGACCGTCTAACAAGTGATGCCCACCATCAACCAATAATGCGCCCACACCAATGTCAAAAAAGTCGATAAATGCACTACCGATGTTAATCGAGAACATAAACATCAGGTACATAACAACAAAGAAGAAAGGAATTCCAATCCACTTGTTCAAAATAAACTGGTCGAGTCTTTCAGTCACACTACGACTTAACTTGCCTTCGCTTCGGCGAACTTTTTTACACTGTTCATGCAGATGCGTGTACTTAGTATCCGCGACATGCAAATCGATATCCAAATCTAACGTCGTAATGACTTCCAAGACTTTGCTTCTATCAATATCAGAAAGACTATTGAGCACCATTGTGTCTTTTTCAAGCGCACGAATCGCTAGTGCACGATGAGCGACGTTTTGGTCGTTAAAAAGTGCGGAAACCGTTTGAATTGCCGACTCCATCTTCTCACCGTAATGCAAAGACAATTCTTTAAGTGGCACTCCTTGAACGATGGATTTATGGAGCTTTTCTTTAAACTCTGCCACTTGAGTTTTATTGGTTGCAGATAAACTGACAACCGGACAACCTAACGTTTTCTCAAGCTCTGCAACGTTAATCATCTGACGTTCACGCTTTAGCGCATCCATCTTGTTGAGGACAACAATCATAGGGCGACCAAGTTCGCGAAGTTGCAGCGTCATGTATAAGCTGCGCTCTAAACTTGTAGCATCCACCACGTTAATAATGAGATCAGCAGGATGAGTTAGAACCGCACGCGATGCGATGGATTCATCAATACTATTACTATCATTACCACTGTCTAATGAGTAAATACCCGGAAGGTCAGTGAGCAAAAACTCATCCCCAGCATGCTTGAATTGTCCCGTTTTCTTTTCAACCGTGACGCCTGCCCAGTTACCAACTTGCTGTTTTGCGCCAGTTAAACCATTAAATAGCGTCGTTTTACCACTATTAGGGTTACCTACGGTTAGCACTTGATATTGCATTACACTCGCTCCACTTCAATTTTCTGAGCAATTGTTTCTCGCAATGCGACAGACACACCACGGACTTCGACTTGTAAAGGATCGCCCATTGGCGCACGTCGAATCACTTTGACTTCTGTATTGGGAAGCAGCCCCATTACCATGAGTTTCTTTCTGATATCTGATGAAAGACCATCTAACAACCGAATCGTCACCGTATCGCCAGGATTAATCTCTGATAACTTCATAGTGGCCCTTAAGAGTATTGCTAATGAGAAATATTATTATTTAATAAGTTTAGGTTGCCAATATTACTCCCCTATACCCCTTCAATCCTTGTGTGAAATCAAAGATTCCGTAAATGTTTTCACGCTTTCAAACGTTAACTTCGTAAATTTCCTCTCGTTATTTACGTCAAAATTAACAATTACAAATGACACCTAACGAAACAAAAATGTCACAAACCAAGACAGAAAACAAAAAATTCAAATTAAAACAATGGCTTAAGTAAAAAACCAAACGTTGTCGCTTTTCTCATATAAACATGGCGTTATTTTTATAAGAAAAATAAGTAACCTCTCGTATAGTTACTCCATCGAGAGGGCAACCTCTCTAATAAATTCCAGAGGTGGCATGGCAACATGTCACTCCGGCAGCAAGCGAAGGTGTCCTTGACACCCGTGGTATAGTCCCCCCGGCTATACCACGATATTTTTTTTCACCTCTTTCAAAACTTCTTTACCTTATTCATCTTTTCAACACAGTTTTCGTTTTCACGAATGTCGCATGCCATCACTCCCCCAAATGAACCACGCTCTTTTGATACAGCAATACAACTGTCATTTATTTGTTGCAACTATCAGTAAATCATTCTCTTGAAGCCATTTATGCTTATTGCTATGAACATCGCGACTAACAGATAGAACGTGATCGTGCTTACGTGTTGAGAATGGATTTGTAGGCTAGATGTGATGAAGAAACAATGAAACTTACTGCGTTAGCAACTGCAGCAATAATAGAGCACTGTATGCAGCTCCCCAGCATCTTAACTATTAACTAGGGAGCGTATAATGAAGGTTTTCTAGTTAATTTCTTGGCTTTCTTGAGTCAAAGCAAACTTGGAAGGGGGCAAACCAAAATGCAGCTTAAACTTTTGGCTAAAGTAAGATGGATCATTAAAGCCACAGTTAAAGGCGACGTCACTGATTTTCTCACCCGCCAATAACTGTTCACACGCCGTTTCTAAACGAACCTCTGTGACATAGTCTTTTAACGTTCTTGACGAGGCAGATTTAAAACGTCTCTGCAAAGAGCGTTCAGACATATACAGCATTTTAGCGGCTGACGCAGTGCCAAATTCAGGATCATGGTAATGCTCTGCCACTAATTGATAGACTTTTTGCAACCACTCTTTCTCTGGTGTGACTTGATCTTCTGCAATAGTTACAGGATTGAGTTCTTGCTGCGGTTCATCCAGATAACTACTTTCCTTCGCAGATGGCCATGTAATCTCGACTTTGTTTTGAGCATCAGAAGAGAAGACAGCCAAATAACCACCACTCGTTGTCACTAGTTGGGCAAGGTGGTCAATACTCAACTCAGAGTGATTTAAGTTAGATGGAAGCCCAGTCGCGACTTTATTAGGTAATTGCGTCCCGTAATCAAGAAAGCTCAATGACACAATATCATGCCCCTTTTCTAGCATAATTCTAACCGTTTGACCCCGGAAAGAGCGCTTGATGATATTGGCAAAAATGCTATTGAAAATAACATCAAGATTAAAGCTTTCCAGAGCAACCCGGCTCTGCTTACTCTCATCTTCTAGCTCTACCAAAATACCCGCTTTTGCAAAGTCATCTTGCCATACATCAACCACTGACTGAGTTATCTGACTCAAGTTGTAGTTCTGACTCCCACCACTTACATCACTTGGAACGCTTTTGAGTTCATTTAACTGCCAATTCGTTTTAGCCAAATGATCCTCCGTCGCAGTATCGAGAGGCATAGGTAGTTTCGCCACAATAAAGTCGACGCTTGATTTTATGGATAGAGCTACATGGTCTACGAGTAGGTTTCTAACTTGAATCTGTTTACGTAATTGCTGGTTGCTCGTAAGCAACACTCTACTTTGATGTCTTAACTGATTCGTTTTGAGAGTCACTTGAGCTGCTAGATCACGGTTAGCCTGTACAACGTAGCGAGAGCGCCAGAAAACAAGTAATGCGACGACCGCAATACTAGCTACGACAAAGCCTAAAATAGCAAATCGCGATAGATACCAAGGATGAAGGACGATAAAGTGAGATTCTAAACCAACGACTCCAGTGGCAACTTGAGACTCATTACTGACCTGCAAGTGATATTCACCGGAACTAAGGTGCTCGAGTGTCAGTTGGCCCCCCTCTAACGTTTGCCATGGGTCATCGTTGTTCAATCGATAGTACAAATTTTGACTGTCTGGTTTTGGCATCACACCGAATAAAAAACTCAGCGAAGATCCATATGGCAGTGTGAGCCCATTCAGATCGGCACTACCAACTTGCAGAACTTCATTTTCAAGCACAACTTGGCTAACAATAAACTTAGACTCTGGGGGATTAGATACAAGCAGCTTGGATGCTTCTGCTTTTACGAGTCCGTACTTCGACCCCAGAACAAGCTCTCGCTCACCAATTTCTGTCTGCTGTATAACGCTACAAATACCAGGGAGGAACTCATTGTTCATTAAGCCTGATGACGATGAGTAATGTTTCACTAACTCACCTGAAAGGTGGTAATAGCTTAAACCGACAGAGGAAGCTAACCATACACCTTGCCTGTCTCTGATCAAGCAAGCAGGTCTGGCGTTGGGCTCACTCATTTCAACAACACGTTTTTCATCGCTTCGTGTATCAGTTTTAAACACACCATAAGATGAAGCAAACCACTGGCTGCCATCAACCGCCGTGGTCATGTCTAATGATTCACCAAACTTTTCTGAAAAACGGATAAACTGGATGTTGTCATTACTGTATTGGTATACGCCATGATCGGTGCCTATTAATAGCGCGTCTTCAGTATCATATAGACGCGTAACCTTAGCTGGCAAATACTGACTTACTAGCCACTCACTTCCAAAGTTTCGTACGCTTCGTGCAGCAGTATCAACATTGTAAAGATGGTATCCGCTTGATACCCAAAGACGGTCATCACCATCAACGGTCACATGCTCTACGGCATGTCCGGCCATAACCTGTAAATAAGGAAATGTAATCTTGTTGAGACCATTTAGCTCAAATATTTCCAGCCCTTTTGAGGTCGCAAGCCAAAGCATGTCGTTTTGAAACGCAAATTCATTGATCTGCGACTCCAACTCTAAGACTTGGTTAATCCCACTCTTTCCTGAACGATAAATCTTTCGGTCATCAGCAAACCAAAGCGCACCATCAGGACCTTCAATAGTTTGCCGAATTCGTCCTGATAGGGTGTGTGAGTCATAACTACTAAAGGTCACTCGTTCAAATTTTTTACTAAATAGCGAGTAATAACGAATACCTTGGTTAGTCGCAATCCACATCCCTCCCATATTGTCGCTCAACAACGAATAAATCTTCGTGTTATCTAACTCTAACTCAAGAAAACTTGCAGGCGCGACTTCGGTGACCTCACCTGAAAAAAATGAGTACAAATAAAGACCATGCTCGGTCCCCACCCAATACTCTTGATTTGTCTCTGCGAATGTCAAAACATGTGAGCCGCCAATTCTAATCACTTCTTTATCAGGCTGGTAAATGTTGAAAATTAAAGCGCCACGCAATGTACCTATCAAAATTTCTCTTCGCGTGTGTGAATAATAGACTTTCTCAATGTAGTTTTGACCTGAGGCAGCGACATGGTCAAACTTATCACCTTCAGAAAGATAGAAGCCGGAAGTCGTTGCTAGTGCCCACTTCGTTTCAACTAGCACCGCATCATTAATGTAAACGTAGCTATTATTACTATGTTGATAGAGCTGCAATAGAGAGAAAGAGTTTAATTCGCTAGTGTCGATATTGTAGGTATAGAAATGCGCGCCATCACTCACCCAAATATAGTTCTTTGAAGACCCTATTTTTCTTATTTGTGAGCCTGGATTTAAACTAAAGACTAAACGTCGTTCCTGATTTGGATAGGTTCGATAGACCTCATTTTCAATAAAGGTCCAAAAAGCACCTTTATGATAAGCCAACTGCTTGGCCGACGTTTGTAGGAAGCTACCTGATTTAGGCAATATAGTTTGACCATCGTAAAACAGGACTCTCCCGTGTACGTCATGAATCCACAAACCGCCCTTTTCACCCAAGAACAACTTTTTAGCCGCGATAAAAGTACCCTTTGCCTGAGTTGGCAAAGGGTAAAAGATTGCATTTGCATTATGAAGCGCAAATGCTTGGTAGGATAAGACAAAGCCCAACAGAGCAAGGGCTAATTGGCGTAGCAAGACGAAAACCTTTTGTATCAGTTTGTGCTCTGAAAGTGACCGTTCATCGTTTGTAAAACATGGATTTATACGGTTATTTTGAGCTGATAATTATTGGTAATGATATCTCAATTACTTTCTGAGAAAAGGTTCGCCTTACCAAAGGTTGTAATTCTTACTACTGGATCACGTTAAAAAGACTACTCCTACATTACGACAGCACTTAATCTGACTTTTTGTTCAAGCATTGCTCAAAACTATTCGCCATATTGTTGAGAAAAGTAAAGTAACTGCCAGGTTTTGCTTCAATTGTACTCCCTAACGGGTCAAGCTCGCCTTTAGCGACATCACTGCCTCTCATTACGCTCTGAACGACAGCCGGGGTAAACTGAGGTTCAGAAAATACACAAGCCACATCTCCACCACTTAGCTTTTGACGAATTTGAATTAAGGTCTTCGCTCCTGGCTTGCGTTCTGGGCTCACAGTAAAATGCCCCATTTGATTTAGTTCATAGCGATCTTCGAAATAACCGTAAGCATCATGGAATACAAAGTAACCTTTGTTTTTTACTGGTGCCAGCTTCTGCTTTATCTGTTGGTCAGTGTCTTTTAGCTCGAGTTCAAACTTTTTGAGGTTCGCTTGATATTGAGCTGCATTTTTCGGATCAAGTGATACAAGTTGATTCACAACAGCCTTGGCCACTTGTTGTGCTTGGCTTACACCTAGCCAAAAGTGCGGATCATGTGAGCCATGATCGTGCCCATCATGGTCATGGTTGTGCTCACTATCAAATTCACGCAATTCTAGATTTGGAATTTGACTAATAGTCAAAGTATTCGATCTATCCGAAACAACTTTCTCTAGAAACGGTTCGAGATCATGTCCGTACCAGATAACCAAATCAGCCGAAGCGACCTTTTTAACATCCGATGGACGCAAAGCATAGTCATGGGGTGATGTGTTAGACTGCAATAGCACGTCTGGTGAAGTTACTCCTTGAGTAAGCTCTGTTACTAACAACTGAATAGGTTTGATACTCGTCAGTACCGTTACTGCCTGTGCTGGAAGTGTTAACATTGCTGAGGCAGCAAGAATTAATGCTCTTTTCATAGTTTTACTTGGGATATGGCGTGGAAAGTGAGATAATGTTACATTATAACATTATTGATTTGCAAATGAGTTTCATTCATGTCTTCCTTAGTCCATCTTGAGCAGTTATGCGTCGAGTTCGATGGCCGCAGAGTTCTCGATAACATTAGTATGGAATTAGAAAAGGGCAAAATAACTACCCTAATTGGTCCCAATGGAGCGGGAAAATCAACGTTAGTCAAAGTTATCTTAGGTCTTCAAAAGCCGACTAGCGGCAAGTTGAACCGACAAAGAAAACTGAAAATTGGTTACGTTCCTCAAAAGTTGAAGCTCAATGACTCCCTTCCATTGAATGTAACCCGCTTTCTAAATTTAGCAGGAAAATACAGTAAGCAGGAGTGCATTGATGCATTAAGGCTTGTTGGCGCTGAACATTTACTTAATAGTAATATGCATCGCTTATCCGGTGGTGAAAACCAACGAGTGTTACTGGCTCGTGCTCTGCTTCAACGTCCTCAGCTATTGGTATTAGACGAACCAGCTCAGGGAGTGGATATCCAAGGTCAAATCGATCTCTATGACTTAATTGAGAGCATTCGTCACCGCTTTGATTGTGGCGTATTTATGGTATCGCATGACTTACATTTAGTGATGGCGAAAACGGACGATGTTATTTGTCTGCATCACCATGTTTGCTGCTCAGGTTCACCTGCCACTATTACTCAGCACCCTTCTTACATCGCACTATTTGGCAATGCAGCGAGAGAGTCTCTCGCGTTTTATCATCACGACCATGAGCACCATCATCACGATTTATCCGGAACGCCAGTAAGCGGTGATGCGACATCATGCTCCCACCATAAACACGGACATCACCATCATGATTGAGTTTCTCCTACCTTCTATTCTTGCTGGTATTGGTATCGCGATCATTGCCGGTCCACTTGGGTCATTTGTCGTTTGGCGTAAAATGGCTTACTTCGGAGATACCCTAGCTCATGCATCGTTAATGGGCTTAGCGCTGGGCTTCTTGCTCAACGTAAATCTCTACCTTGCGCTACTCGTCTGCTGTTTAGCTCTGGCCGTTTTGCTTGTCACTCTGCAAAAGCAACAACTTGTGGCTACAGACACGTTGTTAGGTATCTTGGCACACAGTGCACTCTCTATCGGTTTAGTATCGGTTAGCTTTTTGGAAAACGTGCGCGTCGATTTAATGAGCTACCTATTTGGGGACTTACTTGCCGTCTCTCCACAAGATCTGATGTTTATTTACGCAGGTGTTGTTGCGGTAAGTGCGTGTTTGTACGTCTTCTGGCGCCCACTGCTTTCTAGCACTGTTAGTGAAGAACTTGCCGCTGTTGAGGGCGTGAATACAGACTTAGTTAGATTGGTGTTAATGCTAATGGTGGGTGTAGTAATCGCAGTAGGTATGAAGTTCGTTGGCGCGTTGATCATGACTTCGCTCCTAATTATCCCAGCAGCAACAGCACGTAAAGTCTCTTCATCACCAGAGCAAATGGCATTGTTCGCATCCATTATTGGCTCAGTGGCAGTACTGATGGGGCTTAGCCTATCATGGCACTTCGATACACCGGCCGGCCCTTCCGTAGTGATCAGCGCAACATCCTTATTTATGCTGAGCCAGCTGATTAAAAGCAAAGCATAATCGCATTGAGTATTAAACGCGAAAGACCTTGCTAACAACAAACATAAACCCACGGAAACGGAAAAAGAAAAGCCTGCGAAATCGCAGGCTTTTTAATACTTATTAAGTAGTGTGGTCGATTACCAACCCGTCACTTCACGTAGACCTTGGCCAATCTCTGCTAGAGATTTCACAGTTTTAACGCCAGCCGCTTCTAGTGCAGCAAATTTGTCTTCAGCAGTACCTTTACCACCAGAGATAATCGCACCAGCATGGCCCATACGCTTACCAGGAGGTGCAGTTACACCAGCAATGTAAGAAACCACTGGCTTCGTTACATTTTCTTTAATGTATGCTGCTGCTTCTTCTTCTGCAGTACCACCGATCTCACCGATCATAACGATCGCTTCTGTCTCAGGGTCTTCTTGGAACAGTTTTAGGATATCAATGAAGTTTGAACCCGGGATTGGGTCACCACCGATACCAACACAAGTAGACTGGCCGAAACCTTCGTCAGTGGTTTGTTTAACTGCTTCGTAAGTTAGAGTACCGCTACGAGATACGATACCTACTTTGCCTTTCTTGTGAATGTGACCAGGCATGATACCGATCTTACACTCATCAGGAGTGATAACACCCGGACAGTTAGGACCGATCATGCGAACGCCAGTTTCTTCTAGCTTCACTTTCACGTCGATCATATCTGTTGTAGGGATACCTTCAGTAATCGTTACGATTAGCTCGATACCCGCGTCAATCGCTTCTAGGATTGCATCTTTACAGAAAGGTGCTGGTACGTAGATGACTGTCGCTGTTGCACCAGTCGCTTCTACTGCTTCACGAACTGTGTTGAATACAGGAAGACCTAGGTGAGTTTGGCCACCTTTACCTGGAGACACACCGCCAACCATTTGCGTACCGTATGCGATAGCTTGCTCTGAGTGGAAAGTACCTTGACCACCAGTGAACCCCTGACAGATTACTTTAGTGTCTTTGTTAATTAATACAGACATTATTTAGCCTCCGCAGCAGCAACAACTTTCTGAGCAGCATCAGTTAGCGACTCAGCAGCAATGATATCAACATCAGAATTAGCAAGAACTTCGCGACCTAGGTCAGCGTTAGTACCTTCAAGACGAACAACAACAGGTACGCTTACGCCTACCTCTTTAACCGCACCGATAATACCTTCTGCGATCATGTCACAACGTACAATACCACCGAAGATGTTAACAAGTACCGCTTTCACATTGTCATCAGATAGGATGATCTTGAATGCTTCAGCAACACGCTCTTTCGTCGCGCCGCCACCTACATCTAAGAAGTTAGCTGGTTTGCCGCCGTGTAGGTTTACGATATCCATCGTACCCATTGCTAGGCCTGCACCGTTAACCATACAGCCAACGTTACCGTCTAGTGCTACGTAGTTCAGCTCCCACTGAGCTGCGTGTGCTTCACGCTCATCTTCTTGTGAAGGATCGTGCATTTCACGAAGCTTAGGCTGACGGTACAGTGCGTTTGAGTCGATGTTGATCTTACCGTCAAGACATAGCAAGTTGCCTTCACCAGTAATCACAAGTGGGTTGATCTCTAGCAGAGCAAGATCGTACTGAGAAAACATAGTGCCAAGACCCATAAAGATCTTAACGAATTGTTTGATTTGGTCGCCTTCAAGACCAAGTTTGAACGCTAGCTCACGACCTTGGTAAGCTTGTGGACCTACTAGTGGGTCAATTGCTGCTTTGTGGATGAGTTCCGGCGTTTCTTCCGCAACTTTTTCAATTTCCACACCACCTTCGGTAGAAGCCATGAAAACGATCTTACGGCTAGCACGGTCAACTACCGCACCTAGGTATAGTTCGTTCGCAATATTTGAAGCTTCTTCAACAAGGATTTTTGTTACTGGCTGACCATTTGCGTCTGTTTGGTAAGTTACTAGGTTTTTACCTAACCACTTCTGTGCAAACTCTTTAACGCCTTCTTTTGTATCGTGTAGCTCTACGCCACCCGCTTTACCACGGCCACCAGCGTGAACCTGACATTTAACTACTTTCTTGGCTGTACTAATACGGCCTGCGGCTTCAAAAGCTTCTTGTGGTGTATCACACGCGTAGCCTTCTGGCACAGGCAAACCGAATTCTGCAAACAGCTGTTTGGCTTGGTATTCATGCAAATTCATTTCGATATTCCGTTTGTTTTTCCCTTAAGGGATTTATTATTTCCATAACGCTGCAGTCTTGGCTGCTTGTACGTCTGTAGGGTCTTCTCAAATCAATCCTTCATCATGAGTTCTCATACTGAAGGATTCAAATGAAGGCCAAACGTTGAGCTAGTCTAGCCATTGAAATTTTTAACGTCTAGCTACCTACGATAACTAGACGTTTTAGCGATATTAAACGTCTAATAGGAGACGTGCTGGGTCCTCTAGTAACTCTTTAATCGTTACTAGGAAGCCAACTGATTCACGACCATCAATTAGGCGGTGATCGTAAGATAACGCTAGGTACATCATCGGCAAGATTTCAACTTTGCCATCCACTGCCATCGGACGCTCTTGGATCTTATGCATACCAAGAATCGCTGATTGAGGTGGGTTGATAATTGGTGTAGACATAAGTGAACCAAACACACCACCGTTTGTGATAGTGAAGTTACCGCCCATTAGCTCGTCTACCGTTAGCTTGCCATCACGACCTTTAATAGCCAGCTCTTTGATGCCTTTTTCAACATCAGCGAAACCAAGCTTGTCACAGTCTTTTAGGACAGGTGTAACTAGACCACGTGGCGTTGATACCGCCATGCTAATGTCGAAGTAGTTGTGGTAAACAATGTCATCGCCATCAATCGAAGCATTTACTTCTGGGTAACGCTTAAGCGCTTCTGTTACTGCTTTCACGTAGAAAGACATGAAGCCCAAACGAATACCGTGACGCTCTTCGAACTGATCTTTGTACTGCTTACGAAGGTCCATGATTGGTTTCATGTTGACTTCGTTAAACGTCGTTAGCATTGCCGTGTTGTTCTTCGCTTCTAGCAGACGGTTAGCAACTGTCTTACGAAGGCGAGTCATTGGAACACGTTTCTGACTGCGAGCTGCTGCTGGCACGTCAACCACTGCTGGCGAGTCTTCTTTTGACGTAGATTTAGCGTTCGCAAGATGCGCTTCAATATCTTCGCGCGTAATACGACCACCAACACCAGTGCCTTTCACTTGGCTTGCTTCTAAGCCATGTTCAGCCAATAAACGGCGCACTGCTGGGCTTAGTGCGTCATTACTTTCTTCGCTAAGCGCAGCTTTGTGACGCTTATCAGGAGATGCTTCAGTACCTTCTGTTTTGTCTGCAGTTGGTTCACCTGCAACTGCGCCTGGCTTCAATTTAGCAATAATTTGTTTAGAAAGTACTGTCGCACCTTCTGCTTCAACAATAGCTTCTAAAACGCCAGCTTCCGGAGCTGGAACTTCTAGCACAACTTTGTCTGTTTCGATGTCAACCAAAACCTCGTCACGCTCTACTGCGTCGCCTGGTTGTTTGTGCCATGTCGCTACGGTTGCATCAGCAACTGATTCAGGTAAATCTGGAACCAGAATTTCAATTGTCATATCTGTTTCTTCCTTTAACTTCTAGTTCTTAATTCGAAGTTTTTGAGTTCACGTTCAGAGCGTCTTCAACCAACGCTTTTTGTTGTTTCAAGTGCACCGACATGTAGCCAACTGCTGGCGAAGCAGAAGCTGGGCGACCTGCGTATTTAAGATTTGCACCTGCAGGAATAGCGGCACGGAAGTTATGTTGGCTACAGTACCAAGCACCTTGGTTCTGAGGTTCTTCCTGACACCACACGAAGTCTTCAACGTTAGTGTATTGAGCAATTGCTGCTTGTACTTCTTCCATTGGGAATGGGTAAAGCTGTTCAATACGCACGATAGCAACATCGTCTTGCTCGTTGTTACGGCGCTGCTCTAGTAGGTCAAAGTAAACCTTACCAGCACAGAACACGACACGTTTCACTTTGCTTGGTTCTAAATCATCTACTTCTGGAATTGCAGATTGGAATGTACCATCCGCCAAGTCTTCAATCGTTGAAGTACATAGAGGGTGGCGCAGCAAAGATTTCGGCGACATTACAATGAGAGGTCGACGCATTGGGCGTACAACCTGACGACGAATCATGTGGTACACCTGAGCCGGTGTTGAAGGAACCACAACCTGCATATTTTGCTCAGCACAAAGCTGAAGGTAACGCTCTAAACGTGCAGATGAGTGCTCAGGACCTTGACCTTCATAACCATGAGGTAGAAGCATAGTAAGACCGCACAAACGCGCCCACTTTTGCTCGCCTGACGAGATAAACTGGTCGATAACAACTTGTGCACCGTTGGCAAAATCACCAAACTGTGCTTCCCAGATAGTTAAACCACCTGGTTCGGCTGTTGCGTAACCGTATTCAAACGCCAACACAGCTTCTTCTGACAATACTGAGTCAAAGACTTGGAATGGCCCTTGGTTGTCATGAATATTCGCTAATGGAATGTAAGTGCTTGCATCGGTTTGGTTATGAAGAACCGAGTGACGGTGGAAGAAAGTACCACGACCCGAGTCCTGACCAGAAAGACGAATACGCTTGCCATCGTCAACCAATGTAGCATACGCCAATGTTTCAGCCATACCCCAGTCAATAGCTTTTTCACCGGTCATCATTGCTAGACGATCGTTGTATAGCTTATTAACACGGCTTTGCAGTTTATGGCTTTCTGGGTACTGACACAGACGATTGCCTAGCTCAATAAGGCGTGTCTTGTCGTATTTTGAATCCCACTCCATATCCCATTCGTGCCCTAAGTAAGGGGACCAGTCTACAGAGTGCAACGCCATTGGACGCCATTCTTTAACAACCACTTCACCGCGATCTAATGCATCGCGATACTCATTGACTAACTGAGTCGCTGTCTCGATATCTGATTCATTTTTATCGATCAGAACATCTGCATACAATTTGCGTGGTGTAGGATGCTTTTTGATTTTCTGGTACATCAAAGGCTGAGTCGCATTTGGCTCATCCGCCTCATTGTGGCCGTGGCGACGGTAACATACAAGATCGATCACGACATCGCGCTTGAACTCGTTACGGTAATCCAATGCAATGCGAGTAACAAAAGCAACTGCTTCTGGGTCATCTGCATTTACATGGAAAATTGGCGCCTGCACCATCTTCGCGATATCGGTACAGTACATCGTAGAACGCGTGTCACGAGGATTAGACGTCGTAAAGCCTACTTGGTTGTTGATGACGATACGTACCGTACCACCGACTTGGAACCCACGAGCAAGAGACATGTTGAAAGTTTCGGCAACCACACCCTGACCAGCGATTGCAGAATCACCGTGGATGGTGATAGGAAGCACTTTGCTACCTTGATTATCACCCAAGCGGTCTTGACGTGCTCGAACTGAGCCCATGACTACCGGGTTTACGATTTCTAGGTGCGATGGGTTAAATGCAAGCGCTAAGTGAACATCACCGCCTGGAGTCGCAAAATCAGCAGAGAAACCTTGGTGATACTTCACATCACCCGTCCCCCAAGTTTCGTCGTGTTTACCGGCGAACTCATCAAACAGGTCTTGAGGTTTCTTGCCAAGTACGTTCACCAGCATGTTCAAACGACCGCGGTGAGCCATACCGATAACCACTTCACGCATTCCACTTGTACCCGCATGACGGATCAACTCTTTCGTCATCGGAATCAGCGCATCACCACCTTCTAAAGAGAAACGTTTTGCACCTGGGAATTTCGCCCCGAGGTAACGCTCCAAACCTTCAGCGGCTGTTAGCTCTTCTAGGAATGTGCGCTTCTCATCTTTGTTGAATGATGGCTGGCCTACGACAGACTCAAGGCGTTGCTGAATCCAACGCTTTTGCTCTGTGTCAGTCATGTGCATGTATTCAGCACCGATGGAACCGCAATAAGTTTTGTTGAGGGCTTCATAGATATCTTTCAACTTCATGGTTTCTTGCCCAACAGCAAAAGAACCTACGTTGAAAGTTTCTTCGAAGTCATCTTCGGTAAGATTATGAAAAGCAGGGTCTAACTCCGCCACGGTTGGGCGTTGCCATAGACCTAGTGGGTCTAATTCTGCAGCTTCATGCCCGCGGAAACGGTATGCGTTGATTAGCTGTAGAACTTTTACTTGTTTTGCATCGACATCTGGGTCACTAACTTGGACATTGTAATGCTTTGTTTCTCTAGCGAGTCGTCGGAAGTAGTCACGGACACGTGAATGTGGTTGTTCTGCCACTTCTTCTGATGGCTTAGGCAAGCCTTCAAAAACACGTTTCCACTCCTCACTTACCAGATCGGGATCACTTAGATACAGTTCGTAGAGGTCCTCTACATACGTTGCATTGGCGCCAGCCAAGTGTGAAGACTCGAGCCATGCCTTCATCACGCCGTTGTGCATATTTTCCCTTAACCAGTAGTTTTCACGTTTGCTTCGGTCTTTGCCGAGCTATAAGAGCCGACTAAAAATACGGTCGGCAATTTTTGTATTCTTTACTCGAATATTACTGAAGCAGTGAAGCGGTCATATCGGGTGATCCGCAACACTGCGACATTCCTAAGAGCGAGTAAATTAAACCGAACGATTAACCAACATCGACTTAATGTGACCGATGGCTTTCGTCGGATTTAATCCCTTAGGACAAACACTTACACAATTCATGATGCCATGGCAACGAAAAACGCTAAATGCATCATCAAGATCAGACAAACGTTCATCTGTTGCCGTATCGCGGCTATCAATTAGCCAACGGTACGCTGCGAGAAGACCAGCTGGGCCGATGAATTTATCAGGGTTCCACCAGAATGATGGGCAAGACGTTGTACAACATGCACACATGATACATTCGTACAATCCATCTAAATGCGCACGGTCATCAGGCGATTGTAGATTCTCACGTGATGGTGGTAATGCACCATCATCAATCAAGAATGGTTTAACTTTCGCATAGTTATCATAGAACTGCGTCATGTCAACGATAAGATCGCGCACGACAGGTAACCCTGGTAGTGGACGAATAACTATCTTATCGCCTTGTAGAGCAGATAACGGTGTGATACACGCTAGGCCGTTTTTACCATTCATATTCAAACCATCAGAACCACATACCCCTTCACGGCATGAGCGACGGAACGCGATGCTTGGATCTTGCTCTTTTAGCAGAATCAATGCATCAAGCACCATCATGTCTGAGCCTTCGTCTACCTCAAGGGTATACTCTTTCATGTAAGGCTTGGTATCCACATCCGGATTGTAACGGTATAAAGAGAAGTTTAATTTCATAGTCGTATCCTCCCTTTAGTATGTACGTACTTTCGGCGGGAAAGCTTCACGATGCGTTGGCGTCATGTTCACATCACGCTTAGTCATCGCTTCTGTTTCCGGATTGTAGATAGAGTGGCATAGCCAGTTCTCATCATCACGCTCAGGGAAATCGAAACGAGCATGTGCGCCACGACTCTCTGTACGGTAGTTTGCTGCAACGGCAGTTGAAAACGCGGTTTCCATCAGGTTATCAAGTTCTAGACACTCAATACGCTGCGTGTTGAACTCTGAAGACTTGTCCGCTAGATGCGCATCTTTCAAACGTTCGCGAATCACTTTCAACTCTTCTAGACCGGTTGCCATCGCATCGCCTTCACGGAATACCGAGAAGCTGTTTTGCATGCATGCTTGTAGGTCTTTACGAATCTGAACTGGATCTTCACCACCAGTGCTGTTTTCCCAACGCATAGTACGCGCTAGAGACGCTTCAATATCAGATTCTGTTGCAGGACGAGCTTCTGCTTGCGCTGCTAGCGTTTCGCCAAGGTGCAAGCCAGTAGCACGACCAAAGACGACCAAGTCTAGTAATGAGTTGCCGCCCAGACGGTTAGCACCGTGTACCGATACAGAAGCAATCTCACCACATGCGTAAAGGCCTTGTACTTCCATCTCGCTACCGTCGGCCTTCTGCTTAATTGCTTGGCCAGAGACTTGAGTAGGTACACCACCCATCATGTAGTGACAAGTTGGAATTACTGGAATTGGCTCTTTCACTGGGTCAACGTGTGCAAATGTACGAGACAGTTCACAGATACCTGGTAGACGTGATTCAAGTACTTCTTTACCAAGGTGATCAAGTTTCAACTTGATATGTGGACCCCAAGGACCATCACAGCCGCGGCCTTCACGAATTTCAATCATCATTGAACGAGCAACCACGTCACGACCAGCAAGGTCTTTCGCGTTTGGTGCGTAGCGCTCCATGAAGCGTTCACCATCTTTATTTAGAAGGTAACCACCTTCACCACGACAACCTTCCGTCACTAGAACACCCGCGCCAGCAATACCTGTTGGGTGGAACTGCCACATTTCCATGTCTTGCATTGGAACGCCTGCGCGAAGTGCCATACCAACGCCATCACCCGTGTTGATGTGCGCGTTAGTGGTCGATGCGTAAATACGACCTGCACCACCTGTAGCTAGAATGGTTGCTTTCGATTTGAAGTAACAGATTTCACCCGTTTCCATACAAATCGCAGTACAACCCATGATTGCGCCGTCTTGGTTTTTCACAAGATCCAAAGCGTACCACTCCGAGAAGATGGTTGTTTTGTGTTTTACGTTTTGCTGGTAAAGCGTGTGAAGAAGTGCGTGACCAGTACGGTCTGCAGCAGCGGCTGTACGAGCAGCCTGCTCACCACCAAACTCTTTAGATTGGCCACCGAATGGACGTTGGTATATGGTACCGTTATCAAAACGAGAGAATGGAAGACCCATTTTTTCAAGCTCGATAACTGACTCAGGACCATTTTTACACATGTATTCAATCGCGTTCTGGTCACCGATGTAGTCGGAACCTTTAACGGTATCGTACATGTGCCATTGCCAATCGTCTTTGTGCGAGTTACCCAGAGCAACGGTAATGCCGCCCTGTGCAGACACAGTATGAGAACGTGTTGGAAATACTTTTGACAACAAAGCACATGATAGGCCTTGCTCTGAAATTTGTAGTGCAGCGCGCATACCTGCACCACCAGCGCCGATTACTACGGCATCAAACTCACGAACTGGAATAGACACTTACGCACCCCACAGAATAAATAGACCAGAGAAGACATAGCCGAATAGCACGGCAATAACACCAAGTTGTAGTGCGCCACGTAGTTTCGCGCACTTAATGTAATCAGTTAATACTTGCCACAAACCAACCCAAGCGTGAATCAGGATCGAGACAAGTGCCAACATGGTGAATACTTTAGTGAAGGTACCACCAAAGAATTGGGTCCAAGATGCGTAAGAGATATCTGAAAATGCACAGAAGCTAATCAGATAAATCGTGTATAGCGTCATAATGATTGCAGTTGCACGAATTAGTAGGAAATCGTGTACACCATTACGACCAAATGAAGATACGTGTTTTACCATACCAAGATCCCCGCCAATAATGATAATACTGCTGTTACACCAAACGCGACTTTAGCGCTCATCGTGCCTGAATCTAGTTCTTCAAAGTGACCTAGATCCATCAATAAGTGACGGATACCACCTGCGATGTGGTAGGCAAGTGCAGTAAGAATTCCCCACAGGATGAATTTTACGAAGAAGCTATCGACGATGTCAGCGGCTTCCATAAAACCCATTGGGGATGACAGAGAAATGGATAGTAACCACAGTAATATACCCACCGCAACAAACGTAATTACCCCAGACACACGGTGTAGGATGGATGCGATTGCTGTGATAGGAAAGTGGATGGTCTGTAAATCTAAATTAACAGGTCTTGACTTTCTTTCTTTCACGGGCTTGCTCACTCAGCTCCATTGAGCATTTATTGTTATAACCAATTTCAGCTTCCAAACGTACAAAAGTTAACATCTATTTAACAAATATCGCGAGTAACCACTCAGATAATTGTAAACAAGTTGTTAACAAACGGAATCCAGCAACAAACCTCACTCTTTGTTTCTAGCCCCGAATTTATAAGGATTTAACTAAAATTTTCTTTGCCAATATACGGCGAGCAACATTCTAATACAATTGGTGTAACAAATTATGCTACATAGAACAGATTTTTAACGATTTTCATGAGAAAAATCATAACAAGTGCACACAAAGATGGAGAAAAATTGACTTTAAGCTTTAACAACAGTACAAAAATGGCACATAAACATCCTGGACGGATTAAATAATAAACAAAGGAGATTGTTATGGCGGATAAGAAAGCGACCCTTCATGTTGAAGGTCAAGCGCCAATCGAACTGCCAATTATGGACGGTACGCTAGGTACACCTGTAATTGACGTTCGTAAGCTGGGAGCCAATGGTTACTTTACTTTTGACCCAGGTTTTCTTGCCACTGCATCTTGTGAATCATCAATCACGTACATCGATGGCGGCAAAGGTATTCTTTTGCACCGCGGTTTCCCGATTGATCAATTAGCCAATAACGCAGATTACTTAGAAGTATGTTACATCCTTCTTTATGGTGAAGCCCCTACCCGAGAACAATACGAGCAATTCAAAACGACCGTTACTCGTCACACAATGGTACACGAGCAAATCGCAAGCTTTTTCCATGGCTTCAGACGCGATGCTCACCCAATGGCGGTAATGTGTGGTGTAGTTGGAGCACTTGCAGCCTTCTATCACGACTCTCTTGACATTAACAACGACGAACACCGCGAAATTGCAGCGTACCGTCTGCTGTCAAAAATGCCAACACTGGCGGCGATGTGTTACAAATACTCTATCGGTCAGCCATTTATTTACCCTCGTAACGACCTTAGCTACGCTGAGAACTTCTTGCATATGATGTTCGCAAACCCTTGCGAAGAGTATGAAGTAAATCCTGTGGTTGCCCGTGCGATGGATAAGATTTTCACTCTACACGCGGATCACGAACAGAATGCGTCGACATCAACTGTACGCCTAGCTGGCTCTTCTGGTGCGAACCCATTTGCATGTATTGCCGCTGGTATTGCATCCCTTTGGGGACCTGCTCACGGTGGTGCAAACGAAGCCTGCTTGAGAATGCTAGAAGAGATTGGCAGCGTCGATAACATCCCTGAATATGTAGACCGCGCGAAAGACAAAGATGACCCATTCCGCTTAATGGGCTTTGGTCACCGCGTTTACAAGAACTACGACCCACGTGCGACAGTAATGCGCGAAACGTGTCATGAAGTTCTCAAAGAGCTAAACATTCAAGACCCTCTGCTAGACGTTGCAATGGAACTTGAGCGCATTGCGCTTTCTGATGAGTACTTCGTGTCTAAGAAGCTGTACCCGAACGTAGACTTCTACTCAGGTATCATTCTTAAAGCGATTGGTATTCCAGTTTCTATGTTTACGGTTATCTTCGCGATTTCTCGTACCATCGGCTGGATTGCTCACTGGAACGAAATGCACAGCGATCCACTGAACCGCATCGGTCGTCCTCGTCAGCTATACACTGGCGAAACACAACGTGAGTTTTCTCCACTTCACGAACGTGAATGATCTTTTAGTACGAAGATAGACAAACAAAAGGGTTGAGATTTTCGTCTCAACCCTTTTTTCTTTTTTGCGTTTAACGTTATTAATGGAGAACGCTAAACCGGATTATCAATATCGATAAACTCCACATGTAGGCCATATTCATCCGCTAGCCATTTGCCTAAGGCCTGAACACCATAACGCTCAGTAGCATGATGACCTGCAGCAAAGTAATGAATGTCCATTTCACGAGCGGTATAAGTGGTGCGCTCTGAAATTTCTCCAGAGATAAATGCATCCAGCCCGTGCTGTACAGCAAGTTCAATGAAATCCTGCCCTCCACCAGTGCACCAGCCGACTGTCTCAATCATCTTATCGGTATTCTCTGGAGCGATATGCAGAGGCTCTCTATCAAGAACTTGGTTGATCTTACTCGCAAATTCAACACCAGACATCGGCTTTTTCAAGCGCCCAAACATAACAACTGACTGAGGGTGCCCTTCAAGCCCACCTTCTACTTCGATTTCAAGTAAGCGAGCTAATTCAGCGTTGTTGCCTAGCTCTGGATGAATATCTAGAGGAAGGTGATAACCATATAAGTTGATATCGTTTTTGATCAGACTACGAATTCGTTTACCTTTCATGCCACGAATTGGCTCAGGCTCACCTTTCCAAAAATAGCCATGATGAACAAGCAATGCGTCTGCATTAAGCTCAATCGCTTTATCGATTAAGGCTTGAGAGGCGGTTACGCCAGTGATAACACGCTTTACCGCTGATTTCCCTTCTACCTGTAACCCATTTGGTGCGTAATCTTTAATTAACTGCGGTGACAGTTTGTCATTAAGAATCTGTTCTAGCTTTAAGTTATTCATTATTACTTCCAATTTCTAGCGCATGTAAACCTAAATAACCTCTTGATGGAATCAGACGAAAGAATGCAACCTAGTTGATACAACAACGTTTTGACATCTGGCACCTTGATATCATTTAGGTCTTTAAAGTGTATCTCGAACCCTAATATCGATGCTAGCCACCCTACCCTCAAAAGCAAATTTAGTTACAATAACAAAGCTTGTCGCCTCACCATAAATTTAGGGATACGGATGAACCAACTGCAACGCTTTTACCAATGGATCGCCACTTCACCTCCGCTTTTCAAGTTAACCCCTCCGTTTGCAACCTTAGAAGATATCTCGGTCAAACCTTTGAATAGCTCAGAACAATACAATGGTAATCCGAGACTGGGTTTTTTATATCAGCACCTATGCACTGCGGCTCTTTCTAATTCAGAACGATATCAGATTATTGCCGAAGAAATTCAGTTAAACGACGCGGAAGGTAAGACCATTGGTGCTGTCGATTTAGTGTTGAGGAATACAGAATCAAATCAGATAGAACATTGGGAAGTGGCGATTAAGTTTTATCTTCTTTACAACGGCATTTGGTATGGCCCGAATGCTCACGACCAGTTACATGTAAAATTGGATAGAATGCTCACGCATCAGCTGAAAATGAGCGATCGCCCGGAATTTCAAAAAATAATTCCTTTAAACGACTCTCCAGAAGAGCGCCTAATGATGCAAGGACGACTCTATATTAATCCGTTTACTCCAGAGCCAACTCCTAAGGAGTGCTTGGGTTATGAATTAAATCCAAGTCAGATTAGTGGTTACTGGTGCTATCAACGTCAATGGGATTTAATTGGTAAACCCCTTTATCATTTACATAAACCATGCTGGGCGACCGGTACAGACGATTTCTCTCAACCTATTGAAAAGCCTTTAGATCGATTCATACACGCACAAACGGAAGACGGTCAATTCTGGTTTGTGGTACCAGATTCATGGCCCGGAGATAAAGCGGTTCGGGGCACTTAAACATGAAAGGGTTGATGTTTTCACATCAACCCTTTGCTAGATACATTGACCATTGGATGTTTTACAAACCAGCGGCTGCAAACACTTGATTAACGATCTCTTGTGCTTCAGCTTCGATTTGTTTCAGATGTTCTTCACCTTTGAAGCTTTCACAGTAAATCTTGTAGATGTCCTCTGTGCCTGATGGACGAGCAGCGAACCAACCGTTAGCCGTCGTTACTTTAAGGCCACCAATCGCAGCACCATTGCCTGGTGCATGCGTTAGACGAGCAGTGATCGCATCACCTGCTAGAGTTTCAGCCGCAACCATTTCTGGTGACAACTTCTTCAATACGTCTTTTTGTGGGCCATTTGCTACAGCTTGAATACGGTTGTACTTCGACTCACCGTGCTTCGCCGCTAGCTCTTCATAGTAATCTTGAGGGTTCTTACCCGTTACCGCAGTGATCTCTGCTGCTAGAAGGCATAGCAAGATGCCATCTTTGTCTGTTGACCAAGGTGTGCCATCTTTACGAAGGAAAGACGCACCAGCACTTTCTTCGCCGCCGAAACCAAACTTACCAGTGTACAGACCGTCTACAAACCATTTGAAACCAACAGGCACTTCACATAGCTCACGACCTAGATCCGCAACAACACGGTCAATCAGCGCACTTGAAACTAGTGTTTTACCAACAGCGACGTCTTTACCCCACGCGTCACGATGACGGTACAAGTAGTCAATACAAACGGCTAAGAAGTGGTTCGGGTTCATCAAACCTTTTGGCGTAACGATACCGTGACGGTCGTAGTCAGGATCGTTACCAAATGCTAAATCGTATTCGTCTTTCAGTGCCAATAGACCCGCCATTGCGTAAGGAGAAGAACAGTCCATACGCACAACGCCGTCTTTATCTAGCGACATGAATTGGAAAGAAGGATCGATCGATTCACTTACTAGCGTTAGGTCTAGGTTGTATGCCTGACCAATTTGACGCCAGTAATCGATACCGCTGCCACCCAATGGATCTACACCAATCTTCAGGTTCGCCTTTTGGATTGCTTCCATATCGATAACGTTCACCAGGTCATCGATGTATGGCTTCACCAAGTCCATCTCTACAAACAGATCCGATGCTTTTGCTTCTGCTAGTGGTAGGCGTTTCACACCTTGTAAACCTTCAGCAATCAGTTCGTTCGCACGATCTTCGATAGCTTGAGTCAACTCAGCTTCTGCAGGACCACCATGTGTCGGATTGTATTTGATACCGCCGTCTTGTGGTGGGTTATGTGATGGAGTAATAACGATACCGTCTGCTTTTTCATCGTGTTTGATGTTGTAAGTCAGAATCGCGTGTGAAATACCCGGTGTTGGCGTGTAACCGTTGTCTTGTTGGACAATCACTTTCACACCATTTGCAATCAGTACTTCAATCACACTTGAGAAAGCAGGCTCAGATAGCGCATGCGTGTCTTTACCCACAAACAACGGGCCAATTGTGCCTTGCTCAGAACGAACTTCTGCTACCGCTTGAGCGATCGCTAAAATGTGGTTTTCGTTAAAAGTGTGCTTGTCTGCAGTACCGCGGTGGCCAGAAGTACCAAATTGAACTTTGTGTTCTGCGTTTGCCGCGTCTGGTTGAAGTAAGAAGTAGTTAGCAACGAGTGCTGGGATATTGTGAAGATCTTCCTGCTGCGCTTTTTGCCCAGCACGAGGGTGCATAGCCATGTTTGACATCCTTTCTTTCAATACAAATAAAATTAAAAAAGCCTCATAATATCCGCTCACTGCGACGCATTATGAGGCTTCTATCAGGTTTCTTAGATTGAACCTGTTACTTTTTCTATTAAGTCAGGTTGGAACCCCATGTGTGCCATCACTTGTTCAACCATCTGTCTTTTACGACTTGTATTGTTATTCGTGATAACCCAAAACGGTGTGCCAGGAATGGCTTTTGGCTTGGTCGTATTACCGTTTGCTAGCAAGGTTTCTTCATTATCTGCAAAGTACACGCGTTTGCGTCCTTTTACATTCGTAGCCTGGGCGAAACCTTCTGGATTCAATTTATGTAAGGTCGATAATACCAACATAAAGCGATCAATCGCTTTTTTTAGACCGGCAAACTCATCAGAAATAAGCAGCGAACGCATTTCTTTCACTACATCAACAGATTCCGTTTTACCCGCATCTTTACTTACTACAATCCCTTGTGGCTTCTCTACTACAGGCGCGGCTTTAGCTTCCTGCAACTGACCATCAAGGTTTAAAAGGCGTCGCAAAATATCCGAGGCGCTTTCACCGATATGCTTAGTTTGACTAGCTATATAACGGTATAGATCCTCATCAACCTCAATTGTTTTCATTCGCTTTTCACATTCTCAATGTTTAAACTCTGGGGGATTATAACGAGATCCACGCGGATACTCCACGTTAAACCCATCACGAATAAGATAAAATGTCAGCATTACTCAACTATAAGCAGGAAGGCCAAGGCCAAACAGTTGTTTTGATTCACGGATTGTTTGGTAGTTTAAGTAATCTGGGTCTACTCGCCCGCGATCTTATTAAAGATCACACGGTGATCAGTATTGATCTGAGAAATCACGGCCTCTCTTTCCACTCCGAAGTCCATAACTATACCGATATGGCAAAAGATGTGGCTCAGCTCCTTCAGCACTTAAACGTTGAGCCATCTATTGTTATTGGTCACTCCATGGGCGGAAAAGTCGCGATGGCTCTTGTGGACATTGCGCCAAATGTAGTCAAGCAGTTAGTCGTTCTCGACATGGCGCCTGTTGCCTACACTACGAACCGTCACGATAATGTTTTTAACGGCTTACATGCTGTTATTAATGAAAAACCAGCAAATCGACAGCAAGCCATGGATATCCTAGCTCAACATATTGAACTCGATGGTGTAAGACAATTTCTCTCTAAATCACTGTACAAAAATGGCGATAAGATGGATTGGCGGTTTAACGTACCGAGCCTTTTTGAGAATTATGACCAAATTATTGGCTGGCAAGAAATCACACCAACAGATATCCCAACTTTGTTTATCAAAGGCGGCGACTCTGACTACTTAATGCCAGAACATCAGCCGGCAGTGAAGCGACAATTTAACCATGCTAAAGCACACATTATCGCTGGCACTGGTCACTGGTTACACGCCGAGAAACCGACAGAAGTAATGAGAGTCATTCGAAAATACATTTCGAGTTAACAAATTCGAAAAGCAACACTAGATTATTGAAATAACCCTTCTTGTAGTGCATTAACTTTACCGTTTAACAGTGGTATAGTGCGCCCAAGATTTTTCGGCATGAAGGGCTAAAATGCTTTACGACTATATGGATATGCTCGAGTCTATTGGACTCGATCTTCTTTTTGCTGCTATCTTTTTTTTCATCGGGATGGCGATAAAAGATGTGCTAAAGCAAGGCAATGTACCTGTTTTTGGTCGTCGTATTGTGTGGTTAGTCCTTTTCCTAGGCTGTGCTGGCTTTATTGCAAAAGGTGTAATTCAGCTAACTTGGGAAGGCTCAGGGTTAGGTTAAACCCTTAGTAGCATCGCCAATAACAAACAATGTAAAGGTATAGACTCTATGGCAAGTGTAGGTATCTTCTTCGGTAGCGACACAGGTAATACTGAAGCCGTTGCAAAGATGATTCAAAAGCAACTAGGTAAACATCTAGTTCACGTTCAAGACATCGCGAAAAGCAGCAAAGAAGACATTGATAACTTCGATCTTCTTCTTCTAGGTATCCCAACTTGGTACTACGGCGAAGCACAATGTGATTGGGATGACTTCTTCCCTGAGCTTGAGCAAATCGACTTCTCTACTAAGCTAGTGGCTATCTTTGGCTGTGGCGACCAAGAAGACTACGCAGAATACTTCTGTGACGCGATGGGCACAGTCCGTGATATCGTTGAATCTAAAGGCGGCACAATTCTTGGCCATACCTCGACAGAAGGCTACGAATTTGAAGCGTCTAAAGCACTTGTTGAAGGTGACGAAAGCCAATTCGTAGGTCTATGTATTGATGAAGACCGCCAACCAGAATTGACTGACGAGCGTGTTGAAAGCTGGGTTAAACAGATCTATGAAGAGATGTGTTTAGCTGAGCTAGAAGGCTAATCAAATTGAATGATGCAAAGACCTCCACTTGGAGGTCTTTTTGTATGTATTGTCACACAGCATCGGTAAGTACTTCCTCTTCGCGATACTGAGGTTTCTTTCTTACATAAAGCTTGCGTTGAACCTCTGAAACCACATTCCCCTGTTTATCTTTTACATGAGTAATAAACTCAGGAAAACACTTTTCTCCATTCCGTGTCATTTGATAAATGTTTTCCAGCATCCCTTCAGTGACCTCAAATTCTGCAAACAAATCACTTTGCCCCGGCTTAATAAAGTTAATGCTTGCCTCTTTATCCCACACATAATATTCCTCTCGTAGAATCCCCATCAGCATCAACGAGTAAATAGGATCAGTTAAAGAGAAAATACTGCCGCCATATTGGGTGCGATTGGCATTTTTATTCCACCAGCGAAGCTTTAAACGTACCTTTACAGTACGGAAGTCTTGAGAAATATGTAAGATTTTAATACCCGCCCCCCAAAAAGGAGGCCAAATATTGAGTGCGAACTTTACAATTCCTGGTTTGTATATCTTCGCTAGTCGCCTATTCATCGCTATCCCTGCCCTCTCCAAGCTTAATGTTACACAATTGTAACTGGTCAGAGCTGTAATATAATGGACCTGTTTCTAATTTACAAAAAGATTCTATTAACCCTTTGAAGTTCGTGGTTTAATGTTCCGAACGCTTATCCTATAATGGTAGGAAGATTGAATTCTGTTAAATCGCTGCAGATGATCCAACGGGAAAGTATATGTCAGATAATAATCAGGCGCTGAAGGATGCGGGTTTAAAAGTAACCCTTCCGAGGCTAAAAATTCTAGAAGTACTTCAGCAGCCAGACTGCCAGCACATCAGTGCTGAAGATTTGTACAAAAAGTTGATTGATCTAGGTGAAGAAATTGGCCTAGCAACTGTTTACCGAGTTCTAAACCAGTTCGACGATGCTGGTATTGTAACTCGTCACCACTTTGAAGGTGGAAAGTCAGTCTTCGAATTATCGACTCAACATCACCACGACCACCTAGTGTGCCTAGACTGTGGTGAGGTAATTGAATTTTCTGACGATCTTATTGAAGAACGTCAAAAAGAGATTGCAGCTAAGTACAATGTCACACTAACAAACCACAGCTTATACTTGTACGGCAAGTGTAGCGATGGTGGTTGTAAAGACAATCCAGATGCACACAAACCGAAAAAATAAGGGTTTGTTAATTTAAAAAGTAAACGCCAGCACATGCTGGCGTTTTTTGTTTCTAGAAGTAAGTACCTTAGACGTCAGCACTTTGGTTACAGAACAAAAGCTACTAAACGCCCATCTTTTTCTCCACAGTCTTGCACATCTATATAGCGCTCTGTGGGAGTAGGTATAAAAAATGCCAGCGTTTGCTGGCATTTTTTCATCATTCTCAGCATTAATCGAGATTATTGATTCTCAATTTTTGCCCAGGTATCACGTAGACCGACCGTGCGGTTGAATACTAGATTATCTGCTGAAGAGTCTTTCGAGTCTGCACAGAAGTAACCCATACGTTCAAACTGGTAACCTTTTTCTGCTTCTGCAGAAGCTAGGCTAGGCTCGACAAAGCCATTGATCACAACTAATGATTCAGGGTTGATAGTAGAAGCAAAATCTTCCGCTGCGCCTGGGTTTGGCACCGTAAATAAACGATCGTACAGACGAATTTCCGCTGGAAGAGCTTTATCAGCTGACACCCAATGAATAACGCCTTTCACTTTACGACCATCTGCTGGGTTTTTACCTAGCGTATCTGCATCGTAAGAACAGAAGATCGTTGTGATGTTGCCTTCGGCATCTTTTTCAACGCGCTCAGCTTTGATCACGTAAGCACCACGTAAACGAACTTCTTTACCTAGCACTAAACGCTTGTACTTTTTGTTCGCTTCTTCACGGAAGTCTTCACGCTCAATCCACAATTCACGCGTGAATGGCACTTCACGCACGCCCATTTCAGGTTTATTTGGGTGGTTGGCAACTGTCAAGTTTTCTACTGCGCCTGCTTCAAAGTTTTCGATAACAACTTTAACAGGATCCAGTACAGCCATTGCACGCGGAGCGTTCTCGTTTAGGTCATCACGAATACAAGATTCTAATGAACTAAACTCGATCATATTTTCTTGCTTCGTTACACCAATACGCTTACAAAACTCACGAATAGATGCAGGTGTGAAGCCACGACGACGCAGACCTGAGACAGTCGGCATACGTGGATCATCCCAACCATTAACCAGTTTTTCAGTAACTAGCTGGTTAAGCTTACGCTTAGACATCACTGTGTATTCAAGGTTTAAACGACTGAACTCGTATTGATGTGGACGGCTTTCGATCGTGATGTTGTCTAGAACCCAATCGTACAGACGACGGTTATCCATGAATTCAAGCGTACAAATAGAGTGCGTAATGCCTTCTAATGCATCAGAAATACAGTGCGTAAAGTCGTACATTGGGTAAATGCACCACTTATCACCAGTTTGGTGGTGCGTAGCAAAACGCACACGGTATAAAACTGGATCGCGCATGACCATGAATGAAGAACCCATGTCGATTTTAGCACGAAGACACGCTTTACCTTCTTCAAATTCACCAGCGCGCATTTTTTCAAACAACGCCAAGTTCTCTTCAACAGAACGGTCACGGTATGGACTTGGTTTACCTGGCGCCTTTAGTGTGCCGCGGTATTCACGAATTTGCTCTGGACTTAGCTCATCTACATACGCTAAGCCTTTGTTAATCAATTCAATTGCATATTCGTAAAGCTTATCGAAGTAGTTTGATGAGTAACATACTTCACCACTCCACTCAAAGCCCAACCAGTTTACATCTTTCTTGATAGACTCAACGTATTCGATGTCTTCTTTTTCAGGGTTTGTATCGTCGAAACGCAGATTACATTGACCCTGGTAGTCCTGAGCAATACCGAAGTTCAAACAGATAGACTTAGCATGACCGATATGCAGGTAGCCATTTGGCTCCGGCGGGAATCGAGTATGCACGCTAGTGTGTTTACCATCCGCTAGATCTTTATCAATGATCTGGCGAATAAAGTTTGATGGACGAGCATCAGCTTCACTCATCTATAGCACCTCAAAAATATTAGTATTGTCAGAGAAAACGGAACCCTGTATCCAAGTATGGTTTCACAGAGTATATTGTTCCTAATGATCCACAATTCTAAGCAATTAGACAACAAGAACTCGCTCTAAAACGACAATATTTATCGAGTTGGCGTGAAAGCAAAGCAGATTCAAAGGGCCTAAACGAAAAAAGGCCTCCTGCGGAGGCCTTTTGCGATGTTGTAGTATCAATTGTTTGCAATACCAATAACAAACAATCGCACCACTATTAAACAGTTAAGCTGGTAACTGAACACCACTTAAGTCTTCATCTTTAGATACATTCTTCATCTCACCAGCAACAATCTCTGCTAGTGGACCAAGGATAACTTGTAGGTTGTTTGTACCTAGCTTCACAACTCCCATAGCTCCAAGATCTTTCAGAGTTTTCTCATTGATAACGCTCATATCTTTCACAGAAAGGCGCAAACGAGTAATACAGGCATCGATAGAACTTAGGTTGTCATGACCGCCAAGTGCTTTCAAGTACTGACGAGCAAGCTCTGAAGAATTGCTTGATCCAGCCACGTTAGATGAAGCTTCTTCATCATCTTCACGTCCCGGTGTTTTAAGGCCAAACTTAACAATCACGGTACGGAACACGAAGTAGTAAACCGCAAAGAAACCAAGACCTTGTACAATGAGCATGTACCAGTTTACCGCTAGCGGGTTACGAGTCGACAATACTAAGTCGACTAAACCAGCAGAGAAACCGAAACCTGCAATCCACTGCATTGATGCCGCGATATAAACTGATAGACCAGTCAGCGCTGCGTGAAGAACGTACAGTCCTGGAGCAAGGAACATGAATGCAAATTCAAGTGGTTCTGTTACACCTGTAAAGAATGAAGCAAACGCAGCTGCAATCATGATAGATGCCACTTTCTCTTTATTCTTTGATTTCGCAGTATGGTACATCGCTAGAGCAGCGCCTGGTAAACCAAACATCATGATTGGGAAGAAGCCCGCTTGGTACATCCCCGTAACACCTACCGTTGCCGTGCCTTCAGCTAATGATTTCGCACCGCCAAGGAAGTTTGGAATGTCATTAATACCAGCAACATCAAACCAGAACACTGAGTTTAGTGCATGGTGCAGACCAACAGGAATTAGAAGACGGTTGAAGAATGCGTAAACACCTGCACCTGCTTCACCCATACCTTGAATGCTTTCACCAAAACTGACCAGACCGCCGTAAACTGATGGCCAAACGTACATCAGGATGAACGCAATAACGATACCAGCAAAAGACGTTAGGATCGGTACAAGACGCTTGCCAGAGAAAAACGCCAGTGCTTTGTGCAGCTCTACGTGAGAAAAACGGTTGTACAACTCAGCAGAAACAATACCAACCAAGATACCGACGAACTGGTTATTGATTTTACCAAATGCAGCAGGTACTTCACTTGGGTCAATGCCTTGAATTTGTGATACTGCACCAGGGGCCAAAAGCGTTGTGACAACTAAGAAGCCCACGAAGCCTGAAAGTGCAGCGGCGCCATCTTTGTCTTTAGACATTCCGTAAGCAACACCAACAGCGAACAATACTGACATGTTGTCAATGATCGCTGCACCAGCTTTAATAAGAAATGCAGCAAGTGCACTGTTTGCGCCCCAGCCATTTGGGTCGATCCAGTAGCCAATACCCATGAGTATTGCTGCTGCAGGAAGTGTGGCAACCGGCACCATAAGCGCCTTACCCACCTTCTGGAAGTATCCGAGAATGTTCACCTTAAGTTCCCCCTATAGGATTAGATGTTATGTTGAATGACTTATTTCAGCCGTCCAATTTAGTCATCCTAAGTTTATGATATTAATTTTGCTCCGCAAATTAAAAGCTCACCGTTTGTGATCATAATCACCACAATTTGCCCTTTCGGAAGGTTTTTGCTAGCGAGATCATAAAACTTATTTTATTATACGAAAAAATGGCGTTTTAAAGATAATATTCTCGCACTTTATGCAAGGCAGAATCAGTGTTATTTTGGTATCTAGGCGGGTAAATCACTGTAACTTTGCTCTGAAAAAGAATCATAAAAAACCATACAATTATTACTTTTCAGTTAGTTACTATGACAATAACATCGATAAAACGCGACTTGCTGTATGTGACTCGTTATCTAATTCAGTGATACAAACTAAGTACCCATATGACTGAAGCAGTCTCTACTTAGATAACGATATAGAAATTGAATTCTCATCTATAAGGACTAGCTGACTATGTACGCGCTAAGTAACTGTAAAATTTATACCGGTAGTGATGTTCTTACCGATCATGCGGTCATCATCGAAAACGATCTTATTCAATCTATTGTGCCGGTTTCTGAGCTACCTCAAAGCATCGAAGTAAAAGACCTTGCAGGCGCTAATCTAAGTCCAGGCTTTATCGATCTGCAGTTGAACGGTTGTGGCGGTGTAATGCTAAACGATGCAATTACCCCTAAAACCATGCAAATCATGCACCAGGCAAACCTCAAATCTGGCTGTACTAGCTTCCTGCCAACACTCATTACGTCATCTGATGAAGATATGCGAACTGCAATTGCCGCAGCTCGTGAGTACCACAACAAGTATCAAAATCAATCGCTTGGTTTACACCTCGAAGGTCCTTACCTTAACGTCGCGAAAAAAGGCATCCATAACGTCGATTTTATTCGCCCATCAGACGAAAGCATGATCGACCTTATCTGCGCAAACGCCGATATCGTAGCGAAAGTAACACTAGCACCTGAGCATAACGACCCAGAGCATATTGCGCGATTAAATGCTGCTGGCATCGTGGTTTCAATTGGCCATACAAATGCAACCTACGCCGAAGCACGTAAAAGCTTTGAAGCAGGCATTACTTTTGCTACACACCTCTTTAATGCAATGACACCAATGGTTGGTCGTGAACCAGGAGTTGTTGGTGCAATTTACGATACTCCTGACGTATACGCTGGCATTATTGCTGATGGTTTTCACGTCGACTACGCAAACATCCGAATTGCTCATAAAATCAAAGGTGACAAGCTTGTTTTGGTGACGGATGCCACAGCTCCAGCAGGTGCTAACATTGATCACTTTATTTTTGTCGGTAAGAAAGTATATTACCGAGATGGTAAGTGTGTTGATGAAAATGGCACGCTAGGCGGCTCAGCTTTGACAATGATTGAAGCAGTTCAGAATTCAGTTGAGCACGCGGGGATCGCTTTAGACGAAGCTCTACGAATGGCCACGTTATACCCAGCAACAGCAATTGGTGTTGAGGATCGCCTTGGCCGAGTTCGAAAAGGGATGGTTGCAAACCTGACTATTTTCGATCGTGACTTTAAAGTAAAAGCGACGGTTGTTAACGGACAATACGAGCAAAATTAAGCATGAATGGCGGACAGATTGGTAATGTAGATTTAGTAAAACAGCTTAACAGCGCTGCGGTATATAGGCTGATTGATCAGCAAGGTCCTATCTCCCGTATTCAAGTCGCGGACGTGAGTCAGCTCGCGCCTGCTAGTGTTACCAAAATAACCCGCCAACTTTTAGAGCGCGGCCTTATTAAGGAGGTCGCCCAACAAGCTTCAACTGGTGGTCGTCGTGCGATCTCTTTGACTACTGAAGTCAAACCTTTTCATTCGATTGCCGTTCGCTTAGGTCGAGATTACGTACAGTTCAGTTTATACGATTTAGGTGGCACCGCGCTGGCAGAAGATCAGCATGAATTGCACTACACTAACCAAGCAGACTTAATCGCAGGGCTTATCGATTTATTAAAAGATTTCGTAAGCCGTTGCGAAGACAAAATTGATCAACTCATCGCTATCGGCATCACTTTACCGGGCCTTGTTAACCCAACAACTGGCGTGGTCGAATACATGCCTAATACCGATATCGATAATCTTGCTCTCGGTGAAATTGTTGGAGAGAAGTTTAATACAGCATGCTTTGTTGGCAACGACGTACGTGGCATGGCGTTGGCTGAGCACTACTTTGGAGCAAGCCAAGACTGCCAGGATTCTATTTTGGTTAGCGTCCACCGCGGTACTGGCGCAGGTATTATCGTTAACGGCCAGGTTTTTCTTGGTTTTAACCGCAACGTCGGTGAAATTGGTCATATCCAAATTGACCCGCTTGGTGAGCAATGCCAATGTGGAAACTTTGGCTGTTTAGAAACCGTAGCTGCAAACCCAGCGATTATTCAACGAGTGAAGCAACTGATTACTCAAGGATACGAATCAAGCTTAACCGACCTTGAAAACATCACAATTGAAGCGGTATGTCAGCACGCAATGAATGGTGATGAACTTGCGAAACAGAGTTTAGTGCGAGTGGGCAACCAGCTAGGTAAAGCGATTGCGATTACGGTTAACTTATTTAATCCACAGAAAATTGTAATTGCTGGCGATATTACTGCAGCACAAGATATTGTTTTCCCTGCAATTCAACGCAATGTAGAGAATCAATCTCTTAAAACTTTCCATAACGACCTCCCTATCGTGGCTTCTCACATTGATAAGCAGCCAACGATGGGCGCATTTGCGATGATTAAACGCGCTATGCTGAACGGAGTTTTGTTACAAAAGTTACTGGAAGACTAAGTTTATACAACCAATTGAGTTACAATCTCGGGCTGTGTTTTCACAGCCCGTTTTTGTATATCAGGAATACAGCTTAACAGTATGGAAATTATTCTAATTACAGCCGCTTTTTTAGCTGGTTTTATTGCGCTTAAATGCAGCCTCCCTCCCCTCGTTGGTTTTCTACTAGCTGGATTTGGCTTGCATGCATTTGGTTACCAAAGCAATGACGTTATCGTCACTCTCGCAGATCTTGGTGTTACTCTTCTTCTGTTTACTATTGGACTCAAACTCGATGTAAAAACCCTGCTGTCCAAAGAAATATGGGGAGGGGCAACCGCCCACAACATACTCTCTACCGCTTTTTTTGCCCTAGCGTTATCCGGCTTAAAACTACTGGGCTTGACTTCGCTAGCCAGTATGGACGGCAGCCAAATCCTGCTTTTAGCTTTTGCACTATCGTTCTCTAGTACCGTTTTTGCCGTAAAAGCATTGCAAGAAAAAGGCGAAATGAACGCGACCTACGGCACACTCGCGATCGGTATCTTGGTTATGCAAGATATTTTTGCCGTAGTATTCCTGACTGCTTCAACCGGAAAAGTCCCAGAATGGTATGCCATCGGTTTGTTCGCACTGCCTTTCCTTCGTCCTCTATTCTATAAGCTGCTCGATAAAGTTGGCCACGGCGAAATGCTAGTGCTATTCGGTATTTTCTTCGCGCTTGTTATCGGTGCTGGGCTATTCGAGTTGGTCGGGATGAAACCAGACTTGGGCGCGCTAATTTTAGGCATGCTACTCGCAGGTCACCCAAAAGCCTCAGAACTATCCAAGTCATTATTCAATATGAAGGAGCTCTTTTTAGTCTGCTTCTTTTTAAACATTGGTTTATCCGCCTCATTGAGCGTGAATGGCGTCGTTCTCGCCCTGCTATTTATCTTACTGCTACCAATCAAAGGACTCTTGTACTTCGTTACTATTAATCATTTTAAGTTTCGAGTACGTACCTCTTTGCTCGCCTCTTTATCACTATTTAACTACAGTGAGTTTGGTCTTATTGTTGCAGGGTTGGCCTATAAAATGGGCTGGATGCCAAGTGATATGCTTGCTGCGATTGCGGTTGCGGTGTCGGTATCCTTTGTAATTTCCGCGCCACTTAACCGCCTTAGCCATAAAATTTATCAACATTCAGGTAAGTGGCTGCAAGAGACAGCGGTAGAAAAGCTCAATCAACGCGACCAACTCATCAACCCAGGTCATGCCCAAGTATTGATCTTAGGTATGGGGCGTATTGGGACGGGCGCTTATGATGAGCTACGCTCACGCTATGGCAAAATTTCATTGGGTATAGAAATTCGTGAAGACGCTGCACATCATCATCGTTCAGAAGGAAGAAATGTTATTTCTGGTGATGCCACCGACCCGGATTTCTGGGAGCGAATTTTAGATACAGGTCATGTAAAACTGGTTCTGCTTGCAATGCCACATCATCAAGGTAACCAAACAGCACTTGAGCAGCTTAAACGCAGAAAATATAAGGGGCAAATTGCCGCTATCGCCGAATACCCAGATCAATTGGAAGGCTTACTTGAAAATGGCGTTGACGCAGCATTCAATATTTATAGTGAAGCTGGTAGCGGTTTTGCTCGACACGTCTGTAAACAACTTCAACCTAAATTCACACCAATTAAATAAGCAACAGCACTGATATTTTTCGGAAGGCTTTCTATTGATAGAAAGCCTTTTTTGTATAGTTTTTATACCAAACCTTGATCTCATTCACCAAAACAACGGTTGAGTTAAATGTTTTCCATACAACAAGGCCTTTTATTATTTTTTTAATCACAAAACGTTGCTTTTTTTATTAGTAATGGCAAATTTAAACCATACCGATTAGAAATTGTTTAGTTTAGTAAGGATGTAGTATGTGTTCAGTATTTGGCATTTTAGACATTAAAAGCGATGCAGCCGCATTGCGCCCTATCGCATTAGAGATGTCGAAAAAACTTCGTCACCGTGGCCCAGACTGGTCTGGGATTTACTCTTCAGAGCGTGCTATTTTAGCGCACGAGCGCTTGGCGATTGTTGGTCTAAATAGTGGTGCACAGCCGCTATACAGCCCTGATAAGAAGCTCATCCTTGCCGTCAATGGTGAAATCTACAACCATAAAGAAATTCGTGCTCGTTACGAAGGAAAGTACGAATTTCAAACCGATTCAGACTGTGAAGTCATTCTTGCACTTTACCAAGATATGGGTGCAGATCTCCTTGAAGAACTAAACGGTATTTTCGCTTTTGTGCTCTACGACGAAGAAAAAGATGAGTATTTAGTCGGCCGTGACCATATTGGTATTATCCCTCTTTATCAAGGTCACGATGAGCATGGTAACTACTATGTGGCATCAGAGATGAAGGCTCTTGTTCCAGTATGTAAAACAGTAAGTGAATTCCCTCCTGGTAGCTACTACAGCTCTAAAGATACTGAGCCAACACGTTACTATGTTCGTGACTGGAACGAGTACGCAGCAGTACAAGGTAACAGCACTAGCAAAGAAGAATTGACTGAAGCGCTAGAAGCGGCTGTTAAACGCCAACTAATGACTGACGTGCCTTACGGTGTACTTCTTTCAGGCGGTCTAGATTCTTCTATTACATCTGCGGTAGCAAAACGCTTTGCAGCGATGCGTATTGAAGATGATGAAAAGTCTGAAGCTTGGTGGCCTCAACTGCACTCTTTTGCTGTTGGCCTAGAAGGCGCGCCTGACCTGAAAGCAGCTCGCGAAGTTGCCGACCAAATTGGTACCGTTCACCACGAAATGACGTACACGATTCAAGAAGGTTTGGACGCGATTCGTGACGTGATTTACCACATTGAAACGTATGACGTGACGACTATCCGCGCATCAACACCTATGTTCTTAATGGGTCGTAAGATCAAAGCGATGGGTATCAAGATGGTATTGTCTGGTGAGGGCGCTGACGAAATCTTTGGTGGCTACCTTTACTTCCACAAAGCGCCAAACGCGAAAGAGTTCCACGAGGAGACAGTGCGTAAACTGCTTGCTCTGAACATGTTCGACTGTGCTCGTGCTAACAAGTCGCTGGCAGCATGGGGAGTTGAAGGACGCGTACCTTTCCTAGATAAAGAGTTCATTGATGTAGCAATGCGCTTGAACCCAGCAGACAAGATGTGTGGCAACGGTAAAATGGAGAAACACATCCTTCGTGAGTGCTTCGAGCACTACCTGCCAGAATCGATCGCATGGCGTCAAAAAGAGCAGTTCTCTGATGGCGTTGGCTACAGCTGGATCGATACGCTGAAAGAAGTAGCAGAACAGAAAGTGACAGACCAGCAGATGGAAACAGCTCAATATCGATTCCCATACAACACGCCAACGACAAAAGAAGGCTACGTGTACCGTGAAATCTTTGAAGAGTTATTCCCACTTCCATCAGCAGCAGAGTGTGTACCAGGAGGCCCTTCAGTAGCGTGTTCTTCAGCGAAGGCGATTGAATGGGATGAATCGTTCCAAAACTGTGTTGACCCATCAGGTCGTGCAGTACAGACCGTTCACAACGACTCATACTAATTCTCTACGATAAAGATAAGGGTCGGTTCGTCCAACCCTTTTAAAACAGACAAAAAATTAGATACGATCAAAAAGAGGTGCTTTTGCACCTCTTTTTATGTTTGATGGAATTAGGCTATTTTAAATCTAAATCACTATTGTCTATGCTGACAGGCACACGCTTGGTGATCATCTGAACTAGCATAATTGAGCGTTTCTCACCATCTTGTTCTTGGAATATGGCATCTATGCCCGCAAATTGACCGCTTTTAACTCTAATTTGATCGCCTGGTTTTGGCATGCATTCAGAAACGGTATTGTCATTACAACACTTTTCTAGCTTCATCAATTCGAAGACCAAATCACCTTGAACTTCTTTCGGTTGAGCACCAAAACGCACAAAGTCAACAACACCTCGAGTAGAGCGGACTGAGGTGAAGTTTGGCCCTTGCTCATAATCAAAGTAAGCGAATACGTAACAAGGAAACAGCGGTTCCTCGACTTTTTGTCTTTTACCGCGCAAAATCTTCTCAACTTCTACAGTTGGATAAAAGCACTCCACACCTTGGTTTTCAAGGTGTTGTTTCGCCCTAACCTGCTCCCCACGTTTACAATAAAGTAGATACCAACGTTTCATCTTTTTACTAGCCAATTCTATTTTGTTTTTATCCTAGCATTAAGCCAAAGTTGAGTCATTGATATTCAGTTTATCTATAAAAGTATGATTATACATCGCTCGCATTAACGACATTTTTTCAGCAACTTACGATAAAGAAGTCCATAGGCAAAAATGGAAATTAAGTTTGTAACACCACCAATACACCATCATATAATCTGCAAATCCAATCAAAAACAGCTACTTAACAAACAAAAATAGTCGAATGGCAAAATTTTATTATTTGTCACTCGTTGAATTGCATTGTATACGTAGAAGTCGTTAAAAAATGTAATAACTATTATTAGAAGAGCTTATGTCAAACCAACATCAATATTTTGGTCATCCACGTGGCCTGTTCTTATTGTTCGGTACAGAACTGTGGGAACGCTTTTCTTACTACGCAATGCGTGCCATTCTCGTGCTTTACCTCACCGATACAACAATGAACGGCGGCCTTGGCTGGTCAACCAAAGACGCATTAGACCTATACGGCATATACACAGGGCTTGTGTATATCACGCCTCTTATCGGTGGTTACCTAGCAGATAACTATTTAGGTCAACGTCGCTCAATTTTGCTTGGTGGCGCGTTAATGGCCATCGGCCAGTTTACTCTTGCACTTCCTGCTGATGCTTTAGGTATTGGTTCGCTACACAGTTTCTATTTAGGTCTTGGCCTACTTATCACTGGTAACGGTCTCTTTAAGCCAAATATCTCAACCATGGTTGGCGACCTTTATCAAGAAGGTGACAACCGTCGTGACGGCGCATTCACTATCTTTTATATGGGTATCAACTTAGGTGCATTACTTGCCGGCGTCGTTTCTGGCTCTGTGACAACCTCTTACGGTTGGAAAGCAGGCTTTGTTGCCGCTGGTGTGGGTATGCTGGTTAGCCTAGTGATGCAAATGGTACTGGCTCAATCATGGCTTGGTGATATTGGTCGCGAACCAGCGGCGAAACGAGATCTAAACAACAAAAACGCCACCACGAAGCAGCCACTCAACAAAGAAGAAGTGAATCGACTAAAAGTAATTCTGGTCATGAGCTTATTCACTATTGTCTTCTGGGCAGGCTTTGAACAAGCTGGTGGTCTGATGAACATCTACACTCAACAATATACTGATCGCATGATTGGTGGTTTCGAAGTTCCTGCTGCGTGGTTCCAATCACTAAACCCATTTTTCATTATTACTCTAGCGCCAGTTCTGGCTGTCCTTTGGGTAAAATTGGGTAAACGTGAACCTACTTCGCCAGTGAAATTTGCGATGGCACTATTTTTCTTGGCGATTGGTTTCCTTTGTATGGTTGGCGCAGTGCTAGAACAAGGTGGAGATACAACAGTAAAAACATCGATGTTATGGTTGGTCGGCGCTTTCTTCTTCCACACATTAGGCGAGCTGTGTTTATCACCAATTGGTCTTTCATTGGTGACTAAATTAGCACCGCTTCGCTTAGCTTCACTTATGATGGGTGCATGGTTTGGCTGTAATGCGATTGCTAACTATGTTGCGGGCTATGTGGGCTCTCACGTAGGCGAGTTAGGCGCTATGGCTATCTTTAGTGGTATTGCGGTCAGCGCAACCGTAAGTGGCGTAATTTTGCTCCTATTCTCTAATACACTCGTTCGCTGGATGCATGGCGCTGAAAATACGCACAGCACGGCAGAGCAAGTAGAAGAGCAGCAAGTACAAGTTGCTTGATCGCTCAACTAAACGTAGAAAGGGTCGCTATTGCGACCCTTTTTTGTATCTAAAGTTTAGATTGAACTAACTCAACCATCATCTCGATATGAAGTTCACTATCGTTCAAACAAGGGATGTAGGTAAAGTTTTCACCACCAGCTTCAAGGAAAATCTCTTTACACTCTTCCGAGATCTCTTCCAACGTCTCTAAACAATCTGACGAAAATGCAGGGGTCACAACATTAATATTTTTCACACCCTTTGCAGGAAGTGCCTCTAGGGTCTTGTCGGTATAAGGTTGAAGCCACTCTTCTCTCCCAAATCGGGACTGATACGTCATGCCAATTTGTTGTTCGCTTAAACCTAACGCTTCCCCAAGCAAGCGAGTCGTCTCTTCACAATGCTGTGGGTAAACATCACCATTGTCAGCATAGCGTTTTGGAATACCATGATAAGAACACAGCAGGTAATCTCCCTGACCATTCTTTTGCCAATGTTCACGAACTGAATGCGCTAACGCTTCAATATATTTCGGGTGATTGTAATAATCATGAATAAAGCTAAAGCTTGGCATCACAGGCAGGTTTTTAAATGCTTTAGTGATTCCGTCAGAAACCGCTGCCGTTGTTGTTCCCGAGTATTGCGGATACAACGGTAAAACAATGACTTCATCAACGCCTTGCGCCAATAGGGCTTCAAAGCCTGATTGTAAACTTGGGTTACCATACGTCATACCAAGCTCTACAGGTATATCAAGCTTTTGTGCTAACTTTTCAGTTTGGCGTTTAGAGTACACCATCAACGGCGAGCCCTCTTCCATCCATACTGATTGATAGAGTTTGGCAACTTTAGGAGCTCGGATAGGAAGGATAACGCCGTGCAATAGTGGACACCAAAGCCATCGAGTCATGTCTACCACTCGGTGATCATGAAGAAACTGACTTAAAAAGCGCTTTACGGCAGGAGCGGTTGGTGCGTCAGGAGTTCCCAGGTTAACTAGGAGTACACCCTGTTTATTATTCTCTTTCATAACATCCTATTCATGGTAAACGGCTTGGTTCATATATTTAAGTAACCTCGAAGTAACGAATAGCCGAGCTGAAGTTAATTAGATATATGTTTACGAGTAAACTAAAAAAAGCGACCACTTGGGCCGCTTTCAATATATCAAAATATTAAATTTTTGACTTCAGCAAATTAAGATAGTGCTTTCTCGATATCCGCACTAACTTCAGCTACTTGCTTAGTACCATCAAACTTAAGGTACTTAGTCTTGCCTGCTTCAGCTTCTTTGCCGTAGTAGTTGATTAGCGGTGCAGTTTGCTCGTGGTAAACACCTAGACGAGCACGTACTGTTTCTTCTTTGTCGTCATCACGAACAACAAGATCTTCACCAGTTACATCATCTTTACCTTCCACTTTAGGCGGGTTGTAAACCACGTGGTAAGTGCGACCAGAAGGAAGGTGAGCACGACGACCAGCCATACGCTCAACAATTACATCGTCTGCAACGTCAAATTCGATAACGTAGTCTACGTCTACGCCCATTTCTTTTAGGCCGTCAGCTTGAGGGATAGTACGTGGGAAACCATCTAGTAGGAAACCGTTTGCACAGTCTTCTTGAGCGATGCGCTCTTTGATAAGACCAAGGATGATTTCATCAGAAACTAGCTGACCAGCGTCAATAACAGCTTTGGCTTGTTTACCAAGCTCTGTACCTGCTTTGATAGCAGCACGAAGCATATCACCAGTAGAGATTTGTGGAATACCGTATTTTTCCATGATGAAGTTTGCTTGTGTGCCTTTACCTGCACCTGGAGCACCTAGAAGAATGATGCGCATGATTTATCCTCTTTAATATTTAAGATTTATACCGAAGCTCACAATAGCTGACCTCTTAGACATCAAACCTGAGAAGCACCTGCAACGATAAGTTTCGGTATAACGTATATAGGCGAGCAAAAATACACGCCTTATTACTCACATTCAAGTCGCAGATTCTATCACAGGTTCTCTGAGCAAAGAGTGTATTAAGACTAAAGAATGTTAACAGTACCCTCTTTCACGCCCTATTGATTATTAACTCAGCACTTGAGATGCAAAATTTTGCGACAACAAACAAAAAGCTCGCGAAATGCGAGCTTTTTGATTTGCAGAGGTTATTACACCTTAGTCAAAAGTTGATTAACGGCTCCTAAGAACTCTGTTGGATCCTCAATAGAGCCTCGCTCCGCTAGCATTGCCTGACCAAGCAGAACTTCAACCCAGCGACCAAACGCTTCTTCATCGGCTTCGTCAGCCATACGCTTAACCAATTCGTGCTCAGGGTTTAGCTCAAAGATGTATTTCACTTCCGGCACAGCTTGACCAGCTGCCGCAAGAAGCTTCGCCATTTGAGTGCCCATTTCGTAATCGTCCGTTACCACAACAGCAGGCGTAGATGCGAGTTTGAAGGTCGTACGAACTTCTTTCACACGATCGCCTAGGTAAGACTTCGTGCGCTCTACAACCGACTTGAACTCTTCTTCGGTTTCTTTTTGCTTCTCTTTTTCTGCTTCATCTTCAAACTGACTTAGATCAAGCCCAGCTTTAGTGATTGACTGGAACTGTTTACCATCAAACTCAGTTAAGTAGTTCATCAGCCACTCATCAATGCGGTCGTACATCAAGATAACTTCAATGCCTTTCGCTTTGAACTGTTCTAAGTGAGGGCTGTTTTTCGCAGCTGCATAGCTGTCTGCCGTCAAGTAGTAGATCTTATCTTGACCTTCTTTCATGCGCTCAACGTAAGACGCCAAGCCCACAGTTTGCTCAGAAGAGCCCACTTCAGTTGAAGCAAAGCGCAATAAACCTGCAACTTTCTCTTTGTTTGCAAAGTCCTCCGCAGGGCCCTCTTTCATCACAAGACCAAACTCTTTCCAGAATGATTGGTATTTCTCTTCGTCATTCTTGGCCATACGCTCGAGCATCGTTAGCACGCGCTTAGTACAAGCATTACGTAGAGACTGAGTCACTTTATTGTCTTGTAAGATCTCACGCGATACGTTTAGCGGTAAATCGTTTGAGTCTATTAAACCACGTACGAAGCGTAAGTATGACGGCATAAATTGCTCTGCATCGTCCATAATGAATACGCGCTGTACGTACAGTTTCAAGCCTGATTTGTGGTCGCGGTTCATCATATCCCAAGGTGCTTTCGATGGGATGTATAGTAAGCTCGTGTAATCGTTTTTACCTTCTACACGGTTATGACTCCAGACCAATGGATCGGCAAAGTCATGTGATACGTGCTTGTAGAACTCTTGATACTCTTCTTCTGAAATGTCAGATTTGTTACGCGTCCACAGTGCTTGGGCTTTGTTGATTTGCTCCCACTTCTTCTCATCTGTTTCCTTGCCTTCGTCATCACGAACGACAGTTTGGATTGAAACAGGAATGCCGATGTGATCAGAGTACTTACTGATAACGTCACGTAGACGCCACTCATTCAAAAACTCTTTACCCTCTTCACGCATATGAAGAATGATGTCGGTACCACGTGACTCTTTGGTAATGTTTTCGATGGTGTACTCACCTTCACCCGCTGAGTGCCATTGTACCGCTTCATCAGCGGCTAGACCCGCAGCGCGAGTGCGCACGGTAACGGCGTCAGCAACGATAAATGCCGAGTAGAAACCAACACCAAACTGACCAATAAGCTGAGAGTCTTTGCTCTGCTCTTCAGATAGCTTTGAGAAAAACTCAGCTGTACCAGATTTTGCGATTGTTCCTAAGTGCTCAATCACATCATCACGGCTCATACCGATACCGTTATCAGAAATGGTTAAGGTATTTGCGCTTTCATCAAACGACAGTTTCACGCAAAGGTCTGCATTACCTTCGTATAGATCTGGGTTAGATAACGCCTGAAAGCGCAGTTTGTCTGATGCATCTGATGCGTTAGAGATCAGCTCGCGCAAAAAGATCTCTTTATTTGAATAAAGAGAATGGATCATTAAATGCAGTAGTTGTTTTACTTCTGATTGAAAACCACGAGTTTCTTTATTTTGAGATACGGTTTCGCTCATGTGTGCTCCATAACATCTAAACTAATTGGCTTTTTCATAGGGACAAGTTTGTGACTTTCCCCTTGAAATCACCTTACCGAGATGTCATTTAACATGTGGCTGACAAATGTAAATTCAAGGTCAATATTGCTAAAAACGGTGTTTTTTTAGAAAATTTTAATTATCCTACCCGTCTAAAAGCATCTAAAATGTCGTGCGCACTCCAAGCGCCCCGGTAATTTTGTGACATAAATCACCATAATTACAACATCATCCATCTAAGAAGAACTAAATGACTAACATTGGCACCAAATTTCTACTTGCTCAAAGGTTCACCTTTGATCCAAATAGTAATTCGCTCGCTGACCAACAAAACGGCAACGACGTTGTACGATTAGGAAGCAACGAAAGCCGTATACTTCTGATGTTGGCAGAGAGACCAAACGAAGTTTTAACCCGTAACGAGCTTCACGAGTTTGTTTGGCGTGAGCAAGGTTTTGAGGTGGATGACTCAAGCCTGACTCAAGCGATTTCTACTCTGCGTAAGATGTTGAAGGATTCAACAAAATCTCCAGAGTTTGTTAAAACGGTACCTAAACGTGGCTACCAACTCATTTGTTCAGTGGAACGCTTGAGCCCATTTTCTACTGACTCTAACACTGACGTTGAAGAAACCGCTTCTGAACAAGAAGCGCCAGCAGTGGAGTTAGAAGCGAGCGATACACCACCAACAGAGATAGTGACCGATACTACTGCTGATCTTGAGCCTCAAGTAGAGCCGACTAAAACTCAGCCGAAGCCAGCATCTAACACGATTAACTGGCTACCGCGTGTCATTATCTTTTTGTCTCTGCTGCTTCCTGTTTGCGTATTGTTATTCACGAACCCTGCGGAATCCCAATTCCGTCAGATTGGTGAGTATCAAAGTGTACCGGTGATGACACCTGTAAATCACCCTCAAATCAACAACTGGTTGCCTTCAATAGAGCAATGCATTGAGCGCTACGTGAAGCACCATGCAGAAGACTCGTTGCCAGTTGAAGTGATTGCCACTGGTGGACAAAATAACCAGCTGATTCTGAACTACATTCATGACAGTAACCACTCTTACGAGAACGTAACACTGCGTATTTTCGCAGGTCAAAACGATCCAACAGACATCTGCAAATAAAGGAGGCCAATATGAAGATTAAATTAGCATCTGCGGTTTTGGCCGTATCCGTTCTTTTCAGTAGTTGGTTGTATTGGGGAAGTGACCTAAAAGTGGAGCAGCTCCTCACAGCAAACGAATGGCAGTCGACCATGGTGACAGTCATTACAGACAGCTTGCCTGACGATACTGTCGGCCCACTACGCCGAGTTAATGTTGAATCAAACGTGAAATATCTCCCTAATGGTGACTATATTCGCGTAGCAAATATAAAACTATTCGCTCAAGGTTCAACCGCAGAATCAACGATAAATATCTCGGAAAAAGGCCGCTGGGAAGTAAGTGACAACTATTTGTTGGTCTCGCCTTCGGAGTTTAAAGATATTTCATCTTCTCAATCAAAAGACTTTTCCGAAGCACAGCTACGTTTGATTACTCAAATTTTTAAGCTAGATGCGGAGCAAAGTCGTCGTATTGACGTCGTGAACGAAAAAACACTATTGCTCACTAGCTTGAACCACGGTTCTTCGGTACTGTTTAAAAACTAATTTTGATTGGATGATAAGGGGGCAAGACGCCCCCTTTGTTTTGCTTATGGATTGGCTAGATACCCTTACCCTTTTTTTCGGTTCACTAATCGCCAACACGCTGGCTTCACTTTCCGGTGGCGGAGCAGGCTTGCTTCAATTCCCTTTACTCATCTTTCTCGGCTTACCGTTCTCCGTTGCGCTAGGCACACATAAGGTGGCTTCGGTCGCTTTAGGCTTAGGCGCAGCAAGCACGCATTTAAGATCAGGCACTATTAAATGGAAAGTCGCGCTCTACCTTATCTTGTCCGGTAGTACTGGCGTGATTTTAGGGGCTAACTTAATTGTACAGATCCCTGATGGTATCGCGGAAAAGATGCTCGGCACGATGATCCTAGCGCTGGGTATCTACTCGCGACTTAAGACATCGCTAGGCCAAGCTGAAGTAATACGCAACCGTCATCCTATTGGTTGGGTTATTGGTGGAATTGGCTTACTGTTTATCGGCATCATTAACGGATCTCTTACCGCAGGTTCTGGTTTGCTCGTGACACTATTTTTGGTGCGCTGGTTTGGTTACGACTACAAACAAGCCGTTGCTTACACCATGATTTGTGTCGGCCTGTTTTGGAATGGCATTGGAGGCATTGCCGTCGTACAGGCAGGGGCGCCTATTCACTGGGCTTGGTTACCTGTTTTATTGTTAAGCTCATTTCTAGGCGGCAGTTTAGGCGCATGGGCCGCGAGTCGATACAGTAACAGAGTGATTAAAGTTGCATTCGAAATTCTCACGTTTGCCGTGGGCATCAAGTTGCTGGTTTAAAAAGATTAAAAGGAAAGTTTCATGGATAAAGCAATCATTGATATTTATTACTGCCGCCAGTGCAACTGGATGTTGCGTTCAACCTGGCTATCGCAAGAATTACTGCATACTTTTAGCGAAGAAATAGAAACAATCAGCTTACACCCAGACACAGGTGGTCGCTTCGAAATTTTCTGTAATGGCCAACAAATTTGGGAACGGAAAAAAGACAGCGGCTTTCCTGAAGCCAAGGTGCTAAAACAGCGCGTTAGAGACATTATCGACCCAGAACGCGATTTAGGACATTCAGACACAAAATAGGGAGCAATTCGCTCCCTATTTTTTTACTTAGTAAAACCGTTAAATCATGGTTTGTGCTAATACTTCGCCTTCTGGCGTTTTTACCGTTAGCTTATTGTCTTCTAGAGTACCAAAGCTTCTCGGTAAGCCATTACGTGGGAATGTCATCGAGCCTGGGTTGAATATAATGGCTCCGTCTTGCATCTCTGCGACGGGAACATGTGTATGACCGTGGGCGATGATATCACCTTCACGCAGTGGCGGCCGTTTTTCAGAGTTGTACAAGTGACCATGAGTCAAAAAGATTCTCTTGCCAGATTCAAGTAGCACCCATGAGTAATCCATCATCATTGGAAACTTCAATAGCATTTGGTCCACTTCACTATCACAGTTGCCACGTACAGAAATAATTTGATCACTGTATTGGTTCAATAAGTCTGCTACCTGTGGAGGGTTGTAGCCTTCTGGAATAGGGTTTCGCGGCCCATGGTTTAGCGTATCTCCTAGCAAAATCAGGTGGTGCGCACCAGAGGCCAAAAATAGATCAATGGTTTCTTTAGTTGCTGGCAAAGAGCCATGCAGGTCTGAGGCAAAAAATAGTTTCACGACATCGTCTCCTCAAAAAGTATGAGGTCATTCTACGGCATTTTTTTAGCAGCTCAACCTACGACGGTTTGAATACTACTGATAGCGCAATGATTCAATGACCATAGGCAAAACATAGAACCATGCTGCATACGCTGTTCCAACCAACACCAGTATCCAAAACACCATCGACATAAATTTTGATTTGGCTAGATGGTGCAGCGGATCGGGCTCTCCGCATCCTGGACATGCATGAGCGCGTTTTGAGATTTGTTTCTCACACACGGGGCAAGAGACTAAAGGCATGATACAGATTCCTCGACATTAGGCTTAGGGCGCAAAGAATAATGGTGAATTAATACATATGCAACCTAACATATATTAAATATTTTAGTTCTTTGTAACAGTCGCTGACTTGAGAAAAAATTCGTTGATTTTTCATTTATATCAACCTATTACACTTCTTCTCGCACCATACCGTTGATGACAATATTGTTATAACTCACCATCCCAATGACCTCGCCACTTTCAATGACCGGCGCTCTGCTTATGCCAAATCGCTCAAACAAACGTGCACAATATTTTACGTTCATATCTGGTTCGACACACAAAGCGGGCTTGGTCATGATTTCATAAATATTTGTGCGCTGAGGAGAACGATTATTCGCCAGCACCTTTTTGGCGATATCATTCATCAACACGATGCCATATTCATCATTATCATCTCGCTTTTTCACCACCAGCGCTTTGACTTGGTATTTTTTCGCTAGCGTTATGCCTTCGTATACGGTCATCAGTCCATCAACCATCACATACGTTGCCGCCATAACATCTCGAACTCTAATTATCGTTTGATCACTCATAATTCATCCTCGACCACTTTGGTCAATGTCTCGACTTGATGCGCGACACCGACTGCATCTTCAATATCGATCTGAATAGCAATCCCCTGTCCCGACTCTCTGTCAAATTCACCAACCTCATTAATGGTTTCTAATATGTGTCGAGAGAGATGTTCCTCGACCACAAACAGCAGCACATCTTTTTGCACTTCTAGCGTTAAACCAAAAAACGTTCGCTTTTGATTTAAACCTTGCCCGCGAGCATTGTTAATCACTGTTGCACCGGTCGCACCAGCATCGCGTGCAGCGTCCAGCACCTTGTCTGTTTTGCTGTCTTCAACAAACGCAAGTATCAATTTAAAGCGCATTTTCTTCTTCCTCCGAGACGTTTTTATTCAGCCACTGGGTTATTTGCGCATAGCCCATCACAGAGATCATAGGAAATAGACTGGCAAACGCGATCAAGCCAAAGCCATCAATCATTGGGTTTCTTCCAGGGACGGTCGAAGCAAGCCCTAACCCTAATGCAGTTACAAGTGGGACAGTGACGGTAGAAGTTGTTACGCCTCCAGAATCGTAGGCGAGTGGAACAATAAGCTTAGGAGCGTAAAACGTTTGAATCACAACGACGATGTAACCCGCGATGATGTAATAATGAATGGGATCGCCCACGACAATCCGGTAACTCCCTAATGCAATACCAATTGCCACCCCAAACGCAACGGCTACGCGCAAGCCGTTAATACTGATACTGCCTCCAGAGACTTGGTTTGCTTTTATCGCTACAGCGATTAAAGAAGGCTCTGCAATCGTGGTACTAAAGCCTATAAAAAAGGCGAAGGTGTAAACCCAATAATAGTCGACCCACATTAAGGCTTTCCCTACCGATACTTTGAACTCTTGTAAAAACTCCGGCGCCGTTAATTGCACAGCCATCGTCTCCCCAAGTGGAAACAACGCCATTTCTAATCCAAGTAAAAAAAGAGCTAACCCGAAAATCACATAAACGAACCCAAGCAAAACTTTCTTAAGGTTGCTAACAGGACGCCTTAACACGGCTAACTGAAAACCAAAAATAATGCTGGCGATGGGAACGACGTCTCTAACGGTCGATAATAAAGTGTCTAGGAAATGATCAATTGAAATCATGTTACGACCATTCCGTAAACCATCACAAACATCATCGGTAACAGCGAGGCAAAAGCAATTAAACCAAAGCCATCCACCATAGGGTTGCGCCCTTTAATAGAAGACGCTAAACCGACGCCCAGAGCAGTGACCAAAGGTACTGTTATGGTGGACGTGGTTACACCTCCGGAATCGTAAGCGACGCCAATAATGGCTTCAGGTGCAAACCACGTCAGTATTACAACGCCTACATAGCCACCAATGATCATGTAATGAATTGGCCACCCTTTTAAGATGCGCAGAACGCCAATAACGATAGCGATCCCCACAGAAAGTGCCACCGTTACTCGTAGCCCTTGTCCATAATCCTGCATGGATTGCTCTGAGTTTGTGATCATCCCTCCTTCTGCCGCAACTTCTGATGCTTCTTCTGCTACCGCGGTTAATGCAGGTTCAGCTATCGTGGTGCCAAACCCCAAACAAAACGCAAAGACTAATAACCAAAACACGCTGCCTTTTTTTGCAAAGGCTTGAGCCATACTCTCTCCGATAGGAAAAAGACCAAGTTCTAGGCCAAAGATAAAAAAGGTTAATCCTAAAACGACAAGCAACAAGCCAAAAAGAATGGAGACCAGGTTGGGCAGCGGCTCTTGCAAAACGACTAATTGGAAAAAAGTGATAACAATGATGATGGGTAATAAGTCACGAGCACTATTGAGGAGCGCTCGAAAAAGCGCAACAAATGCTTCCATGCCTATCCTCCTTGATTGTGCAAACTGATTACGCTCGTTCCAATGAGCGATAACTTCTAGTCTGGCATAGATTTCACTCTTCTACCGTGAATACACTAGCGCCATCTATAACATTTAGTTACATATTTACTAATATGTGAAGTTAATAGCCTCTCTGTCAGCTTGTCACTATCCTAGAAATAATGGTGTTGAGATGATCAAGCTAAGCACAAAACGACTATAATGTTCTAATACGTGTACATTCAAAGAGATAACATGAAGATATTACTCACAGGTGGCACTGGGTTTATTGGCTCGGAGTTGCTCAAGCTGCTATCAACTCACCAAGTTATGCTACTTACACGCTCTCCAGAGCGAGCAAAACAACGCCTACAGCATGCTGATCTGGGTAATATCGAATACCTTGACTCGCTCGAATCGTTCGCCGATCTCAATCACGTTGATGCCGTCATTAATCTTGCAGGTGAGCCTATTGCGGATAAAAGGTGGACCAGCGAGCAAAAAGAAAAAATCTGCAAAAGTCGTTGGAAAATTACCGAGCAAATTGTTGAGCTGATCCACGCAAGTACCGAACCTCCCTCTGTTTTTATTAGTGGCTCGGCAGTTGGCTACTATGGTGATCAACAAGATCATCCGTTTGATGAGTGCTTACATGTTAATAGCGACGACTTTCCTCACGAGGTTTGTGCAAAGTGGGAGCAAATAGCTAAGCGCGCAGAGTCGGAACAAACACGGGTTTGTCTAATGAGAACTGGCGTGGTACTCGGCCTTAATGGTGGTGCGTTGGCAAAGATGCTATTACCTTACAAGCTTGGCGTAGGCGGCCCACTTGGGAACGGTAATCAGTACATGCCTTGGATTCACATCCTAGATATGGTCCGCGCCATCATGTACTTGCTTGAAACACCACATGCTCACGGTGCATTCAATATGTGCGCCCCCCATCCTGTGACTAATCGTATATTCAGCGGCACACTAGCTAAAACGCTAAAACGTCCGCATATCTTGTTCACGCCTAAATGGGCGATGGAACTCCTAATGGGAGAATCTTCCTGCTTATTGTTTGATAGCATGAGAGCCAAACCCAAAAAACTCACCGAACTGGGCTTTAAATTTAGCTACTCCAGAATAGAGCCAGCACTCAAGCACTTGCTTCATGACCGGAGCTGATGAATGATGGCTCCAATCAATGTTTCTGAGTCTTAAATTAAATTATGAAAAAGTCGATTCTTATTACGGGTTGTTCAACCGGCATCGGTTACGTGTGCGCTCACGCCCTACAAAACAAGGGATTTAATGTCATTGCATCTTGTAGGAAAGAACAAGATGTCCAGCGCCTAATTAATGAAGGGCTAACCTGCATCAATCTAGACCTAAATAGCCCAGAAAGCATTTCTTCGGGCGTGAAGCAAGCGCTAGAGTTAGCAGAAGGTAAGCTTTACGCAGTGTTCAATAATGGTGCCTATGGTCAGCCCGGAGCACTGGAAGACTTACCCACCGAGGCTCTTCAAGATCAATTTCAGACCAACTTTTTTGGTTGGCACCAGTTGGTCAGAGAAGTGCTTCCTCATATGCGCCTGCAAGGCGAAGGACGCATCATACAAAACAGCTCTGTTCTTGGTTTTGCCGCAATGAAATACCGTGGTGCCTATAATGCATCAAAATTTGCCTTAGAAGGCTGGACAGATACGCTCAGGCTAGAGCTTGCGGATACGAATATCAAAGTGGCATTGATAGAACCAGGACCGATCGAAACTCAATTTAGAAACAATGCATTACGAGCCTTTGAGAAGTGGGTTGATATTGAATCTAGCCCCCATCGTCATGCTTATGAAGGACAAAGAGAGCGACTCAACAACGACAAGTCTAATAATCGATTTGTTTTGCCTGCAGAGTCTTGCATCGCACCAGTTCTTCATGCATTAACTAGCGTTTCACCGAAAATTCGTTATCGAATTACTACACCGACTAAATTATTCGCAGTCTTGAAAAGACTATTACCAACCCGTGTACTTGATAAAATTTTGCGACAGGCTGCATAAAAAAGTTTTGTCGAAATGTAATTTCACCGTAACAATGTGATGTCATTATGAACATGTAGGTTAAAAAAACCTCAACTAAACGAATCAATTTCTACGCAATTCAGCGGGGATTCTTTCGCCCAAAGTGATTGAGTTGCTTAGATTTGGTATCGCCACCCATTACGTTTTGTAGCAATGTTTATACTACTGCGAGGCAACAATGACATTAAATCAGCTTAACTGGCTTAGTGTGGGTGTAGTGTTGACCATGTTCATCCTATTTTGATACCGCACTAACAAATAGCATTAGAATTGCGCTGCTTCGGCAGCGTTTTCTTTTTATCTAACACCTGAGCAGCAATAACCTCACTCTATTACCTCACGTTTTCTCAAAATAGAATGATTCATTATTGATGGTGAATGTCGCTTGAATTTCACCTAAATCAACTCCATATCTAATATCAACGACAAGACACAAGGCAAGGATACTCTGATGCAATCCCCATTTATCGTTGAGATAACAGAACAGAACTTTCGCGAAACGCTTGAAGGATCAATGAACACGCCCGTTTTGATCCACTTTTGGGCCAACGCTCAGCCAGAAAGCGCACAGATACTCCCTGAGTTGCAATCTCTTGCTCAACAGTACAACGGTGCATTTACGCTTGCTCTACTAAATTGTGAAGATCAGCCAGCTTTAGCGTCTCAATTTGGCGTGCAAGTATTGCCAACTATCGCGCTGTTTATAAATGGTCAAGCCGTCGATGGTCTGGGAGGCCCCCAGCCAATTGATGCCATTGCTACCATGCTACAAAAGCATTTGCCAAGCCCAGATGAACAACTATTAAAACAAGTCAGTGAACTTCTTCAGCAAGGTGAGCATGCTCAGGCTTTGAGTATCATCCACACTTTGCCGCCAGAGCTGCAAGAGCGTGGTGATGTGAAACTCGCGATGGCTGATTGTTTGCTAGAAACCAAACAATTTGATATTGCCCAAGAACTACTGAACGCTATCCCTCTCGAGTATCAAGATAACTACTACAAGAGCCTAATAGCCAAGCTCGAGCTGCATTTGCAGGCTGCAGATAGCCCTGAGTTACAGCGACTAGAACAAGCATACGCAGCAGACATGGCAAACTTCGAACTCGCTTGTGAATTGGCGGTACAATACAACCAAGTTGGTCGGGATGAAGAAGCGTTGGAACTGCTGTGGAATATTCTTAAAAAAGACTTGGGCGCCCAAGACGGTGAAGTGAAGAAGACTTTTATGGATATTCTCAGTGCGCTAGGTCAAGGTAACGCATTAGCAAGCAAATATCGTCGCCAGCTTTACTCAATTTTGTACTAAGCGTCGCATTCTTCTAGGAAGAAGACAACAAAGGCCGGGATTTCCGGCCTTTGTTTTTTGTTAGAAGTCGCTATACAACGTTGGTGCTACTGGCGGATACTCTATTGGTTGCCAACGATCATTAAAGGTGTACTTGGCATAAAGCATGAAATGGTTTGGTGTATAAAACTCAGAACGTTGTACATCGACTAACGCACCAAGATACCAACGTTTGCTGACTCGCTTTTCCACCGCCGCTTGCAACGACGTACCAAAACCACCACCTTTGTCTGACTCCGCTACTGTCGATAAGTATGGCGCGTCTTCCTTAGTCCAAGAGTTAGAGACGGATGCACTCAATTGATATGACCAAGAACTGTTGTATCGGCCATAAAAGTTGATAGGTAAAGACACCGAGAAGTAACTTTGCGGACTGTAGTAGCCACCGTGACCTAGCGTGTACTCACCCAGATTTTTGTCGTAATCAAGGTACATTAAGTTCGTACCTATACTTAAACGTTGGTCATCCGTTGCAATTAACTTGTAGTACGCTCCACCTAGCACGCCTAAACGAGTGTTGTCCTCAACCTTTTCACCAGTCAAAACATGATACTGCAAGCTACTCCAAAAACCGTAAGGGCCACCAATGTCCCAGCTTGAGCTCAACTTCACACCTGTACGAGCAACTCCGCCCCATTTAGTCCCTTGAGGGTCAGTCGTGCCGCTAGGGACAGACATTCCAGCATAAGAAAGCGCGCTACTGGTCTCTGGGCGACGCGAAGCTTCTGCCGTCCAACCGAACTCACCCAGGTCCCCATTGATGCGCACACCACCAACCCATGTGGTATGGTCGAAACCAATTGGTGTCGTGCCGATATCGACCAACCAATCTTCAGCCTGCCAGCCCACTCCAAATGCCATACCTGATGCGTCATTTTGGAACGAAGTGCTGTCAGAATCGGTGGTTTTTTCATAATAGTCCAACTGACCTGAATCGATAGAAACATAATCAGCTTTTAGCAACAGGTGTCCATCCCAGCTCTCTATCGGGATTCGGGCTTCTATGGGCACTTGATTCGAAGTATTACGGCCATCTCGTGCACTGTAATCCCAGCCAATCATGACATGCCCATCACTCCGATCATGCAGTTTATCGATGTCCGATTTGACGTTACGAGTCAACCAGTAGTCGTCAGCAGTATCATATAGCTCGCGTAAGCTTAGGGGTTCTTTTTTCGCCTCTTCAGGTTCACGATTTTTATCCATTCGGTCACGATTTAAGGCTTGATAGGCGCGTGTTTCAGCTAAGGCCCACTGTTGATTTATCATTGCTATAGACATGCTATTGCGAAACGCTAATGCATCAGCATCAGGCATCGCATCCAACAACTGATTTAGCGCATTAGCGTCATTCCGATAGCCTTGTTGATTAAACACCGCGACCACTGTCATCAACTGTGCCGCAGTTAAGCTATCGCGCTTTTTATTCAAAATGAGGTGCATGTCGTGATACGTCGCTTCATCTCCAGTCAAAGCACTGGCTTGCAACATGCCAATTTCTGCTTGAGTTTTAAATGGCTCAGGCTTTAAAGAAACTTGTTCATACAAATCCAACGCAAGCTTAGGCTGTTGATTAACCAGCATCAGATCCGCTTGACTCAACAGTCGACGGGTTTTGAGTTCATCAAGCTGTAATACTTCCGAAGCACTTAAATCTTGTGTTGCGGAATTTAATGCTAAGTCCGCGTACCAACGATCAAAATCTTCAAAGTGATTCAAGCTTACCATCATGCTGCCGTAAGCCAGTTTGTCATCGGTTGACCAATCTTCTGAAAGCGAAATGTTTTGGAAAATCCTCTCAGCTTCCTTAACTTCATCAATGTCTAACCACGCACTCACTAGACGAGCGAGCGGTTGAATTTGACCTTGATAATCCGACTCTAGCGCACGTAATATCGCCATTACTGATTCGGGAGAAGCTAAGTAACGCGTTTGAATGTCTCTCAACTGAGCATCAAGCTTCAAGCGGGTTAAATTGCGCTGCATTGCGTCTGTCATGTCATGTTGTGCGATACTCTCTAGCTCAGCGATGGCCTCATTCACGTTGAAGTCCTGCGCGAGATAAAGCGCGTAAGCAAATTTCATTTCAGGGTCATTACTAGATGTAGCCCAATCGGACATCAGCGTATCCGCGCGTACTTTGTCGCCCATTGAATGAACCACGTCAGCAATATCAAGCCTTAACCATGGGGAGGTTGGCTGTAGCGCAATCAATTCCTCTACGGACGCTTTCATCGTTGCCTGATCATTTTGAGCGATTGCGATCCGCAGACGAGTCAAAATAACTTCCGACTTGATGCTCGCTATTTTTTCAGCGACCACTTTCTGCTGTGGGGCTGAGTAACTGCGCGCGAGTGCTTCCGCGCCAGACCAATCTTGCTGCTGAATGCGAACATCTAAGCGACCACGCAATGCAGAGCTATTGCTGCTATCCAGTTGCAAAGCTTGTTTGAAAACCTTCTCTGCCGCGGCATAATTTTCTTGTACCAGATACAAAGAGCCTAATGATGAATAAGCATAAGGTTGGGATTTATCTACTTGAATCGCTTTTTGATAAGCGCTTTCTGCTTGCTTAAACTGGCCTTTTTCGACCAAGACATCACCTTGATCAAGATACGCCCAATATTGAGAAGTCTCGATTAGCGCTGCCCATTTTGAGGCCGAGTCAGGATTATGATCTAAGTGCTGAGCCTGTTTAAAGTATCCGAGCGCTTTTTGTTGCTGCCCTCTACGTAGATAAACCTTACCCATAGCACCAAGCAATTCAGGATCTCGCGGACGAGTCGTCAACGCATAACGCAGCTGAGCTTCTGCTTGGTCGGTTTTATCTTCCTCGAGCAACGCTAACCCTTTGAGCTTGGCGAGATAAGTGGGGTCTTTGCGTAGTTCCTTTTCCTTTTTCCAGCGATCTTTCGCGCTTTGATTCGCTCTTTGTATCTCCATGTCAGACGGGTAGTAGCTAGCTAAGATGGCATATTGCTGAACAACTTGATCTGAAATAGGCAATTGATCCAATGCACGCAACCACGACGTTGCCGCATTTGTTCCAACCGAAGGAGCAAGCGCTAACTTTTTATAGGTATCGAGAATCCATGGATCAGCAGGATTCTCTTTGCGAATGTGGTTGGCTAACGCGAGTTGAAAAGACGGAACACTAGGATAATTTGCATTTAAACGTTCCAGTCCCTGTTTTACCGAGCTCCAACTGCCTGGCAAATTACTTTGCAACTGTAGGAATTCCAGTTGTAACGCTGGTGATGGCATTCCATTTGGGAAAAGGGCTTTGTAAGCTTGAATCGCTTCATCGTAACGACCAGATTTTGCAAGCAACTGAGCGCGCTGATAATCCGCTCTTTTCTCTCCCTGAATAGCCATAATCGATGACAAGTTTTTCGCTTGAGTCGAATGAGGCGCCTGTCTGATTAAGCGCTCAAATACCGGTTTTGCTAATTCTGGCTGCTTACGTTTCAGATACATATTCGCTTGATAGAAAAGCCCCGTTGGATTGCTTTCTTCAATCGCGAACAGCCTCTCCAGAGTACTCTCGACAATATCATCTCGGCCAATCGCATCCGCCAGTTTTAGCTGCTCAACCAACCACTCAACCGAGTCAACTCGTGCTAATGATGTGGAAAATTGAACCAGCTCGATAGGCTTGTAGACCTGTGCGAGCTGCGACTTTGACAGAGGTGTTGAGCTAAAGCTTTCTGCATGCACAGTGCCGACGCCACCAGCCGCCAAAGCAACCAGTGGAATCCACCATAACACGCGTCCTGTTACTGACATCTCTCGCTCCATACAGGAAGCAATTCACCTTGCACACCAAAACGGTAACGTTCTTCATGCCAACCAAGCCCAAATAGACTTAATACGTTGTCGTAATAATGATCGTTTTTGTCGACCACAAGTTCATTTTGAGCACGACGAAACTGCGTCTCCAACAGCGTAGATTCACCAGAAGCCGCGAGTAACGGAAGAGCCGCAGCAGAAAAACCTACGCTTCCTGCTTGGGTATATTTACCCGTTTCAGTATTTACTTCTCTCGCTGGCGCACCAAGGGCTTTGGTTGCCGCGACAAACGGCTGCATTTTTTGTACTAATACTGCTTTTTCTGAAACTTGGTCATTTAGCATACCCGCCCAAAGATAGGTGCGGATGGCGTTGTAACTGCCCATCGGCCCTGTAACCACATCTGAGCTATAACGACCATTTCTCAATACTGCCCAGTCTGGGCTAAAGCCAGCTGGCATCGTTTTCTCTAGCATGTGAACACTTGCCTTATACATTGAGTCCCAGTTGTATTGCGGGTACAGCGACTGCATACGAGCAATCAGTTGTAACGGAACATAACTCGGATTCACACGGTACTGGCCGTCGGCATCAAAGCCCGTTGGAGCTGGCAACAATACCGTTCCAACTCCCGCTATGTTGACGGTTTCTTCACGTAAAATACGACTCGCGATCAGATGTCCAAGGGTCTGATAGTAGTAGTTATTCCATAATCTCCCCGCCTCAACAAGGGAGTAAGCTATCCACAAATCAGAATCTGACGCTGGGTTAGAATCCAAGACTCCGAACTGACCATTTTCTTTTCTTCCCCACAACCAAGCAGGAAGCCTTGCCGTCAAATCCCCACCAGCCAAATGTGATTGAGTCCATTTTAAAACCTGATCGAAGGTTTTAGGGTCATTGGCAACCAAGGCAAAGAACAATGCGTAAGATTGACCTTCCGAGGTCGTAATCATACGCTCATCACTGCCATCAACGACTCGGCCTTGCTCCATGTATACCGACTTAAATGTTTCCCATTGTGGCCACTCGCAGGTGTTAGCCCACAAGTAAGGAGACACGAACAACATAAGGAACGAGATGAGTTTTTTCATTATTCCTCTTCCTCAGTTTTTTCTAAACGTCTAGACGCGACTTGACGTAATACGCGCCAAAGCACAATGGTTACGATCACCACTAGCAAGGCGGCAAAGCACGCAACGATGACTGGGTGATTAGAGAAGTGATACCAAACGAGCTGCCACACAGGAAGCTTACCAACATAGTAGTGCGAACCCACGTTGTAGCTAGCTACTTCGTTATTTCTCAACGTCACTACCGAGCCAAACATGTGCTCCACTTTACCGGAGTCAGCCAACGCGCGATCAACCGACGAAAAATCTGACGGGTGAGCCGCCATAATAGAAATGACGCTGCGTTTTTTCGTAAATGGCGATTCTGCACCATAAATAGCAGCAAAAGAGCCTTCTGCCTCAACAGAAACATAATCCGCGGCCACTTGACGAGCATCACTTGGACTCATCCAGTTCATTCCGAGCTGCTTTTCATTTTTGCTTGGCAGGCGAATTTGTCTCTGACCTTCTTTAACCACTAAGTTAACTTGGTCAGGGTTATTAGCGGCTTCTTCTAGTGCATCCACAACACCAATCGTCAGGATGTCTTTATTTTTTAGTTGCTCAGCATTCCATTTATCTGTCAAAAGCACCTGAATACCTGGGTACCCAGAATCACTTCCTAACGAGCCCATGACGTTTAAGAAGGTCTGCAACACTTCTTTTGGAGCTCTCTCTGGAACAACAATCGCAGTTTCTGACAAATCGGCCATGCGTGTGTAAGGGAAGCCAGAAGTAGCAAAAGCGCGCATATTTGGCATTTCGATGTAGTGAGGGAAACCACTAAAATCAACCGTAGAGTCACCATCAATGACCGCGTATTGCTTACTTGGCTGCGTCACCTGACATTGCCCATCAGTCACCGACGCAAAACCAAACTCAAACTCGATTTGGTTTTTACTGCCAACTTTAAATGCCGGAATACGAACAAGCGCATCACCACTCAGAATACTGTCATCTAACAGAGGAACACGCACACGGTTAGACTCACCACCTTGGCCTTTTGTGGTTAAGTTAAACGCCTCAATGAACTGGTCATTGATGCTCAAAGTCAGGCGAGAACCAGAATGATCCGCAGCAGGTGGCGAATACCTATAGTTAAGATCCATCGGTATACCACGGCTCTGCCAAGTAAAGAGATCGGGTGGTAAGCGCAAACTCACATTGATTGGAGGAGGCGTTCGGCCTTCCACTTGCAACATGCTTTTTTGTTCGACTAATTCAGATAATGCAACGGGACGAGCCGTACTCACCCAGTTTGGCGCATCGTACGGGACTCGTGGTTTGATTTGTTTGACTTCATTAATCTTCGCGATTGGCCCAGTAAGAAGTTGGTTTCCCAACGCCAAACCTTGCACCGCAACGTTAAGATCCTTACTGTCACGGCCTATCACTAGAAGAAGCTTCACGTACGGGTCAGTTGGGTGAGTGATGACTTGAAGACGAGGCCCATCCGTGTCTGGAAAATCTCTCAGAAACTCAGGTTTGTTGTCATTGGTAACAAAGACAATGGCGTTGCGCTTAGGTAACGTGTCGACACTAAAAGGGAATTGAGCGCCACGCCAACCCGCAAGAGCACCAAAGTAAGAGCTCAAGACACCGGCAGCTTTGACATCATCCAGATCGTATTTGCCGCCCATAACGACAGGCAGATTTAACTGGCTGAAATCACGGACATCAAAAAACGGCGCTGGCAACAAGCTCAAGTCACTTTCCAACATTGTCTTTTGGGCGAACATTTCAATTCGACTGCTTTGGCTGATCTCAGCCCAAATGCTCGAGTCATTTGGATTGGCACACTCTTTCTGAGTATTCCCAATCAACTCAAAGCGAATTTGGTTGTAGTTACTGAAGTAACGAGTATCCAGCGGCATCGATAAGCTCAATTTTTTACCTTGCTGACCATCGACGATTGACGCCACTCCCATAAGCTCGTTGTTCAAATACACTTTGACGTGAGAAACCAAAGAGAGCAACGCTGGTGAAGGTGTGATGTCAAAGTACAACGTGGCATTAGACACCACCTCATCAAGTCGCGAACCGAAACCAATATAAGCACTGGCCTCACTACCTTGAATAGCAATTGAACCACTGTAACCCAATTGACTAAATGGAATGACACGCTTAAATACGGTCGAATTTTCAGCATCTTGCTGTGCCAAAGGCGTTGGTTGTTGCTGACTTACTTCTTGTGCCGCGAGACTGCCCGACATACACATGAGAGTGATAGCCGTCGTCAACGCTGTTAGTTTTTTATTATTTAGCATGACTTGAGGTCCTGATTGGGACATAACGAGGTCTTAGTGACCAAATAAATTCGATACAAAATAAAAGTGCATCCACACTGGCCTGAACAAATTTAGGGCAATGTTGCAACAAGCGTTTGTATCCATTAAAGCCGACTTGCAGTACAGCCTGCATACTCGAGAGAGGCTTATCTGATTGATAGCCTTGTTGCCATTTCGCCCACGTATCTGCACGTGCAAATGTACATTGGACGTATTGGATTTGTTGTTGATGAGACAATTCGTTGAGTTGTAAACCAAATATCCCCTTATGAGCATAGGCAACCGTCATCGGGAACACGAACTCTTGACCACCGCGATTGAGGATCACTTCTAAGGTTTGGCCAAGTAGGTACGCACAGGTTGGTTCATCGACTCCGTCTATTTCAATGCGCACGCCACCCAAAGAGAAATCCTTCATCTGCGCTTGAATCAAGTGTCCTGAGTGAAGCCTTACCGCGACAGGAATCGCCACCTCTACTCGGTGATCTTTTCGCACTTGCTTGGCTTCTACCGCAACGGCGACAGCAGCACCTAAAATCAACAAGTTGTACATCGTCCAAACGAGATTCACGATAACCGTACCGATTTCGTCTTGAGGCCCCCACCCCATTCGGTAAATCCCTACAGCGAAGCCCAGAATGTTGAGTGCAACCAAAACCAAATATGGTCGGGAGATCACCCAATCGTAGTGAGACTTTTCAACCAAACCGCCTTTTGCCGTTACGTTGAATGTCCCTTTATGGGGCGCAAACAAAGCCACCGTTGTTGGCCTTGCGATATACCAAGCAAGCACGGTTTCGTATACCTCACCCCAAAACGAATAACGGTAGTCACCCTGCATACGAGAGTTGGTCATGCTGGCGTGAATCATGTGGGGTAATACGTACAAAATGATCGCCAGCGCTGGTGCATAAATCACGTAGGAATGCAGCAACAAATAAGCCAAGGGTGCGATCAGGAATACAATCCTCGGGATACCAGATAGAAAGTGCAACATGGCATTGACGTAACAAAGCCGTTGAGAGAGCTTAAGCCCCTTTCCAGTCAATGGATTATCTACCCTAAATATCTGCGCCATCCCGCGAGCCCAACGAATGCGTTGCCCAACATGTGCAGACAATGTTTCTGTCGCCAAACCAGCAGAAATCGGCTGCTTAAGATATGCAGAACGATAGCCTAAACGGTGCATGCGCAGAGACGTGTGCGCATCTTCCGTCACGGTTTCGACTGCAATACCACCGACTTCCTCTAAAGGCTCTCGACGTAAAATAGCGCACGAGCCACAGAAGAAAGTCGCATCCCATAAGTCGTTACCATCTTGAATCAGGCCGTAAAACAAGTTGCCTTCGTTTGGTACGTTACGAAAGTTCGATAAGTTACGCTCAAAAGGATCCGGTGAGAAAAAATGGTGCGGCGTCTGAATAAGCGCCAACTTTGGATCTTTCAGGAACATCCCCATTGTGAGCTGAAAAAATGCTCGTGTAGGAATATGGTCACAGTCAAAAATCGCAACAAACTCACCGCTGGTCTGCTTCAACGCATAGTTAATGTTACCGGCTTTCGCATGTTCATTCGTTGGGCGGCGGATGTAGTTCACCCCTACACTTTTGGCGAAATCTCGGAAGCTATCACGCTTGCCGTCATCCAGAATGTGGATGTTGAGTTTGTCTTTCGGCCAATCGACACCTAACGAGGCATAAACCGTCGCTTTCACGACATCAAGATCTTCGTTGTAAGTAGGGATCATCAAGTCAATAGTTGGCCAAGTTGACTGATCCGGTGGCATCGATACTGGTTTGCGATTCAATGGCCAGATATTTTGGAAATAGCCAAGCATCAGCACAATCCAAGAATACGTCTCAGCTAGAAGTAAAACGCCCCCTAGAAACAAAGCAACAGGATCGTCCCAGTTCAGGGTAGACGAATAACGCCACCACAAGTATCGACATGAGGCCGTAACCGACAAGATGATCAAAAGCATGGTAGGAAAACGACCCGGCATGCGACGAACCATCATCGCTAATGCCCAGAGTAACAACACAAAGACAGTCTGAGCCTGATAACCAAATGGCACCGTAAAACACAGCAAAGCGATTAACACCACGAAAAACAGCAAGGTGTAGTTCAACGCCATCGCTGACTTACTTGCTTTAATACGCTCTCGAACTTGCGGATCTTTGATGTTGTTCGCTGTCTGTTCTAACCAGCGGACGCTTTTTGCAATCAATTCAAATGGCAAGTAGAACGCATTGCGAATTTGTTCGGCTAAAGTCATCGCTAAGCTGCTGGTTTTTTTGGACCATGCTGTATTTACGTTTTGCTTGAAGCAAAGCAACCAAACGCTTTGGATAATAAAACGTACAGGATCAAACCATCTTGGCGCAGCAAAATTAACGTTTGGATAGTAAACCAAAGGCAGTTTCCATGAGGGAACACCCGAAATAGCCGGCTTTAAAAATACAAAACTCAATGAAAACCAAAAAGACAAAGCACACTCACCAACCCAGTTTGTTTTGCAATTCCAGGCTTGCTCGTAAGCGTTCTTCTGCAGTCTGAATTGGTCCACTATCCAACGTTGGAAAATCAGATTAAGACTTCGCATAAATTAGCTTTGGTCCTGAGCGCTTGATAACGCTGATACACACCAAAAAGCAAAAGACTGAAAATCTTTTGCGGCTTGGCTCGATGGCGAATAGTGTTGAACGGTCGTCAGGTTTGCCACACATTCAAGCAATGCCGTATCTCGATGAATCGAAACAGGAATCAAGGATTCGCTAAGTTCCTTTTTCAGCACCAACATGAAATCACGACCAATTTCGGTTTCTGGCTGATACTTATTCACCAAAAAACGTAATTTGTCAGAGCGAAGCAATCTCGATAGCTCTTCATGTTGTAGCCAAGATTGAAGAGTGAGATAACTCAGGGCGTCTGCCGTTACCACCACCACAATCATATCCATTGAGTCGACAAAAGATCGCACTTCAGGATCAGTAAGCTCTGCTAAGTCGGCGTGAAAAAGCAGCCACTGCTCACCACGGTTTTCGCTCACTTGCAACGTCATTTCACCTAGCATTGACAGGTAGTGAGAACGCTCGTTAAAAAACGCTTTTAACTGCTCAGAATTCAGATGGCCAAACGGTAAAAAAAGTGCACCTTGTGGGCTTTCATAACCAGCCTGGGTCCAAGGTTTATCTGAAAGAAGTTGTTTCGCCCAGCCATCTTTCTCTTCCTGCGGCAAGCCAAGATGAGTTTGCAGTAAACTGTTAGACACCACCTCAATGGCCAGTACCTGTTTGTTTATCTTAACTAATGCTTGTGCCAAGTTCGCAGCGACGGTCGTTGAGCCACAACCACCTTTTAAACTAACAAAAAGAAGGCGTTTCATATCGCTTCAGTCTCTAAACCTGTCTGCTTAATACGCACTTGAAACAGAGCATTGCGAGCACCGTTGGCTTGAAAGACCAACCACTTATTTTTAGCTTGCACGTAAGACTCGTTTTCTGTTGTTTCAATATACTTATGTTGAGTTAAGTTATAAGAAGAGTAGATCGAATTAATATCTTTTGCAGACTCAGTCACAACATTTTTTTCACAATATAACGGTGTTTAAACTGCGGTAATGGCAATCCCGCCAATTACTCTTTGCAGTATAAATTCCATTGTTAAAAAATTGACGCATCGAACTATGCGTCTCATATTTACAGAATGCTAATGAATGTGAACAGGGCTGTTTATTAGTTCACATAATTAATAAATCCCTAAATGATGTTTGACTTCAGAAACAGGGGTTATGAAGGTGAATTGTAATTATCCATTTACGACATATAAGTGAAATAAATAATTTACAGCAAAATCATAGGCTTGAAAATTATTGAATTTAAACTTATAAACATCATATGAAGCAATGCTATAACTATTTTAATTTTTGATCAATTTCGTTTAATATCTTGGCGTCATTTTCTTGTCGCCAAGAAAAGTTAACATTGTAACGATTAGCATACAGCGGATTGTAAGCCACAACGCAAAACGACAGTAAACTATTGAATATAAGGCCTTTTGATGTCAGCAATCTCCGGGTTATCCGCTATTACTTCTGAAAAAGAGATAAGTTCTGTTTATGTAAACTTGTTTACACATAAGCAAATGGTCATTGATTATTTGTTCAGTACGCTACCAGAAAATAACAACACTTCACTTACAAGCTTTACAGACAAGGAAACTTTTTTGTCTGCATTGAATGATGAAGCCTTATGCAAATTCAATGAGTTATCCACACTCCATATTGAACAGTGTTTCTTTCTTAGCAACAAATTCACAAATAAAGCGCCGAACGCTATAAATCTTGTGAAAGACATTCACCAAACAAATATAAAGAAACTCTCCACATATATATTAGTAGTTCCAGATTCACTACTATCATCAAGTGATGATTATTTTGTAAGTGTTTTCCTACGAAACTTAAATGAACTAGCAAGTAATAAAAAACTCACTATTAGTGTTTGTATATATGGGCATCTGACGACTTCACTATTAAAGCCCATTCTTATTTCTCATAATAGATACATCGCCGGTTTGGCGACCATGACATCATTTGATGATGCTCGCTACTGCTATCTTGTGGATTTTTGGTCCAATAAACACGGTGTAATTTCCCAAGACGAATACCTTCTCTCTAACACTAAAGATAAGAAGCTAAAAGCAACGTCTTACGAAACCCATCAGCCTCGTGCCATACAGGAAGACAAATCGGATAGTGATAGAATATATATCAGCAGAGGAGCCTTCAGAGAAAGCGAGAAAGCCCCAAAAGGGATGAGTATGGCTGAGAGTAATCAAGAGCTCATAGCGATGTTAAACAACCCTCGCTCTTCAACTATTGTTTTCAGCTGTGATAACCAAAGCGAAGTTCAACAGATCGCGTTAGATTGCTACCGTTTAAGGTCCGCGTATGGCCGTCAGCTAAAGATTATTGTCAGGGAGACCCAACAATGTCTGAGATATGCAGATGAAAAGTTCTTACTTCGCTCGGGGGCAAACTTCATTTCTCACGCGCAAATCCCCCCAATGCGCTTTATGACTCAGGTTGAAGCAATTCAAGGCCAGATGCTTACGCGTCCAATTCCTGACAGTTTAGAGGCGCTCTTAAAGTATGACCTTAAGTTTGGTAGCAAAGGCTACTTACAAAACCAGGACTTTAGCCAATACTGTATTGACGTCATTTCCCACTCAACACACTCAAATGTGAACTTTGCGCTTATCAAGCTGAACTTATTACCAGGCATGACGGCAGAGGAATGTTTACGTCTTTGCCATATTCGAAGAGATGGCGACGTTGTGACAGCCTGCAACAAAGCTCTGTATGTCTTGTTCAGTGCTATTCGACATAGCGATATTGACATTGCACTCAACAATATATTTGAGTTCCCAGTGAGAGACTTATTTCACTCAACTCACACGTTTGATACTCAATTAGATATCGAAACAGAGTTAAAATTCATCGTTCAAGATGAAGCCGTCATATCCGACGACGTTTCAGCTCTGGCGACAGAGAGGAAAATATTCCATAACACCATTAATTCTATGGTTGATGTTCCTCCTTTGTTTGCTGTGAAAAAAACCATTGAGCTCAAGGAACGTTCATGAATATTAACGATTTTTTACTGACCGTGTGTATCAGTTCAGGTATTGGCCTACTCCTAGGATACTTTCTACGTGACCTAGTAAACGCTACCCGACGCTTTTACCACAAACACTTAAAACGCTCGCGCTATTTTGAGCTAGATACATCAGCCACTAACACCAAGAAGCTTAAGTAATGACATCGCATTCTCATGACTCTACCCCCCTCACTATAGGATTGGGCTGGTGGAACATTTACTTTATCGCAAAAACAGCGCTCTATTTTCAAGGAATCATCGATTTCCATCCAATGGAAAACTTTGCGCTGTTGATCTTCATCTTGCTTCCTATCTCGATGAAAAGCCTAAATGCGGTGCGCCATATCGTTTCATTTGTCGCCGCAGCGTGGCTCTTGCATTACGATTCTTATCTCCCTCCTCTAGACCGTCTTTGGGCTCAAGCGGGACAGTTAATGCAGTTTGAATTGAGTTATCTGGTCGAGCTTTTGGGACGATTTTTATCATTCCAAGCAATACTCGGATTGCTCGCTTTGTGTGGTGCGTACTTTATTTTGAGCAAGTTTGTTAGGGTTTCAGTCTTTGTGGTTATTGCGATGATCTATATAAGTATTCCTATGACGACTGAACCTCAGACAACAGTGGCTGCAGAAGTAGCCCAACAACAGCCAACAACCGAGGTTACTGCTAGCAAACAACCTCAAATAACGGAAATTAATGATGCCAGTCTCAACACGTTAACTGCAGATTTCTTTTCTAAAGAAGCTTCTCGACGTGTGGCATTCGATACCAACAGCGCAATGGATGCTCCTTTCGATTTGTTGTTCTTGAGTATTTGCTCGGTCGCGTGGGATGACATCGAAATTGCAGGACTGGCCGATCATCCTCTATTCAAAGAATTTGACATCATGTTCGACAACTTTAGCTCTGCAACGTCATACAGCGGGCCTGCGGTCATTCGTCTGTTACGAGCCAATTGTGGTCAACAGGAACACAGTCAACTGTTCCAGCCAGCACCATCAAAGCAGTGCTACTTGTTCGAAAGTTTGAAAGAGCTAGGCTTCACAGAAAATTTACTGATGAACCACAATGGTGTCTTTGATAGCTTCCTTGAATTGATCAAAAAAGACGGCGACTTACAAGCGGCTCTTATGTCTCAAGAAGACTTAACTCCTTACCAAAAATCTTTTGATGGCTCTTCGATCTTCCGCGATAAGCAAGTATTGGATAACTGGTGGCAGCAAAGACTTAACAGTAGTGACGACAAAGTCGTGGCACTCTACAACTCAATTTCACTACATGATGGCAACAGGATCATCAATGCGAACTCAAGCACATCTATTGCTAGCTACAAAATGCGCCTTAAGAATTTGCTTGATGACCTCCACGCGTTCTTTAAAACCTTAGAGTCCTCAAAACGCAACATCGTTGTCGCTTTGGTACCAGAACATGGTGGTGGTATGCGAGGAGACCGCATGCAAATTTCAGGTATGCGAGAAATTCCTGCACCGACAATCATTCATACACCGGTAGGAATTAAAATCTTCGGAGAAGGAATTCAGCGTCAGGGCGACACCGAACACGTAAGCGAGCCATCTAGCTATCTGGCATTGTCGCAGCTCGTTTCGAATATCCTGGATAAAAACATTTATCAAAGTAAGACGTTTAGCCCTTCAATATTGACAGAGAACCTACCAGAAACACGAATTGTCGCGCAGAACTCAGGCTCTACTGTGATTGAAGTACAAGGGAAGTATTATGTTTCTCTTGATGGTTCAAGTTGGATTGAATACCCCGCGAAATAGCGAGAATAAAACCATGCAATGACAAAGGCCGGTGTTTCCGGCCTTTGTCATATAAAAAACCAATAACCTCTCAAAGGTCTCAGAACTTCAATTGTCTATTGTCTATAAATAGGTAAAAATGGATCGAACATTATGCACTTAAGGGAATAACTCATGCCAATTGATTCACTGATCACCATCGGTATTTTCGTCGTTCTTGCTGTCGTTATCTTATCTTCAGCCATTAAAACGGTTCCGCAAGGAAACAACTGGACAGTTGAACGCTTCGGACGCTACACCCACACATTAAAGCCGGGTTTAAACTTGATCATTCCATTTGTTGATAAGATAGGGCAAAAAGTCAACATGATGGAGCGCGTTCTCGATATTCCTGCGCAAGAGGTCATTTCAAAAGATAACGCTAACGTGGTTATTGACGCTGTCGGATTTGTTCAAGTGATCGATGCTGCCAAAGCGGCTTATGAAGTCAACGACTTAGAACACGCTATTAGAAACTTGACCCTTACCAACATTCGTACCGTTTTAGGTTCAATGGAACTGGACGAAATGCTGAGCCAACGCGACATGATCAACTCTAAGCTGTTGGCGATTGTTGACCAAGCAACAAACCCTTGGGGCGTAAAAGTCACACGAATTGAGATTAAAGATGTCCAGCCACCAGCCGATCTGACCGCTGCAATGAATGCGCAAATGAAAGCCGAGCGTAATAAGCGTGCGGAAATTCTTGAAGCAGAAGGGGTTCGCCAAGCTGAGATATTAAAGGCCGAAGGTCATAAACAATCAGAGATATTAAAAGCTGAAGGCGAAAAGCAGTCTGCTATTCTCCATGCAGAAGCACGTGAGCGTGCCGCGCAAGCAGAAGCAAAAGCGACTTACATGGTTTCCGAAGCCATTGCAAAAGGTGACATGCAAGCCGTCAATTACTTCATTGCACAGGGTTATACCGAAGCGATCAAGAGCATTGGTCAAGCCGAAAATGGTAAAATCATTATGCTTCCATTAGAAGCAACCGGACTAATGGGCTCGGTTGCAGGGATAGCAGAGATGTTTAAACAACAAGATAAAGAATAATTTATGGACTTTTTTAGTTTGTTGGAAGGTATCTCTTTCTGGCATTGGCTAGCGTTTGGCTTTGCTCTTTTAGCAGTTGAGCTACTTGGTACCGCTGGGTATTTTCTCTGGCTCGGGATGTCTGCACTTATCGTTGGAGCAATCATGACCGTTTTGCCAATGAGCTGGCAATTGCAATGGCTTTGCTTTGCAAGCTTCAGCTTAATCACCACCTGGCTTTGGTGGCGACGACAATGGTCTAAAGACAAACAAGAAGACCAAGAAAGAGATCTGAACCAAAAGTACAAGCAGTTAATTGGGCGTACTCTTATCCTTGAAGAAGACTTTTCCGTCGGACTCAATCGCATCAAGGTAGCCGATACCACATGGTCCGCACAATCGGATCAAGCACTTCCAGCCGGTACCCGCGTAAGAGTCACTGATGTGGAAGGTATTATTTTAATCATTGAGCCTGATTCTAATTAATTTATGCCAAAGTAATGGGGCAAATCATGCTCCATTACTTTAATCTAAACAACTGCTTTCATTTCATTACCTTAATTAAAATCGAGAAAAAAATAAGTATTAGTAATATTATTAATATCCTACCTCACATTTCCTATTATTTAATTATTCAACACACGACAATCAATAAGATAGAAATATATCTAGGTAAATTATCGATCTAAATTTATTTTAAAAAATAAAACTTTATTGAATTATTTTTTGATCTTTTTATCCTCGGATACATACTTAACGCATAAGCATTTAAGTTAAGTGCTTTTTATTTGGTAAGTAAGAGGATGTACTATGAATAAGCTTCTCTTTTTAATGTTGTGCGGTATTTTTTCTTTTTCTTCCTTTGCCTACAACAACGGAAACGGCGGTACAACTAATTTGGGACCTATAGTCGAATGTAAGATGCCAAGTGGCGACGTTACGAATATTCCAAGTGAAATGTGTCAATTTAGAGGTGGTGAATGGGAATAGTAAAGAAGTAAGAGCTTAGTTTGATATAAGAGCCCTATTCAACCTTGCCTTTCTGCGTAGTCACGGTTTATATCAGTACGTAAATATTTAAAGTTTATATTAAGGTGATTATTATGAGATTTTTATCTGGTCTATTAGTAATATCTTTTGCCATAATTCCGTTAACCACTCATGCTAATGGTGCATCCGGTGGTCGTACGTTAGGCCCAGAGATAAAGTGTGAGTTGCCAAACGGTAATGTACATATGTTGCCACCGTTATATTGCAAAATATACGACGGCCGAGAAGTGAAATAGAAAAGGAGCCTAGCGGCTCCTTTTATTATCTCATTAAGTATTAGTGGAAGCTGTAAGGGATAAGAACTTGTAGACGTAAGTCTGTTTCATCCGCATCGCCAGCACCTGCGTACTCATCACGTTCTAGGATTGTACCGTGTAAACGAATGGTAGAACCTTTAAGCGCGCCACTTTGTAGTGAGTAAGATACTGTTGCGTTAACTGCGTATTCGCTTTCGTAATCCCAGTCACCTGATGCTCCGCTTGCTGCAGAGTCAGCGCCAGTACCGTAACCAAAGCCTAGGTAGTAGTTCCAGCCGTTACCTTGGTTGTAAGATAGACGGTTGTACCATGCTAGCTCACCCGCTTTGTTCCAGTCAGACAGCGCGTCCCACCACTGAGACCAAGTACCATTGTTCATACCATATGTATGAATAGTACGAGGAACGAAGTCCGCACGGTTATCTGTGTCTGTGTAGCGCAACTCAGACATCCAAGCTAGCTTGCCGAAAGATTGATTCAAAGATAGACCAGTGTGGAAACCTAGACCATCGTATTTCACATCATCGTCAACACCGTAGAAATCAAATGCTAGAGTTGTACGGTCACTAACAGTGTACTTCAAGTAAGCCTTGTAAGAAGTGTTGTCAGTTTCGTTGTGGTAGCTAGTTACTTGACCTGCCCCCCAGTCAACACCATTTGCATATTTAACGCCAGTAGCTTGACCCAAACCAAGTTGCATAAACAAGCTGTCAGTTAGGTTACCGTTTAGGCCTAGAGAGTGTAGGTAGCTCCATGACGTGTCAGACCAAAGCGCTGGTGCGTAATCATCTTCGTGAAGCAGCCAAGGTGCTGTAAATTGGTCTGCGCCAAAGTAGCTTAGGTTGAAATCACCAAGTTTAGCGTTCAGTTCGAAACCACGGTAAGTACCAGGTACAAAGCTCCAAACGTTACCGATTGTACCGTTACCACCAGCCTGTAACATACCGAAACGAGCATTAAAGTTTTCGTTTGCTTTGAATTTCAGCGCTGCTTTGTAAACTTTAAGCTGCTGACCATCACCTGCACCCCAGTCTAGGTTGTTACAAGTTGAGATTTCGTTACATAGGTAGCCTTCGTTTGAATTGTAAAGACTATCGTTGTAAAGATCGCCAGAGTAGTAAGCCGCAACATCTGCGCCCACCCAACCATCGTGGTAGCCAGAAGTGAAGTCTAAAATTGCGTTGTAAGAAGAGTAGTTTAGACGACTCCAACGGTCACCATTTTCACCGCCGGGCTTACCTGTTGTACGAGTTCGTGAACGAGTATCAACTATGAATAATGCATTCAGACTTGAGTCTTGCATAAATTCGTTCACTTTCTCTACGTACTCGCCACCTGCTGCACTTTCAGTAGACGCTGTAGCTGGAGCGACAGCAACAACACCAAACATTGCTGCGGTTAACGCTGAAACCTTAAAAAATTTGTCCATGGAAAAACTCCTAAAAATGGATATAGCTGTATTTTTCTATCTCACCTTTAGTTGGCCGCCGAAGGAGAGAAGTAAATTCCTGATCAAACCTCATTATTTCTAATTTGGCTTTTTTTAGTTCCTGCATACACACCGTGTATCCACGTGATTAAGACTAACTTCGCAGCTAAAAACATCCAAATGGAACTTATTTTTTTTCTAAAAAAATATGAGCCACTCCAAAGTTCCATATAACTTATTGATCCAGATCTTATTTTTAACAACATCAACACAACACAATAAATTATTATTTAAAATCAAACACTTAATTTGAACTTAAAAGTATCAACTTGAAGTCACTCGCAGACTAAAAAAGCCAAAAAAACCAATAACCCAAGGTTCGATCTTGATCACTGAAAAGAACAAAGGCATCAATTACTCAATAAAAAAACACTTAATTATGAACAAGAAAAAGCCCCGCATGCTTACCATACGGGGCTTTTAGTTATTTTTTAGCTTTTTTGAGAAGACTTAATTCATCAGTTCGAGTAAGTCTTGTTCTGTTTTAATTTCGATACCCAGTTCTTGTGCCTTTGCGAGCTTCGAACCTGCATTTTCACCAGCAAACAAAATATCGGTTTTCTTAGAAACACTACCCGTCACTTTAGCCCCCAGTGCTTGGAGGGCTTCTTTGGCTTCTGTACGCCCCAGTTGAGAAAGTGTTCCCGTTAATACTACTGTTTTACCTTCTAATGGTAATTCCCCCACCTGCTCAGTAGTATTAATCTCTGGCCAATGAATTCCTTGTTCAAGCAAATCTTTAACCACCGCTTGGTTCTGTTCTTCACTAAAGAAAGTCGTAATATGTTGAGCAACCACAGCACCGATGTCTTGCACTTCAATCAACTGCTCTTCGGTAGCATTTTGGATCGCTCCCAACGTTTTAAAGTGCATTGCTAAGTTTGCTGCGGTTGCCTCGCCAACTTCACGGATCCCCAGTGAATACAAAAACCGAGGTAACGTTGTCTCTTTGGATTTTTCTAACGCATTCACAATATTCTGCGCAGACTTTGGCCCCATGCGATCTAGTACGGTTAAAATCCCCGCTGATAACTTAAATAAGTCAGCAGGAGTTTTCACCATCTCACGATCAACAAGCTGCTCGATCACTTTATCGCCTAAACCGTCAACGTCTAACGCTTTACGAGAAACAAAGTGTTTTAGCGCTTGTTTGCGTTGGGCTTGGCAAACTAAGCCCCCCATACAACGTGTTACCGCTTCTCCTTCGATCCGCTCAACATGCGAACCACAAACAGGACACTGAGTTGGGAAAACAATATCTCGAGCTGTTTCTGGTCGACGCTCTTTGATGACAGATACGACTTGGGGAATAACATCGCCAGCACGGCGGATCACAACGTGATCACCAATCTTGACCTGCAGACGTTCTATCTCATCTGCGTTATGAAGCGTCGCATTACTTACCGTTACCCCGCCAACAAATACAGGCTCTAGTTTAGCAACAGGTGTAATCGCACCAGTGCGACCGACTTGGAACTCCACTTCATTCAGTGTCGTCATTTCTTCCTGTGCTGGGAATTTGTAGGCAATCGCCCAACGTGGAGCGCGAGCAACAAACCCCAGACGCTCTTGCACGGCAATATCGTCAATTTTAATAACGACACCATCGATCTCATAAGGGAGGGCATCACGACGCTGCAATATATCTTGGTAGTAAGCTTTTACATCCGCCAAGCTTTCAACTCGCTTAGTTTCCGGACACATTGGCAGTCCCCAAGATTTGATTTGCAAAAAGCGTTCGTAATGACTTGCTGCCAATTCTGCGCCTTGCACCACGCCTACACTGTATGCATAGAAGCTAAGCGGACGAGAAGCTGTAATACGTGAATCCAATTGTCGCAAGCTACCTGCCGCAGCGTTACGTGGATTAACAAAGATTTTCTCGCCTTTCTTCCTTGCTAATTCATTGAGCTTTTCAAACCCAGCTTTCGGCATAAAGACTTCACCACGAACTTCAAGACGATTTGGCCAGTCATTACCTCTGAGTTTTAAAGGAATGGCTTTAATCGTACGCACATTCTCTGTGATGTTTTCACCCGTAGTACCATCGCCTCGAGTGGCCGCCTGAACTAATACGCCATTCTCATATAACAAACTTACGGCGAGTCCATCCAATTTAGGCTCACAACAGTATTCTTTCACACTCTGGCTGCCCACGCGCTCTTGTGCGCGCTTGTGGAAACTATCAAGTTCACTATCATCAAACGCGTTATCAAGCGAAAGCATCGGTACTTCATGTGTCACTTGGCTAAACGCAGAGAGAGGTTGTCCACCGACACGTTGGCTTGGCGAGTCTACGGTTATTAAGTCAGGGTTCTCAGCTTCAATATCCAGTAACTCTCGCATTAAACGGTCGTACTCGGCATCAGGGATCTCTGGGTTATCTTCCACGTAGTAACGCACAGCGTGGTAATGCAACGACTCTTTTAGTTCTTCTAGTCGCTGAAGTACTGATTCAGACATAGTAAAGCCCCGTGTATTTTCAATCGGTGAGGTTGGGAAATCCAAGAAAAAGGGCTCCATCCGGAGCCCTATTATTATTTGCTGTTAAGATTATGCGTTAGCGGCATTAAACTCAACTATTTGACGTCGATAAGATGCTAAACGATCTGGCGTCATTAAGTTGCGCTGGTCATCAAGTACGTTACCACCTAAGTCATCAGCAATTTGCTGCGCAGTTCGGAGCATTAAGTTGAAGTTCTGTTCAGCCTCGCCATAACAAGGCAATGTCATGAAGAATGAAATACCCTTCGTTGTAAACTCAGCAGGATCAGCATGCTCAAACGTACCAGGGTGCATCATATTAGCGACGCTAAACAGCACTTTGCCGTTACCGGACAAGTCAACATGACGATGGAAAATATCCATCTCGCCATAAATTAGACCGTTTTGTTGCATACTTTCAAATAAAGCAGTACCAACAAATGGCTCTTCACCAGCACAGTGCACATTCAATACAATCACTTGCATTTCAGGTTCTGGCTTTGGCTCTTCCTTAGGCTCTGCAACGACAGGCTCACTAACCGTTTCGACTTGCTGTTCTTTCTCCGTAACATCAAACGCGGCGGGAATAACGTCTTCTTCCACAGCAGGCTGGAATGGCTCTTCAGCTACTGTTGCTTGAACAACAGGCTCAACGTCCTCTTCTTTATCTTTTTCTGCAACAAATGAAGGGATGTCATCCGGCTCCTGCTGCGTCTGTTTGACTTCAGATGGACCACCGAATAACGGGTCAGATTCAAACTTGTTGTCGAAAGAGCTCGCCATCCCAAAATCTGGTTCTTTGCGATCTTTGCGAATGATCTCAAAGTCATCTTCAGGAGCGGGAGCGAAGTCTCGTTCTTTCTCAACAAGATCATTTTTGTCTTCTTGGTCAACATCCAGCTTACCAAGTGGCTTGTTACCAAACTTTGCTTTGCCTTCTTTTTTACTGCTCCATAAACCATGAAACAGTAATGCCGCGATGGCTAATGCGCCAACAACAATGAGTACGAATCGCAATTCCTGCATTATTTACTCTCAATATACTTGTTTTTACTACTCGCAGTTCCTTGAGCAGCAACCCAAGTGCAATAAATCTGAATGATACGTTTACTTTACCAAAACTATATGTAGATTTAGAACAACTTAATGCAAGAAGTTCCGTTTTTTGTTGTGATTCTTGCCACGATTCCACTTAACAAGACGTCATTTGTCAGGGCATTGAAAGAAAAGTCCTCACAGGTACAATGAGTTTTCATTTACACGAAGCCAAAATAGACATGAAGCAAAACAATCAGCAGAGAACCGGGTTCGGTTATTTTCTATACGGGATACAATTGGCACTTGCCCCTAAAATCAGACGCTTTGTCATCTTACCTCTACTTGCAAATATCTTGCTTGTGGGTGGTGCCATCTTCTATCTATTTTCAAACCTTAATATATGGATCGAAGACTGGATTGGGCAGCTGCCTGAGTTTTTATCCTGGTTAACTTACATTCTTTGGCCTTTACTCGCTCTGACGATACTCGCTACCTTCTCCTATTTTTTCAGCACGCTCGCGAACTTTATCGCCGCGCCATTCAATGGCCTCTTGGCTGAAAAAGTGGAAGAGTACTTAACGGGACAAAAAGTAAATGATGATGGTTTCACTGCCGTCCTGAAAGATGTTCCTCGCGTTTTAGCTCGTGAGTGGAGAAAGCTCCTTTACATATTACCTAAAGCAATAGGCCTATTCCTATTATTGCTCATCCCTGCCCTTGGACAAACAGTAGGCCCATTTTTATGGTTTATCTTTACCGCCTGGATGCTCGCGATTCAATATTGTGACTACCCGTTTGATAACCATAAAATTCCATTTAACGACATGCGTTACAAATTGAAACAAAAGCAAGGTAAGGCCTATGGCTTTGGGGTATTGGTGTCTGTATTTACGACGATCCCAATTTTGAACCTCATTGTCATGCCTGTAGCAATATGTGGTGCAACCGCTATGTGGGTCGCGGAGTTTAAGCACCAACGATAGTCGATTAGAGATTAAGGAAAGGGATCAGCGCCAGCTTTTCCCTTTTCTTTTATCAAGTTCTGGGCCAACCTAATAAGATATAACTTTTTAATCCTTTTCCCTTTTTTTCATACCGCATATTCTTCTATCCATATTCACACAACGTGTAATGAAGGAACATCACTATGAGCAAAATCTACGAAGATAACTCTCTTACTATTGGTAATACACCTCTCGTTCGTCTAAACAAAGTAAGTAAAGGCAAAGTTCTCGCGAAAATTGAAGCGCGTAACCCTAGCTTCAGTGTTAAGTGCCGTATCGGTGCAAACATGATTTGGGAAGCAGAGAAAGCGGGGCTTCTTAAGCCAGGTGTAGAGCTTGTAGAACCTACCAGTGGTAACACAGGTGTTGCTCTAGCATTCGTAGCGGCTGCTCGCGGTTACAAGCTAACATTGACCATGCCTGAATCAATGAGCCTAGAACGCCGTAAGCTACTAAAAGCACTAGGCGCGAACCTTGAGCTGACTGAAGCGGCGAAAGGCATGAAAGGGGCGATTGCTAAAGCAGAAGAAATCGTAGCAAGCAACCCTGAGAAGTACCTACTTCTTCAACAATTTGACAACCCAGCGAACCCAGAAATCCACGAAAAGACTACGGGCCCTGAGATTTGGGAAGCGACAGACGGTGAAATCGACGTATTCGTTGCTGGTGTTGGTACGGGCGGTACTATCACAGGTACAAGCCGTTACATCAAAGGTGAAAAAGGCAAAGCCATCACTTCTGTTGCAGTTGAGCCAGCAGAGTCTCCGGTTATTGCACAAGCACTTGCTGGCGAAGAAATCCAACCTGCCCCACACAAAATTCAAGGTATCGGTGCTGGTTTCATCCCTGGTAACCTCGATTTAGACATTATTGACCGTGTTGAGCAAGTTACCTCAGAAGAAGCGATTGAGATGGCTCGTCGCCTAATGGAAGAGGAAGGTATCCTAGCTGGTATCTCATCTGGCGCAGCGGTTGTTGCAGCGAACCGACTTGCGGAACTACCTGAATTTGAAGGAAAAACAATTGTAACTGTCTTGCCAAGTTCCGGTGAGCGTTACCTAAGTACAGCACTCTTTGCAGGTATCTTTACCGAAAAAGAGAACCAACAATAATATGTGTTCAAATCAATTTTTAGTTTAAAAAAGCCCCGTTTAGGGGCTTTTTTGTTGATCCCTGCCCTACCTTTGGTAATATCAGGGTGTTTTATTTCTAGCTTCAAAATAAAGAAGCAGAACACAAAAAGGTTTCAAAGTGATTACGCACGCAAACAGTTGCGTAGTTACCAAACTTTTGACTAGTATCAGAACTGACGCGCTTTGAACTCTTCCCGTGCTAGCGCACAAGATGTAAAGCAGTTAAGCTAAAATCTGGTCACAAACTAACAAAAAAATACATTTATTGGGGTATATCACATGTACGAGAAGCAAGTAGAAATCACAGCAGAAAACGGCCTTCACACTCGTCCAGCTGCACAGTTTGTTAAAGAAGCAAAAGCATTCGACGCAGACATCACTGTGACTTCTAACGGTAAAAGCGCTAGCGCTAAGAGCCTGTTCAAACTACAAACACTAGGCCTAGTAAAAGGTACTCAAGTTACTATTTCTGCTGAAGGCCCACAAGCTCAGCAAGCAGTTGACCACCTAGTTGCTCTAATGGACCAACTACACTAATCCGGTCTCCTACTCCAGAAGCCATTTTGTGAAAGCAAAATGGCTTCGTTGGAAATAGGCTCAAAACTAAGCTAAAACTATTCGTTAGCGCACCCATTATTCTCCCGTTTTATAAAGTTGACCAAACTTAAGGTAAGGCTATGATTTCAGGCATCCTAGCATCTCCTGGTATTGCAATCGGTAAAGCACTACTACTTCAAGAAGATGAAATTGTCCTAAACACAAACACTATTTCTGACGATCAAGTAGAAGCTGAAGTTCAGCGTTTCTTTGACGCTCGTAACAAATCTGCAGCTCAGCTAGAAACTATCAAGCAAAAAGCGCTTGAAACGTTTGGCGAAGAAAAAGAAGCGATCTTTGAAGGTCACATCATGCTTCTTGAAGACGAAGAGCTAGAAGAGGAAATCCTAGCACTTATCAAAAACGACAAGATGACTGCTGATCACGCTATCCACTCAGTGATCGAAGAGCAAGCATGTGCTCTTGAGTCTCTAGACGACGAATACTTAAAAGAGCGTGCAACTGACATCCGCGATATCGGTTCTCGTTTTGTTAAGAACGCACTAGGCATCAACATTGTTTCGCTTAGCGATATCAACGAAGAAGTAATTCTTGTTGCTTACGACCTAACGCCATCTGAAACTGCACAAATCAACCTAGACTACGTGCTTGGTTTTGCTTGTGATATCGGCGGTCGTACATCTCACACTTCAATCATGGCTCGCTCACTCGAGCTTCCAGCTATCGTTGGTACTAACGACATCACGAAGAAAGTTAAGAATGGCGACATGCTGATTCTTGACGCAATGAACAACAAGATTGTTGTTAACCCATCAGAAGCTGAGCTAGAAGAAGCGAAAGCGGTTAAAGCAGCATTCCTAGCTGAAAAAGAAGAGCTAGCGAAACTGAAAGACCTACACGCAGAAACGACTGACGGTCACCGTGTAGAAGTTTGCGGTAACATCGGTACAGTGAAAGACTGTGACGGTATCCTTCGTAACGGCGGTGAAGGTGTTGGTCTGTACCGTACTGAATTCCTATTTATGGACCGTACTGCGCTACCAACTGAAGAAGAACAGTACCAAGCGTACAAAGAAGTTGCGGAAGCAATGAACGGTCAAGCTGTGATCATCCGTACTATGGATATCGGCGGCGATAAAGATCTCCCATACATGGATCTTCCAAAAGAGATGAACCCATTCCTAGGCTGGCGCGCTGTACGTATCAGTCTAGATCGTCGTGAAATCCTTCGTGATCAGCTACGTGGCATTCTACGTGCTTCTGCACACGGCAAACTGCGTATCATGTTCCCAATGATCATCTCTGTCGAAGAAATCCGTGAGCTTAAGAAAGCGATCGAAGAGTACAAAGAAGAGCTACGCGCTGAAGGCCACGCGTTCGACGAAAACATCGAAATCGGTGTTATGGTTGAAACTCCTGCTGCTGCTGCGATCGCACACCACTTAGCGAAGGAAGTATCTTTCTTCTCTATCGGTACAAACGACCTAACTCAGTACACACTAGCGGTTGACCGTGGTAACGAGATGATTTCTCACCTATACAACCCACTATCACCTGCTGTACTTACTGTGATCAAGCAAGTTATCGACGCTTCTCACGCAGAAGGTAAATGGACTGGTATGTGTGGTGAACTTGCAGGTGACGAGCGTGCAACACTTCTACTTCTAGGTATGGGTCTGGACGAGTTCTCAATGAGCGGCATTTCAATCCCTAAAGTGAAGAAAGTAGTTCGTAACTCTAACTTCGCAGAAGTGAAAGCAATGGCTGAAGAAGCCCTTTCTCTACCGACAGCAGAAGAAATCGAAGCCGTGGTAGAAAAGTTTATTGCTGAGAAAGCTCAGTAATCGGTAGTACCAAGTAATTCAATACTTAATGGCCATTAGACGGCGAAAAAAGTCGTCTAATGAGCTATATTGGTATACTATAATTCGACAGAATAAAACCAAACCTTAGGAGCATGACACAATGGGTCTGTTTGACAAACTTAAGAAGCTTGTATCTGATGACAGCGCTGACGCTGGTGCTATCGAAATCATCGCGCCACTTTCTGGTGAGATTGTAAACATCGAAGACGTGCCAGATGTTGTTTTCGCTGAGAAAATCGTTGGTGACGGTATTGCTATCAAGCCAGCAGGCAACAAAATGGTAGCTCCTGTAAACGGTACTATCGGTAAGATCTTCGAAACTAACCACGCGTTCTCTATCGAGTCTGACGACGGTGTTGAGCTTTTCGTTCACTTCGGTATCGACACAGTTGAACTAAAAGGCGAAGGCTTCACGCGTATCGCTGAAGAAGGTCAAACTGTTAAAGCTGGCGACACTGTAATTGAATTCGATCTAGCTCTTCTAGAAGAGAAAGCGAAGTCAACGCTAACTCCAGTTGTTATCTCTAACATGGACGAAATCAAAGAGCTAAACAAGCTTTCTGGTTCTGTAACTGTTGGTGAAACTCCAGTTCTACGTGTAACTAAGTAATTTTTACTTAATCGAACACGAAAAAACGCTGCCATTGGCAGCGTTTTTTATTACCTGAAATTTTGTTTCTGATCGACTTACATCAATGAAATCCGCTCAGCTAAGTAATCCAAGTGCCGAACTCGGCCTTTGCTTTGCCTGAGCCAATAATGCTGTTGTCGCATCTTGGAGCACTTGAGAACGCACCATTTCCGTAGATTCTCTTGCGAAGTCTGTATCTCTTATTCGACTCTTGGATTCTGTAACACTCCGATTCACAGTATTTAAGTTATCCATCGAGCCGTTTACACGGTTCTGAAAGCTGCCAATTTCACTCCGGTGCGAATCAACATACTTAATTGCTGCATCAATCACCCCAATTGAAAGCTGCGCCTTACCTGCCGTCGACATATCGATGTCATCCATTGTGACTAATTGACCAGCGCTCACATCAAGCTCATCCGCTAAACTCCCATCGAGAACCACACCCTCTGGCGCCTTCATCGTAGAAGCGAAGAATTGCAGTTCGTTGTTTTCCGTTACTGAAGCATTCACTATCGATTGTTGAGCATTGATGTAAGTGGCGACCTGTTCTATACGGTCACCCAATTTGAGTCCAATGGATTCCGTTTGGGTTTGCCCTTTACTGTCTTGGTATTCGACTTTTAGGGTTTGGTTATCTTTAGTGACTCGCCAATCTTTATCGACCGCATCACCAACATAATGCTGCCCTCCCATCTCTGGGATATGGCTACGCATGTTACGTAACGTCAAAGAGATTGAATTAGCGTTCGCGCCAATATGGAAACTTTGTGAACCGTAAGATCCATCAAACAGGTTTTTATCCGCAAATGTTGTCGTGATCGCGACACGATCAAGCTCATCTTGCAGCGCTACGACCTCATATTGAATACTTTGCCGATCACTTGAGTCATAACTGCCGTTTGCTGCTTGAAGCCCCAGAGAGCGTAAGCGTTGCAATATGTCACTGCTTTCGTGCAATGCTCCCTCCGCTGTTTGAGCAACAGAAAAAGCGTCGTGTGCATTTCTTAAGGCGACATCAAGCCCTCTCGCTTGTACATGGAGAGTATTCGATATCTGTAAACCTGCCGCATCATCGCTCGCCGAGTTGATTCGAAATCCCGAAGTTAGGTTGCGTTGTGACTCAACATTTTGCGCAGCTGCTTGACTCAGGTGTCTCTGCGCCACCATCGCAGAAACATTGGAATTTAAAGAGATCATCTAATCGATATGAATGCCTTATCGAACATACTGTCAGGACACATCTGAATCGTTATAGCCAATAAGCAAAAAGCCAGGGATGAGCCTGGCTTTGGTTTCTTGCTTTGTTAAATTGATTAACCTAGCAGACTTAGCGCTGAGTTAGGCGCTTGTTTCGCTTGCGCTAGAATTGAGCTTGACGCTTGCGATAGAATTTGTGATTTGGTCATTGCCGTCGTTTCTTTCGCGAAATCTGTATCTTTGATACGGCTCTTCGACGCATTCACGTTCTCGTTAATGTTGTCCAAGTTGCTGATTGCGTGGTTGAAACGGTTCTGGAAAGCACCCAGCTCTGCGCGGTGGCTATCTACGTATTTCAGTGCCGCATCGATGATAGCAACAGATTCTTGTGCGCCACCAACTGAGGTTACGTCGATAGTATCTACCGTTACTTTTTTGCCTTCGCCCAGACCTAGTTCACCAGATAGACCGCCTGAAAACTCGACCTCGCCCTCAACTTTGTTGTTGCCTGCGAAGATTTGCAGTTTACCATCTTGGTCTACTGATGCTTTCACTAGGTCAGTTTGGCCGTTAATGTAAGTCGCAAGCTCTTCGATATCGTCACCCGCTTTTGCGCTGATGTTGATTTCTTGCTCTTGGCCGTAGCTGTCCGTTAGGTTGATTTTTAGGTCATTCTTGCCTTGGGCAACGTTCCAATCTTTACCTTTACCGCTTTCTGCTTGGTAGCTTACACCGCCCATCATTTTGTTGTCTGAGCGCATGTCTTTTAGCTCAAGCATTACCGCTTCGCCGTTATCCGCACCGATTTGGAACGATTTCGCACCGTGAGTACCGTTTAGCAGCTTGTTCCCACCGAAAGAGGTTGTTTCTGCAATGCGGTTTAGTTCGTCGTTGAGTGCGGTCACTTCTTCTTGAATCGCAACACGTTCTGCTTTCGAGTTTGAACCGTTTGCTGATTGCAGAGACAAGTCACGCATACGTTGAAGAATGTTAGTGGTCTCATTCATTGCACCTTCAGCAGTTTGTGCAATCGAGATACCGTCGTTCGCGTTGCGAACCGCTACATC